>CAZPPH010000034.1:0-23742 GCA_964588375.1 uncultured Rhodobacterales bacterium | reverse complement strand
CGCCATTTCGGCCACCTCGCCTACCGGGTCGACGACATCTACGAGGCGTGCCAGCGGCTGATGGATGCCGGCGTGACGATCAACCGGCCGCCGCGCGACGGGCACATGGCCTTCGTGCGCTCGCCCGACAACGTCTCGGTCGAGCTTCTGCAGAAAGGCGATGCGCTGCCGCCGAAGGAGCCGTGGGCGTCGATGGAGAACACCGGGCACTGGTAGGGGGCGGCGCGGGGCTTCATCTTGGCTCAAATACCTGCCGGACGGGCGGCGAGGTGCTGCGCCGCCCGGCTCAGTAGATGTAACGGATCTGGTCGCCCCAGAAGCGCTCGAGGCGCTTCAGTGTTTCGTTCACGGGCTCGATCCCCGCATCCCCGAGCACGCCCGATTTCTCGAGGCCGCGCGCATGGCGCTCGAAGAGGCCGGCGACGATATCGCGAATCTCCCGGCCACGGTCGGTGAGGCGCACGCGGACCGAGCGGCGGTCGATCTCGCAGCGCTGGTGGTGCATGTAGCCGGTCTCGACGAGCTTCTTGAGGTTGTAGGAGACGTTCGAGCCCTGGTAGTAGCCGCGGGTCTTCAATTCGCCCGCGGTGACCTCGTTTTCACCGATGTTGAAGAGCAGAAGCGCCTGGACGGCGTTGATGTCGAGCAGGCCGAGCCGCTCGAACTCGTCCTTGACGACGTCGAGCAGGAGGCGGTGCAGGCGTTCGACCAGGGCGAGACTTTCGAGATAGTCCGCGTGGAACCCCTGCGCGACTTCGGACAGGATCGGCTGCTGTAGGGACATCGGGGCGGCTCCGGAACGACCTCAGGGTGGCGCCGGTCTCGGCCAAAATCCCCAACAATCCGTTTAAACCCCGAAAACTATCGGAAAATCCCCGAGATCAGCTCGCCGGTCGAGCCTGCGCGATGCGGTCGATGAGCCCGGCATAGGCCTCGGGCGGGGCCGAACGACCCGCGAACCACTGGTAGATGTCGTGGTCGTTCTCCTCGAGCAGCGTCTCGTAAAGGTCGAGCTCCGACGCGGCGAGGTCCGCGCCGGCCCGGTCGAAGAAGCCGCCGAGGATGAGATCCATCTCCCGGATGCCGCGGCGCCAGGAGCGGATGCGCAGGCGCTTGAGGCGGGTTTCGGCGGCCTCCGTGCCGGTCATGCCACGCTCGCGGCCGCTTCGAGGCGTTCCTCGAGCTTTTCGAGCCGCGCGGCCGTCCGCGCCGCCTCGCCGCGCAGGGCCCGGACCTCGGCGAGAATGGAGGAAACGTCGCTCTGGGGCAGCACCGCGTCGTCCGCACGGGGCTCGTCGACCCCCTCGCCGACGCCCGTCAGGAGCCAGCGGAGCGAAACGTTGAGAACGCCCGAGAGCATCGACAGCCGGTTCGCCCGGGGCTCGGACATGTCCGCCTCCCAGGCTTCGAGAGTGGCGCTCGAGACGCCCACACGGCCGGCGAGGGCCTCGGGCGTGAGGCCGGCATCTTCCCGCGCGGCGGTGAGCCGGTCGCCGAGCGTGGCCGATCCGTCTCCATACCAGTCGAGTGTCGCGTCGTCGCTGTCAGGCATCGTTGCTCCTCCGGGGTGTGGGTCTATGGACCTAACACGATTATTGTGAAAAGCCCAAGATGGCAGCATTCCGGAGGCGACCATGGCGTTTCTGTCCGCGACACTGGAGAGGTTCGGCGCGTCTCCGACGGTCGCGATGACGACGCGCGCGGCGGCGCTGAGGGCCGGAGGCGCGGACATCGTCGCCCTTGCCGCCGGCGAGCCCGATTTCGACACGCCCGCCCATATCCGCGCCGCCGCCGTCGCGGCGATGGAGCGGGGCGAGACGCGCTATACCGCCGTCGACGGCACGGCCGAGCTGAAGGCCGCCGTGGCGGAGAAGTTCGTCCGCGACAACGGGCTCACCTATGCACCCGACGAGATCACCGTGGGCTCGGGTGGCAAACACGTGATCTGGAACGCGCTTCTGGCGACGCTCGAGCCCGGCGACGAGGCGATCGTGCCCGCGCCCTACTGGGTGAGCTACCCCGATATGGTGCGGTTCTGCGGGGCGGAACCGGTGATCGTGCCCGCCGGCCCGGAGGCGGGCTTCAGGCTGTCGGCGGAGGCGCTCGAGGCCGCGATCACGCCCCGGACGAAATGGCTCATCCTCAATTCGCCCGGCAACCCCACCGGGGCGGGCTACCGGGCGGACGACCTTGCGGCACTGGCGGAGGTGCTCGAACGCCACCCGCGGGTTCACGTCCTTTGCGACGACATCTACGAGCATATCGCCTATCCCGGTTTCGACTTCGCCACCCTTGCAGCCGTGGCGCCCGACTTGAAGGAACGTATCCTGACGGTCAACGGCGTCTCGAAAGCCTACGCGATGACCGGCTGGCGCATCGGCTTCGCCGGTGGCCCCGCCCCGCTCATCGCCGCGATCCGCAAGCTTCAGTCGCAATCGACGACGAACCCCTGCTCGATCAGCCAGGCCGCCGCCGTGGCCGCCCTGACCGGCCCGCAGGACTACCTCGCCGAGGCCCGCGCAGCGTTCCTCCGCCGGCGGGATTTCGTCGTCGGCGCGCTGAACGCGATGGAGGGGATCGACTGCCCCGAACCCGATGGGGCCTTCTACGTCTATCCCTCCGTGGCGGGGCTCGTCGGGAGAACGAGCGCCCGCGGCAGGGCGCTCGACGACGACCGCGCGGTGGCCGAGGCACTGCTCGAAGAGGCAGGCGTGGCCGTGGTGTTCGGGAGCGCCTTCGGGCTGAGCCCGCATATCCGGATCAGCTACGCCGCCTCGGACGCCGACCTCGCCCGGGCGATGGAGCGGATTGCCGGTTTCGCGGAGAAATGCCGGTGAAACTGCCCGACCTCTATTTCCGGCTGCGCGAGAACGGGGCGCAGGTCTTCCGCGTAGATGCCGAAAACCGGCAGGGCCGGCTGGACCTCGACCCGCTCGCCTTCGCCAACGTCCGGAACGGGGAAATCAGGGTGCAGGGGTCACGGGAACTCGGCGAGACGGAGCGTGCCGAAATCGAGGCCTGGATCGCGGCCCGGCAGGCAGTGCTGGCCTCCCGGGAGAGCGAGGAGATCGCGCGCTGCATCGAGGCGATCAACCACGCCGCGCACTGGGCGCAGACGAAGGCGAGCGACGCCGAGATCGAGGCGGTCGCGGGCGACCTGCTGCTCGCGATGCACGACCTGAGGGCCGTCCTCGTGCGCCGCCAGGCGGAGGCGAAGGGCGAAGGGGACTAGCTCCAGCGGGTGACGGGGCCTTCGATGCCCTCCCAGGCTCCATGAACGAGGGCGCGTCCGAGCACCCGGTCGGGGTTGGTCGGCGGGGGCATCTCGACGCCGTCGAGGCGGTGGAACCCGAAGCGACCGTAATAGGATTCGTCGCCGACGAGAAGCACGCGCTCCCAGCCCGAAGCCGCGGCGAGACTTTCCTCGATGAGATAGCCGCCAAGCCCCTCGCCCTGATGGATCGGGTGCACCGCTATGGGGCCGAGAAGCAGTGCGGGCGCGCCGCCCGCGCGCACCGGCCAGTAGCGCACCGCCGCCGCGAGGCTGCCGTCCGCATCGCGCAGCACGTGACAGAGGTCCGCCACAGGCGCGATGCCCTCGCGCAGCCGGTAGGACGACAGTGCCTCGCGGCCGGGCGCGAAGGCGAGGTCGAAGAGAGTCTCGACCTCCCACCAATCCTGAGGGCTTTCGGTGAAAAGCCTCATCGCCCCTCCGCGTTTCGACTGGCCCGCCGCGTAGCATGGCGCTAGGTCCCCGGCAAATCGAAGGAAACCATCATGTTCTACCGCCCCGACGACGGCCACGGCCTGCCCCGCAACCCGTTCAACGCCATCGTCGCGCCGAGGCCCATCGGCTGGATTTCGACAAGGGCCGCCGACGGGTCGGAGAACCTCGCGCCCTATTCGTTCTTCAACGCGGTCGCCTACACGCCGCCGCAGGTCATGTTCGCCTCGACGAGCGCAAAGCCCGACCGGGACGGCACCAAGGACACGATGGGCAACATTCGCGAGACGGGGGTCTTCTGCGTCAATCTCGTCACCGAGGATTTTCTCGGCGCGATGAACGCGTCGTCGGGGCCCTGGCCCCGGGGAACCGACGAGTTCGCCCACGCCGGGCTCGACCGGGTGCCCTGCGAGACGATCGACTGTTCCAGGGTCGAGGGCGTGGCCGCCTCCCTCGAATGCCGGCTGGTGTCGGTGGTGAAGCTGGAGGGCATGGCGAATTTCGTGGCCTTCGGAGAGGTCACCGGCGTGCATATCCGCGACGATTGCCTGACGGAGGGGATCTTCGACCTGAAGAAGGTCCGGCCCGTGGCGCGGTGCGGGTATCTCGACTACACCACGGTGCGGGAGCTTTTCAGCCTCGAGCGGCCGAAAGGCGCGTAGCCTGGGCAGACAGTTCCGGGCCCGCGCGCAGAGCCTGAGTATTTTCGGAACGAAGAAGGGCCTCCGAGGTGTCCCCGGTAGCTGCCGTCGAGCCGAACTCCGATGGCGCTGCCGCCGGAACCAGCGAGGCGCGCGGCAGAGGCGGGGCCGCGAACCGTGGCGCGAGCGGGGCCGGAGCCGCGTGATGACAGGGGCGCACGGGGTCGATCCGGCAGGCGAGGTTGGAAACGTCACCGCGATATGCCATAAAGCGCACAGCAAGCGATGGAGGCGACCGTGGAGCTGACCCTTTGAAACCCTGAACGTTTCCCGGTTTTCGAAGGATCCCCCATGCCTGCCACCCTGCCCGACGCCGCGCGCGTCCACCCCATTATCCTGCCCGATGGCACGCCCCACACGGGCACCGTTCACCTTGGCGGCGTCGTCGATCACCCGCGCTTCGAGGTCGGCGACTACACCTACGCCTCCGACTTCGACCCGCCGCCGCCCGAAGGCTGGGCGGCGCGGCTCGCTCCCTACCTCTTTGCCTTCTCCACCGAGACGCTTCGGATCGGGCGGTTCTGCCAGATCGCCCATGGCGTGAGGTTCATCACGGCGTCGGCCAATCACGCCACGAGCGGAGCCTCGACCTATCCCTTCGCGGTGTTCGACCCCGGCGCGATGGAAGCCTACCAGCCCGACACGCGCGACACGCGCGTCGGAAACGATGTCTGGCTCGGCCACGGGGCCTTGATCTGCCCCGGCGCGGATATCGGGTCCGGCGTGATCGTGGGCGCCGGAGCGGTCGTGCGCGGGGCAGTGCCCGACTACGCGGTGGTTTCGGGCAACCCCGCCCGGGTGGTGCGGATGCGGTTCGCGCCGGGCGAGGTCGCACGGCTGCTCGCGCTTTCCTGGTGGGACTGGCCCGCCGCGCGGATTGCCGCGGCCGCCGCCGCGCTGCAATCTGCCGACATCGCCGAGCTCGAGCGCCACGCGCCTTGAAGCGGGTTCTCGCCTTATGTCGATGCCTGTATGTCTCTGGGGTGTGGAAATGGAGACGGCCATGGGCGAGACGATGATCGGGGTGATCGGCGGGTCGGGGGTCTACGAGATCGACGGTCTCGAAAACGCCGAATGGCGGGCGGTGGAAAGCCCTTGGGGCGTGCCGTCGGACGCGGTTCTGACCGGGCATCTCGACGGGGTGCGCATGGCCTTCCTGCCGCGCCACGGCCGGGGGCATGTCCATTCGCCCACCACCGTGCCCTACCGCGCCAACATCGACGCGCTGAAGCGGATCGGGGTGACGGACGTGATCAGCGTCTCGGCCTGCGGGTCGTTCCGCGAGGAATACGCGCCGGGCCATTTCGTCATCGTCGACCAGTTCATCGACCGCACCGTCGCGCGGGAAAAGACGTTCTTCGGCGCGGGCTTCGTCGCCCATGTGAGCGTCGCGCATCCGACCTGCCCGCGGCTCGGCGCGGCCTGCCTCGACGCCGCGCGGGCCGCAGGGGTGACGGTGCATGACGGCGGGACCTACCTTGCCATGGAGGGCCCGCAATTCTCCTCGGTCGCGGAATCGAAGATGTACCGCGAGGCCTGGGGGGCGGATGTGATCGGGATGACGAACATGCCCGAAGCGAAGCTCGCCCGGGAGGCGGAACTCTGTTACGCGTCCGTCGCCATGGTGACGGATTACGACAGCTGGCATCCCGACCACGGCGAGGTGGATATCGCCGACATCATCGCCACGCTCACCGGCAATGCCGACAAGGCGCGGGCGCTCGTGAAGGGCCTGCCGGAACGGCTCGGGGCCGACCGCGCGCCCTGCCCCCACGGCTGCGACCGCGCGCTCGACCACGCGGTGCTGACCGCGCCGGAGAAGCGCGACGCGGCGATGGTCGCGAAGCTCGACGCGGTGGCGGGGCGGGTGCTCGGCTGACGGGCAGAAGTCCCGCCCGGGCACCGACGCCGCGCGAAGCCCCGGGCCCGGCCCGGGGCGGAAGAACCTGTTCAGAGCGTGTCGCGTGCCTTGGCAATGCTGCGACCCGTTCCGGCCCGTTGATTTCGCATGTCCGGGAAGCCCGAAGCCGACCCGGACTCCTGAGCGGCCCCACGCTCTAGCTGTTTTCCTTGATGAACTCGCGGATGAACCGGCGAATTTCGCGGGCCGCGGACGTATCCATTTCCTTGCAAAGGGCCACGAATTCATCGCGGTCCCCTTTCTCGAGCCGGAGGATCAGCTGGCTGTCCTTGCCGCCCTTCTTCTCGTCCTTCTTGCCCAAGCCTTCCCCGTCACCTTGACCTTGCGATCATTTGTATATACATAAGATATTCTATCGCTACACAAGAATAGCGGGGGGAACAATGGAAAGGAATGAAAAAATGACACTCTACACCGCAAGATGCCTTCTTCTGGACGATCGTCTCGACTGGCGGACATCGCGCGCACCCTCGCTGACGAGGCGCGTCTACGGGTTCTGGCGTTCGCTGACGAGGAACTGACGGAAACGGTTGCACAATCCCCGGGCCATCGGGAGAGTGGTCGGCGCCTCAACCACGCACGGAGCGACTGCCCGATGGCCCCCGGAAAGACCGTCAAGGACTACATCAGAACCATCGTCGATTTCCCCCATGAGGGGATCATGTTCCGGGACGTCACGACGCTGTTCGCCGACCCCCGGGGATTGAGAATGTGCATCGACCAGCTCCTGAACCCCTACGCGGGCGAGCGGATCGAGAAGGTCGTCGGCCTCGAGGCGCGCGGTTTCATCATCGGCGGTGCCATCGCGCACCAGCTCTCGGTGGGGTTCGTGCCGGTCCGCAAGAAGGGCAAGCTGCCCGGCCCCACCCATTCCCAGGACTACAAGCTCGAATACGGCGAGGCGGTGATGGAAGTGCACACCGACGCCATCGAGGCCGGCGAGAAGGTGCTCGTGGTCGACGACCTGCTGGCGACCGGCGGGACGGCGGCGGCGGGTATCCAGCTCATCGAGCGGATGGGCGGCGACATCGTCGGCTGCGCCTTCATCATCGATCTGCCCGAGCTCGGCGGCAGGAAGAAGCTCGAGGCGATGGGGATGGACGTTCACGCGCTCTGCGAGTTCGAAGGGGCGTAGAGCGGGACGCTCTTTGGTGAACCCGGTCGCCGGTCAGAAGACGGCGTGTTCGCCGAGATCGGCCTCGGCGTCTCCCGAGAGCAGCTTTTCGTAATGGTCGCGCAGGGTCTCGGTGCCGGTCTCGGGCGTGGCAGCGGCATCGTATTCCCCCGTCTCGGGGTCAAGCACCAGCATCGATTCGGTAGCGTAGTAGCGCCCGATGCGGGCGAGATCCGCCTTGGCGGCGAGCTTCGGGCTGAGCTTGCCGGCGAGGGTGAGAGCGCCAGCGATGGTATCGAGAAGCGCCACGGGCACGCGGCGGAGCGGCACATCGCGGCCGAGAAGCTCCGAGAGGATCGCGGCCTGGTCGGCGGGGGTGAGGGCGGGACCGGGCCCGCCGATGGGCAGGATGCGGTTTTCGCGGGAGGAGTCGGTGAGGCAACCGGCGATGAAGGCGCCGAGATCGGCATCGGATATCGGCTTGCAGGCGGTGAGCCGGCCGTCACCGAAGACGAGGAAGGGCTTGCCGGCGCGCACCCGCTCGACCTGGCCCGAGAGCGACTTGAAGAAAGCGGTGGGCCTCACGATGGACCAGGTGAGGCCGGACGCCATGAGGTCGGTCTCGAAGGCGAGCTTTGCATGCTGGAAGGCGAGGCGGGGCTTCTGCACGCAGAGGGCGGAGAGAAGCACGAACTGCGCGGCACCTGCGGTCTTCGCGGCGGCGAGCGCGGTGGAATGGGCGGCGTGGTCGATGGCCCATGCATCGGCCGGCGCACCGGTGCGCGAGGCGAGGCAGGAGACGACCGCCTGCGGTTTCGCGGCGCGAACCGCCTCCGCGAGTGCGCCCGCGTCGGTCGCCTCGGCATGAACGAAGGCCGTGCCCGGCGGCAGGCCCGCGCCATCGCGGCCGGGGCGCAGGAGGGCGGTGAGCCGGTGGCCGGCCCCGGCGAGCGCGGCCGCCGTCGCCCGCCCGGCGGTCCCGGTCGCGCCGAGGAGAAGAACGTCGCGCGCCTCGCTCATGGCGGCAGGACGGCGCCGGGGTTCATGATGCCCGCGGGGTCGAGTGCCGCCTTGATCGCGCGCATCGCCGAAAGTCGGGCGGGGTCGCCGTAGCGGGCGATCTCTTCGGGCTTCAGCCGTCCCACGCCGTGTTCGGCGCTGATCGAGCCGCCGCGCGCGACGACGATGTCGTAGACGAGGCGGGAGAGGTCTTCGCGCAGATCGGCGAATTCGGCGGCCTTGCGGCCCTCGGGCGGGAAAAGGTTGTAATGGAGATTGCCGTCGCCGAGGTGGCCGAAGGTGTTGATGCGGAGGGGCGCGCGCCCGGCGAGCGCGGCACCGGCTTCCGCGATGAAGCCCGCGACCTCCGAGAGCGGCAGCGAGATGTCGTGGGACGAGATGGCGCCGATGAGCCTGTTGGCCTCGGGGATGGTCTCGCGGATGTGCCAGAGGTCGAGCCGCTGGGCCTCGGACGCGGCGATCACGCCGTCGCTGACGAGCCCGTTCTCGAAGGCCTCGGCGAAGAGCTCCTCCAGAAACGCCTGCGGGTCGGCGGACGGCCCGGTGCAGATTTCGACGAGCACCGACCAGTCGGGGGTCTCGGCGAAGGGGCGGTGCACCTTCAGCCCGGCCTCGGCGAGAAAATCGAAGCCGGCGCCGGAGATGATCTCGAAAGCCGAAATGGTGCCTTCGGCGCGCTCCATCGTCTCGGCGAGAAGCGAAAGCGCCGCCTCGGGACCGGGCACGACGAGGAGCGCCGTGGCGACCTTCGCGGGGCGCTGGACGAGCCGGAGGCTCGCGGCCGTGATGATGCCGAGGGTGCCTTCCGAGCCGATGAGAAGGTGGCGGAGGTCGTAGCCGGTGTTGTCCTTCCTGAGCCTCCGCAGGCCGTGGAAGATCTCTCCCGACGGCATCACCGCCTCCACCCCGAGCGCGAGGTCTCGGGCGGTGCCGTAGCGCAGGACGTTGAGGCCGCCGGAATTCACCGCGAGGGCGCCGCCGATCGTCGCCGTGCCCTCGGAGGCATAGGAGAGCGGGAAGAGCCGGCCCGCCTCCTCCGCCGCGCCCTGGACCACCGCAAGCGTCGCGCCGGCCTCGGCGACGAGGGCGTTCTCTTCCGGGTAGACGCCCCGGATGCGGTTCATCCGTTCGAGCGAAAGCACGATGGGGCCGGGGCCGTCCGGCATCACCTGACCACCGACGAGGCCGGTTCCGCCGCCGTAGGGCACCACGGCCACCTGCGCTTCGGCGGCGAGGCGGACGACCTCGGCCACGCCCTCGGTGGTGTCCGGGGCGACGACGACGCCCGCCTGCCCCTTCCAGCGTGCGCGCGGCTCCTCCAGATAGCGTTGCGCGACATCGCGCATGCCCTTCTCGCCGAGGGCGGCGCGCAGACTGTCGATCAGGCTGTCGGTGACAGGTTTCAGCATACCCGCGGTTGAAGCATGGCCTTGCAAGACCGGCAAGTCATTCGGGTTCGGCCAGCCATCGGGGTTCCAGCACCATGACCGTCGGGCGCGGAGGAAGGGTTCTGAGGGACACCTCGAAGCTCGACACGCCCTCGCGCTGGATCTCGAAATTGCCGGAGACCGCGGCGAGGAACGCATCGAGCGACCGGCCCGAGAACCAGTGCATCGGAATCACCACCGACGATTTCAGCCGGTTCACGATGCGCGTCATCGTGGGAAGGTCGACCGTCAGCCCGCCGTCCACCGCCGCCATCAGCACGTCGATACGGCCGAGAGCGGCGTACTGATCCTCGGAGGGTTCGTGGTGGAGGTGGCCGAGATGGCCGATGCAGAGGCCGCCGGCCTCGAAGACGAAGATCGAGTTGTTGTCCTCGTCGCGGTCGCCGAAGCCGCCGCGGATATCGGTGGTGACGTTGCGCACCAGCATCTCGCCGAGGTCGAGGTAATGCTCGGCCGGCGCCCCCTCCTGCCGCCAGCCTTCGAGCACGTGGGGGATGCGGGGGTCGGGGTTCGCCGTCCAGTGGGTCGAATGGGCGATGTTCATCGTCACCACGTCGGGCACGAAATCGACAGCGCCGATGAAGCCCGCGTAATCGGTCACGGCCGAAAGACCGCCCGGCGTCTGGAGAAGGAACATGGAATGGTCGATGTAGCTGAGGCGTACGGTGAACTCCTCGAGCGGCTCGGTCCAGCTCGCCTTGTGCAGGTATTCGATTCCCGGCGCGGCATCGGCGACGGCGATGCAATGGCTCGGCCGGCGCTCCTGCGCGGTGGCGGGGAAGGCCGCAAGGGCGGCAAGGGCGAATGCTGCAAGGCGCATGTCTCTCTCCTCCGGTGGATGGCGTCCGCGTCTGTCCGGGAAGAAAGATAGCGCCCCGTTGCCGTCGGCCAGCCTCGAAACCCGGCACAAGGAGCCACTCTCGGACAATCGGGCGCAATTTCGCACGGATTGTTGCCTCACTTGCCAAGTTTTCAACACATTTTCAGTCAGAATGGTCCCCGAGTCGCAATTTCGTCATTATCCTGGGGGATGAAGTCGTGCGAAATATGACGCTTTGGAGTGCTGCCGGTCTTTCGGTCGCCGCGGCAGCGGTCTCGACATCGCAAGGCGGCGCGGGCGAGGCGATGATCTGGCTTGCGGAGCTCTACGGGTCCGGTTCGGTGGTGGATACTCCGAAACTCGCGATCCAGCAGCTGAAGGATGACGTGTCTCCCTCGGTGTCGATGGGCCTCGGCCTGATCTCGGCGGCGCTGCTGACCGGCGGGCTCTTGCCGGGCGGCGCCGAACCTTCCGAGAATACCGGGTGCGACCCGGACAAGGTGATCGCCGCGATGGCCCGTGTCGCCGCGGCAACCGGTGGCATCAGCCCGCCGGAGTTCGCCGAGAAGGTGACGGGCGCGACCGGCATCGAACTCTCCGCGGACGAAGCCGCGCTGGCACTGCGCACCTGCCGTTCCGACGCCGAAGCGGAGGACCTCGACCGGATCGTGAAGGGAACGGGCCTGGCGGCTCGGGAGAAGATCCTGCGCGCGGCCCTCGAAGTCGGCTGGACCCATGGGACGTTCAGCCCCGGGGGCCTCGAGATGATCGGCCGGCTGGCCCGGGCGATGGAGGTCTCGGGGGACGATCTCGCCCTGCTGTTCTGGGAGGTCACCGAGCCGCCGCTTCACGCCCGCCCGGATGCATTCGAGCGGCTGCGGCCGCGGTCGAAGATGCTCGGCAGAGCGCAACCGGCCTGAGGCCGGAGGAATGGGCTAGGCCGGGTCGGCCTTGCCGCGCCTGTCGCTCCGGAGATTTGCGTAGAGCACATGGTTGCGCCAGCGCCCGTTGATCTGGAGATAGCTCTGGGCGACGCCCTCGTACTTGAAGCCCGACTTTTCGAGAAGGCCCCGGGAGGCGGTGTTCTCGGGCAGGCAGGCGGCCTCGACGCGGGAGATGTCGAGGCCCCGGAAGGCATGATGAACGACCGCGACGATGGCCTCGGCCATGTAGCCCTGCCGGGCATAGGGCGCGCCGATCCAGTAGCCGAGCGTGCCGGCCTGGGAGGGCCCGCGGCGGATATTGTCGAGGGTGATCGCGCCGAGCAGCGTCTCGTCGGAGCGGCGGATGAGAAAAAGCGGCACGGCGGTGCCCGAGGCGACGGCGCGGTTGGCCCAGTAGACCCGGTTGGTGAAGGCCTTGCGCGAGAGATGGTCGCGCGCCCAGGTCGGCTCCCAGGGCACGAGGAAGTCCGAGCTTTCCTTGCGGAGCGACGCCCAGTTGCGATGGTCGGCATGGGCGGGCGGTCTGAGAGTGAGCCGGTCGGTCTCGAGCCGGAGCCGCCGGCGCAGCGCCAGCATCACGCAGCCAGTCGCCCGGCGAGGGCGGCGAGATCGGGCGCGGTGCCGACCTTGCCGTAAAGCGCCATCGCCGCGTCGCCGCGCCCCGCCATGCCCGCCGCGAGCGCGCGGACGTCGGCGGGCGTGACCGCCTCGATCCGCTCGAGGGTCTCCGATATTTCCGGCACCCGCCCCCAGATCGCGACCATGCGCGCGAGCCGTTCCGCGCGGTTCGAGGGCCGTTCGAGCCCCATCAAAAGCCCCGCCTTGATCTGGGCGCGGGCGCGCTCGACCTCCTCTGCGCTCATTCCGTCCGCCGCCCGCTTCAGCTCGTCGATGGTGAGTTCGGCGAGCGATGCCACCTCCTCGCCGCTGGTGCCGGCGTAGATCGTCATGAGCCCGGAATCGGCATAGGCGCCGGCCTGGGCGAAGATCGTGTAGCAGAGGCCCCGCTTCTCGCGGATTTCCTGGAACAGGCGCGAGGACATGCCGCCGCCGAGGGCGGTCGCGTAGATCTGCGCGGTGTAGATCTCGGGGTCGCGGTAGCCGGGCATCTCGAAACCGAGGGCGACATGGGCCTGCTCGAGGTCCTTCACGACGCGCCGCTCGCCGCCCCGGTAGGCTGCCGGCTCGGGTGCCGCCGACCCGCCGGGCGTGAGACCGCCGAAGGCCGCCTCGGCCGCGCGCAGCACCGCGTCGGGGTCGACCGCCCCGGCGGCGGCCACGATGATCGCCTCGGGCCGGTAGCGCTCGGCCACGAAAGTCTCGAGGTCGGCGCGCCCGAAGCCCTCGATGCGCTCGGCAGGCCCGAGAATGGTGCGCCCGATGGCCTGATCGGGAAAGGCCGCTTCCTGCAGCCAGTCGAAGATGATGTCGTCCGGCGTGTCGAGCGCCTGGCCGATTTCCTGGAGGATGACATGGCGCTCGACCTCTATCTCGGACGGGTCGAAGGCGGGGTTGAGCACGATGTCGGAAATGACGTCGAGCGCGAGGCCCACGTCCTTCTCGAGCACCCGGGCATAATAGGCGGTCATCTCGCGCGAGGTATAGGCGTTGACGTAGCCTCCGACATTCTCGATCTCCTCGGCGATGTCGAGGGCGCTGCGCCGACCGGTGCCCTTGAACGCCATGTGCTCGAGAAAATGTGCGATGCCGTTCTGTTCGGGCCGTTCGTGCCGGCCGCCCGCGGCGATCCAGACCCCGACGGAGGCCGAATGCAGCCCCGGCATCGCCTCGGTGACGACACGGACGCCGTTCGGCAGGGTGACGAAGTTCACGCTCATGCCGCGCGCCTTTCGCGAATGAGGTCCTCGAGGGCGGCGAGGTCGTTGGCCACCGGGGTCAGCCGCTCGGGACGGTCGAAAAGATCGGCCATGCGCGGCGGAAGCGGCGGGCGCAGGCCGGTGGCGGCTTCCACCGCATCCGGGAATTTCGCGGGATGGGCGGTGGCGAGCGTGACCATGGGAACCTCGGGCGCGCGGCGCGCGTGCTGGTCGCCGACATGAATGCCGACGGCGGTGTGAGGGCAGACGAGTTCGGCGCGGCGCACGAGGGTCCGGGCGATGGTCTCGGACGTCGCCGCCTCGTCGGCGGTCCCGCTGTCGTAATGCGCCGCGAGCGCCGTCATGGCATTGTCGGAAATGGTGAAACCGCCGGTCTCGGCAAGCTCGTTCATCAGCGCCCCGACCGCCGCGCCGTCGCGGTCATGCGCAAAGAAGAGCGCCCGCTCGAAGTTCGACGACACCTCGATGTCCATCGACGGCGAGATCGAGGGCACGACGCCGTGGCGCGTGTGCTCGCCGCTCCGCATGGTGCGGTCGAGAATGTCGTTCTGGTTCGTCGCGATCACGAGGCGGTGGATCGGCAGGCCCATCTCCTTGGCGATGAAGCCCGCGAAGATGTCGCCGAAATTGCCGGTGGGCACGCAGAAGCTCACCTTGCGGTGCGGCGCGCCGAGCGAGACCGCGGCGGTGAAATAGTAGACGACCTGTGCGAGCACCCGCGCCCAGTTGATCGAGTTGACCGCCGCGAGCGAGACCTCGTCGCGGAACCGGTGGTCGTTGAACATGTCCTTCAGCCGCGCCTGGCAATCGTCGAAATCGCCATCGACGGCGAGGGCGTGGACGTTCGCGGCATCGGGCGTCGTCATCTGCCGGCGCTGGACCTCGGATACCCGGCCGTGGGGATACATGATGTGGACATCGACGTTCGCGAGGCCCGCGAAAGCCTCGATCGCGGCGGAGCCCGTGTCGCCCGAGGTCGCCCCGACGATGGTGACGCGGCGGCCCGAACGGGTGAGCGAGGTCTCGAACATCTGCCCGATGAGCTGCATCGCGAAGTCCTTGAACGCGAGCGTGGGGCCGTGGAAGAGCTCGAGCAGGAAGTGGTTCGCGTCGAGCTGCTTCAGGGGCGCGCGGGCGTCGTGGCCGAACCCCTCGTAGGCGCGGGAGACGATGCCGCGGAAGGTCTCGTCGTCGAAGGCGTCGGCGACGAAGGGGCGCATGACGCGAAACGCGACGTCCTCGTAGGAGAGCCCGGCGAGGGCGGCGATGTCGGCCGGCGCCATGACGGGCACCGCGGCGGGCACGTAGAGACCGCCGTCGCGGGCAAGCCCCGTCAGCATGGCCTCCTCGAAGCCGAGCTCCGGGGCCCTTCCCCTCGTCGAAATGTAGCGCATCACGCCTCGCGTTCGTCCGTTCGGGTGTGAATACGCCACAGGAGGAACGCTGTCATCCCCGCCCAGACGATGGCGAGGCCGAACCACTGAACGGCATAGCCGAGGTGGTTGTTTGGAATGCCCGTCGCCGTCACCGGCAAGGGCTCGCCCCGCTGTGCCCCCTCGATCTCGCGGGCGATGACGAGGACCGGCTCGGTGTCCAGCGCCCCCGCGAGCACGGGAACGTCTCGCGCGAACCAGATGTTCTCGTCGACGTCCGGCTCGGGCGTGAACCCGTCGACCTCGTCGGGCCAGTGAAGGTTTCCCGTGACGACGGCCGGCCCCGTTGCCGGCGGCGCATTCTTCTCCGTCGCGGGAACGAATCCGCGATCCACGAGAATCCTGCGCCCACCGGTCTCGAAAGGCTGGATGATACGGTAACCCGCCCCCTGGTCGCGCAGCGAGACCAGAACGTGAATTTCCGCCGGATCGAACCGTCCCTGAACGGACACCGGCATGTAGCGGTGCGTTTCGGGGTCGGGTCGCGCGGGCAAAGCCGCCGGGGCATCGGAGATGCGATCCTCGATATCGGCGAGGATCGCCTCTTTCCATTCGAGCCGCTGAAGTTGCCACACCCCGAGCGAAACGAGCACGGCAACGCCGACCACGCCGAACAGGAAGGGAAAGAGATAGCGTTTCATGCAGCCTCGAATGTGAACGGGCGCGAGGCTCTCCCCCGCGCCCTTCATCCTGGCGAAAATGCCCCCGCCGGAGGCGCGCCGGAAGGCCCCGTCAGGCCCCCCATACGTAGATTGACGCGAAGAGGAAAAGCCAGACCACGTCGACGAAGTGCCAGTACCAGGCCGCCGCCTCGAAGCCGACATGTTTGTCCGGAGTGAAATGGCCCGCGCGCAGGCGAAGGTAACAAACGAACAGGAAGATCGTCCCGATCACCACGTGGGCGCCGTGAAAACCCGTCGCCATGAAGAAGTTGGCCCCGTAGATGTTGCCGGCGAACCCGAAGGCGGCGTGTGTGTATTCGTAGACCTGCAGGGCGGTGAAGGCGACGCCGAGCACCACGGCGAGGATCAGCCCGCTGGCCACGTCCTTGCGGTTGTTCTCGTGGACGAGCGCATGGTGCGCCCAGGTTGCCGCCGCCCCCGAGCAGAGCAGGATCAGCGTGTTGATGAGCGGCAGGTGCCACGGATCGAAGGTCTCGATGCCCGCAGGCGGCCACTGCCCGTCGACCGCCGGGGAAAGCCCCTCGGGATGCATCGGGAAGATCGCGTGCTTGAAGAAGCTCCAGAACCAGGCCGCGAAGAACATCACTTCGGACATGATGAACATGATGAAGCCGTAGCGCAGCCCGATCCGGACGACGGGGGTGTGCTCGCCGGAGTTCGATTCCTCCACCACGTCGGCCCACCAGCCGAACATGACATAGGCCACGCCAACGAAGCCGATGAGGAACATCCATGGCCCCGAACCATGCATCCAGAGCACGCTGCCGAAGAGCATGACGAAGCCCGACACCGCGCCGAGGAACGGCCAGATCGACGGGTCTATGATGTGGTAGTCGTGGTTTTTTTCATGGGCCATGGCGGCGGTTCCCTCGGGGTCAGTTCACCGCGCCGTCAGGCTCGGTGGACAGGGCGGCCTGCTCCTGCGGCAGGTCGATGGTGTGAAAGGTGTAGGACAGCGTGATCGTGGGTACGTGCCGCGCGTCCTCGTCGTCGAGAATTTCGGGATCGACGTAGAATGTGACCGGCATCTGCACCGTCTCGCCGGGCTGCAGCACCTGCTCCTCGAAACAGAAGCAGGCGATCTTGGTGAAGTAGCCGCCCGCCGAGAAGGGGGCGACGTTGAAGCTTGCAGAGCCCGCGATGGCCTCGTCGGTGGGGTTGTGCGCTTCGTAGAAGGCAAGCCCCGTCTCGCCGAGCCGCAGCGTCATCGTCCGCTCCACCGGCCGGAAGGTCCAGGGCATGCCGCGTTCGAGCGAAGCGTCGAAGCGCACCTCGATGGTCTCGTCGACGATCGACTCCGCGCCGGCCTCGTTCACCAGCGGCGTGCCGCCGAACCCGGTGACCCGGCAGAACCAGTCGTAGAGCGGAACGGAAGCCCAGGCCAGCGCGCCCATGAAGACGCATATTCCCACGAGCTTGAAGAGCGTGCGCCGGTTGTCGTTTCCGCCGGCATTCTCTGCGCCACGGATCATTGCGCCCCCTCGATCAGCTCGGGGCGGACGACATGGTCGAAGCCCTGGGTCGGGCCGGCGTTCTGCACCTTCACCACCGTGAGGCCGAACACGAGCGCGATGAACGCCAGCAGGAGAAGCGCCACGCCGCGGTTACGCGAAAAGCGGCGCTCGTGAATTTCATGGGTCGCACGAATGGACATTCAGAGCACTCCCGCGATCAGTCTGTCGGCGACGAGGGCGCCGAAATGAAGGAAGAGATAGTAGAGCGAAAACCGGAAGAAGCGCTTCTCGGCCCTGTAGCCGTCCGCCTCCGCCGCGGTCTCGTCGCGCCGCCAGATCTCCACAGCGCCCTTCAGGAACCACAGGTTCAGCAGAACCGCCGTTGCAAGGGTCGCCGGTCCGCCAACCGGCGTGAGGGCCAGCGCCGGCCCGACGGGCGCGAGCAGCAGGGTGTAGGCGAGGATGTGCCGGCGCGTCGACCTCCGGCCGTGCGTCACGGTGAGCATCGGCACGCCCGCATCGTCGTAGTCCGAGCGCATGAACAGGGCCAGCGCCCAGAAATGCGGCGGGGTCCACATGAAGATGAGGGCGAACATCAGCACGCTCTCGACCGAGACGCCCCCGGTGGCGGCGGCCCAGCCGATCATCGGCGGGAAGGCTCCGGCGGCGCCCCCTATGACGATGTTCTGCGGCGTCGCGCGCTTCAGCCACATCGTGTAGATGACCGCGTAGAAGAAGATCGTGAAGGCCAGAAGCGCGGCGGCGAAGAGATTGGTCGCCAGCGCGAGCATGACGACCGCGATCCCGGAAAGCCCGACGCCGATCGCCAGAGCCTCGCCCGGAGTGACGCGGCCGGACGGAACGGGCCGCTTCGCGGTGCGCCGCATGACGGCGTCGATATCGGCGTCATACCACATGTTGAGCGCGCCGGAGGCGCCCGCGCCCAGCGCGATGAAGAGAATCGCCGAGGCCGACACGAACGGATGCAGCGCCACGGGCGCCACCAGCAGCCCGACAAGCGCGGTGAACACCACCAGCGACATCACACGCGGCTTCATGAGCGCGACGTAATCGCCGAACTGCGCCTCGTATTCGGGGGTGAAGGTGGCGTCGCTCAAGGGCCTACTCCGCTGCCGCGACGGTGATGTCGCGCGGCTTGCCGGCATATTCGGTGATCGCACGGTCGAGCCAGGCATCGTACTCCTCCTGGCTCACCGCCATCACGGTGATCGGCATGAAGGCGTGGTCGAGGCCGCAAAGCTCCGAACACTGGCCGAAATAGATGCCTTCCCGGCCCTCGTCGACCTCGAACCACAATTCCGCGAGCCGGCCCGGAATGCCGTCCTGCTTCACCCCGAAGGCCGGCACGGTCCAGGAATGAATGACGTCGGCGGCGGTGACCTGCACCACGATCGTCTGACCGGTGGGCACGACCATGGCCGTGTCGGTGGCGAGACGGTATTCGTCCTGGCTGTATCCGAACTCCTCGAGTTCGTCGCGCTGCAGCATGAAGCTGTCGAAGGCGAATTCATGGTCGGGGTATTCGTAACCCCAGAACCATTGGTAGCCGGTCGCCTTGATGGTCACGTCGGCCTCGGGAATTTCCTGCTGGTCGAAAAGCACCGGCAACGAGAAGGCGCCGATGAAGAACAGGATCGCGACGGGCACCACCGTCCAGGTCACCTCGAGGGGCTGGTTGTGGGTGAAGGTCGCCGGCTCGGGGTTGGCGCGCTTGTTGAAGCGCACGAGCACCCAGATCAGAAGCGCCAGCACGAAGAGCGAGATGATCGTGATGATCACCAGCAGGAAGCCGTCGAGCCACTGAAGATCCTGCGCAAGCCCGGTCGCTGCCGGCTGGAAGCCCATGGCCCCGTCGGTCGGCGCGCCGATGATGTCGAGACCGCTGGGGGCGATCTGGGCAGCCCCTGCCGTCGCGGAGAGCATCGCGGGCAGAGCGAGAATGGCCGGTGTTATCGTCCGAAGGCGCATGGCGTGATCCTGTTCTTCCACTGGTGCGCTTGCTGGCGCCGGGTTCCCTTGCCGGGCAAATGCCCGGGACCCCCGTGTTGTATACGGCGGTGTGAAAAGCATATTAGCATGACTGCCACAAGACGAGGCGTTGCGGCATTAGGCCACCCCGTCCCCGATCTGAAGGATTTTCCATGACCGACCAGACGCCGTTCCGGCCCTTCGAAACCCTCCTCGACCGCGACACCGCCGAGGCCATCGTGAAAGGCGCCGTGGCCGGCGCCGACGACGGCGAACTCTTTCTCGAGCGGCGCCGGGCGGAGGTCTTGTCGTTCGACGACGGGCGGCTCCGCACGGCGAGCTACGACGCCTCCGAGGGGTTCGGCCTGCGCGCGGTGCGCGGCGAGACCGCGGGCTACGCCCATTCCACCGAAATCAGCGAGCGCGCCCTGCGCCGCGCCGCCGAGACCGCCCGTCTCGCGGTCGGTGCGGGCGGGGCGAGCCTGGCGGCGGGGCCGCCGGCGACGAACCGCAAGCTCTACGGCGATTTCGACCCGCTCGGCGAGGCGGGATTCGCCGTGAAGGTCGATCTTCTGCGCGAGATCGACGCCTTTCTGCGCGACGAGGACGCCCGCGTCGTGCAGGTCGCCGCGACAGTGGCCGCCTCGCTTCAGGAGGTCGCCATCCTGCGTGCCGACGGCGCCCTTGTCTCCGACACGCGGCCGATGTCGCGGCTCAACGTCCATGTCATCGTCGAGAAGGACGGCCGGCGCGAGAGCGGCACTTCGGGCGGTGGCGGGCGGCAGTCCCTGACCGCGCTGCTGACACCGGAGCACTGGAAGGGCGTGGCGCGCGAGGCACTCCGGATCGCACTCGTCAATCTCGACGCCGAAGCCGCGCCGGCGGGCATGATGGACGTGGCCCTCGGGCCGGGATGGCCGGGGATTCTGCTGCACGAGGCGGTGGGCCACGGGCTCGAAGGGGACTTCAACCGCAAGGAGACCTCGGCCTTCGCGGGGCTTCTCGGCCAGCGCGTCGCGGCCCCCGGCGTGACCGTGCTCGACGACGGCACGATCCCCGACCGGCGCGGCTCGCTCACCATCGACGACGAGGGCACGCCCTCGGGCAAGAACGTGCTGATCGAGGACGGGGTGCTCGTCGGCTACATGCAGGACCGCCAGAACGCCCGGCTGATGGGTGTCGAGCCGACCGGCAACGGCCGCCGCGAAAGCTTCGCCCACACGCCGATGCCGCGGATGACGAACACCTACATGCTGGGCGGCGAGGCCGACCCCTCGGCCATGGTCGCCGACATGAAGGACGGGATCTGGGCTGTTGGCTTCGGCGGCGGGCAGGTCGACATCACGTCCGGCAAGTTCGTCTTCTCCTGCACGGAGGCCTACCGGGTGAAGAACGGCCGCGTCGGCGCGCCGGTGAAGGGCGCCACCCTCATCGGAGACGGGGCGACGGCGCTGCAGCAGATCCGCGCCATCGGCAACGACCTCGCGCTCGACCCCGGCATCGGCAATTGCGGCAAGGCCGGCCAGTGGGTGCCGGTGGGGGTGGGGCTTCCGTCGCTTCTGATCGGCGGGCTGACGGTGGGCGGCTCCTCGGCGGCGTGAGGTGTCTCTCGCTCTCGATGCTTCGGCCAGCCGAAGTATTGCCGCCTCACTGAGGAAACGGGGCATGCGAGCTCGGCCGCTCCATGGCGACTGCGGCTCCCTATCCGTCGTTCGAGGCGGAAAGGGTCCGGCACAGAGCCGAGGCGCAACCCCTTGCGAAAGCTGGTGTCCTTCTCCACCTCGATCGGCAGTCGACGATCGGGTCGCGGTGTTCCCGGGCCTTTTTCGTCCACCGCGGCGACCTCTTCGAGCGCGGATCACGCTTCGGAAAAAGCTGGTATCCTCCTGAAAGAGACTCACAACCTGAGAGAGATTTTTTCGATTGAAATTCCCGGCCAAGTTTACCGGCTGTTAACCGACTCGGCCCATTCAGGGTGCAGCAAGAGGCGGAGACAGGATGGCCAAGGATAGTTATATCCCTTCCACCCACCCTCTCACCCCACCCCTCACAGAGGAAGCGTGGCTGGACTGGTTCCGCCTCTTGCGCTCACGCCGGGTCGGCGTGGCGACCTTCTACCGATTGATGGAAGAGCATGGCGATGCGAGCAAGGCCCTCGAGGCATTGCCGGGCATCGCGGCCGAGGCGGGCATCGAGAACTACACCCCCTGCCCTGCCGGCGTCGCCGCCGCCGAACTCGAAGCGGGCCGGCGCGCCGGCGCGGTTCCCCTCGCGAGGGGCGCGCCTGACTACCCCGCCCTTCTCGCCGAAATCCCCGACCCGCCCCCCGTCCTCTGGGCGATCGGCGACATCGGGCTTCTTGGCCGCTCCGCCTGCGGGCTCGTGGGCGCGCGCTCCGCCTCCTCGCTCGGCCTCCGGATGGCACGCCGCCTTTCTCGCGAACTCGGCGAGGCCGGGGAAGTCGTCGTCTCGGGGCTCGCACGGGGTATCGATACCGAGGCCCACAAGGCCGCCCTCGAGACAGGCACCATCGCGGTGCTGCCGGGCGGGGTCGACGTGGTGTATCCGCCCGAAAACGCCGTGCTGGCCCAGGAGATCGGCGAGCGCGGGCTCCTCCTGTCCGAACGGCCGATGCACGCGGAGGTCGGGCAAAGGCATTTCATCGCGCGAAACCGCATCATCGCGGGGCTGTCGCGGGCGACGGTCGTCGTGGAGGCGGCGGCGAAGTCGGGCAGCCTCTCGGCGGCGCGCGCTGCGCTCGACCAGGGCCGCGAAGTGCTGGCGGTTCCGGGCCACCCTTTCGATGCCCGTTCGGCGGGGTCGAACATGCTGATCCGCGACGGCGCGGTGCTCGTGCGCGGCACGGGCGACGTGCTCGAGGCGCTGGCCGAACCTGCCGGCGCGGCCCACGGGCCGGAAGCCGTGGAGGTTCCCCAGCCGCCGCCCGAAACCCGTTCGCCCGGCGAAATCGCGGCCCTTCACGCCGCCATTCTCGACCGGCTCGGCGCCGCCCCGCTCGCGGAGGACACGCTCATTCGCGGGCTCGGCGGGAACGCGTCCGATGTCGCCCGCGAGATCGTCGTGCTCGAGCTCGACGGGCGCATCCGCCGCGACCCGGGCGGCCAGCTCATGCGCCCGGCCTGAGGCTCTCGGGGCCCGAGGCCCGCCACCCGCGGCCTCGACAGGCAGCGTTGACAAGCCCCCACGAGACCCCACATGGTCCGCCGCCACTGCCCCCCGCCCGCATTCTGGAAGGAATCGCATGCCCGTCGTCGTTGTCGAATCGCCTGCAAAGGCAAAGACGATCAACAAGTATCTCGGGCCCGATTACACGGTTCTGGCCTCCTACGGCCACGTCCGCGACCTGCCTCCGAAGGACGGGTCGGTCGACCCCGAACACGACTTCGCGATGAAATGGGAGGTCGCCAGCGACTCGAAAAAGCACGTCAAGGCCATCGCCGACGCGCTGAAGGACGACAACGCCCTCATTCTCGCGACCGACCCCGACCGCGAGGGCGAGGCGATCTCCTGGCACCTGCGAGAAGCCCTGACGGCGCGCAAGGCGATCAGGAAGGACACGCCGGTGAGCCGCGTGGTGTTCAACGCGATCACGAAATCGGCGGTGACCGAGGCGATGGAGAAGCCACGCGACGTCGACATGGAGCTCGTCGAGGCCTACCTCGCGCGCCGCGCGCTCGATTATCTCGTGGGCTTCAACCTCTCGCCCGTGCTCTGGCGAAAGCTTCCGGGGGCGAAGTCCGCCGGGCGGGTGCAGTCGGTGAGCCTGCGGCTCATCGTCGAGCGGGAGATGGAGATCGAGGCGTTCCGGGCGCGCGAATACTGGAGCGTGAAGGCCGAGCTCGAAACCCCGCGCGGCCAGACCTTCGAGGCGCGGCTCACGGTCTTCGGGGGCAAGAAGCTCGACAAGTTCGACCTCGCCACCGCGACTGACGCGGAGATGGCGGTTCAGGCGATCGCGAGCCGGGAGCTCAAGGCACTTTCGGTCGAGGCCAAGCCCGGCACCCGCAACCCCGCGCCGCCGTTCATGACCTCGACGCTTCAGCAGGAGGCGAGCCGGAAATTCGGCTTCGGCGCGCGCCAGACCATGCAATGCGCCCAGCGGCTCTACGAGGCCGGCCTCATCACCTACATGCGGACCGACGGGATCGACATGGCGCCCGAGGCGGTGCACGCCGCGCGCGACGCGATCAAGGGCCGCTACGGGGCCGAATACGTGCCGGACAGCCCGCGGATGTACAAGAACAAGGCCAAGAACGCCCAGGAAGCCCACGAATGCATCCGTCCCACCGACATGACGAAGGATGCGGCTGCGCTGAAGATCTCCGATTCCGACCAGAGGAAGCTCTACGACCTCGTCTGGAAGCGCACGCTGGCGAGCCAGATGGAGGCCGCGCGGTTGGAGCGCACGACCGTCGATTTGGGCTCTGCGGATGGCCAGGTCGTGCTGAGAGCCACCGGTCAGGTGGTGCTCTTCGACGGCTTCCTCAAGATCTACGAGGAAGGCCGTGACGATGTCGAGGGCGACGACGACAAGCGCCTGCCCCAGATCACGCAGGGCGAGGCGCTGACAAAGGGGGCGGTCACGCCCGAGCAGCATTTCACCCAGCCGCCGCCGCGCTACACCGAGGCGAC
>CAZPPH010000033.1:0-23895 GCA_964588375.1 uncultured Rhodobacterales bacterium | reverse complement strand
AGCGGCGGGGTGAGGGCGCCGACGTCCATCGCCTGCGTGGTAACGTTCAGGAGATGGCTGAGAATCCGGCCCATCTCGGAATAGAGCACCCGGATGAGCGAGGCACGCCGCGGCACTTCCGTTCCCGTCAGCCGCTCGATGGCAAGGCACCAGGCGTGCTCCTGGTTCATCGGGGCCACATAGTCGAGCCGGTCGAAATAGGGCAGGTTCTGGAGATAGGTCCGCGTCTCCATCAGCTTCTCGGTGCCCCGGTGGAGAAGCCCGATATGCGGGTCGCAGCGCTCGACGATCTCGCCGTCGAGCTCGAGCACAAGCCTCAGAACTCCATGGGCGGCAGGGTGTTGCGGCCCGAAGTTCAGGTTGAAATTGCGGATCTTCTGTTCGCCCGTCAGCGTGTCTTCGAAGCCTCGGCCGTCCATGTCTTCCGTCCTTTCAGTTCTGCCAGGCTGCGGGCATCCGCCCCTCTGTCCCGGCAACGAAGTCGTATTGCGGCGCGAGCCAGTCGCGGGCGGCGAGGCGCTGTTCGGCGGTCATGTCGAGCGCCGGTCCCCGATGCACAACCCGCGCCCCCGCAGGCTGCAAGTAGTCTATTCCCAGATGTTCGCAAATCCCGCGCACGGCGTCACCCTCGAAAAGCTCCTCGTGGAACGCGACCTTGAGGCGCGGCCCGACCGCCCGCCGCAGCCGGGAGATGTTGCGCGCGTAGTCGGAGCGCCGGACGATCTGGCTTTCCTCGCCCCGAAAGGTCCGGCGGAGGATGCGCGCCGCGCGCTCGCGGGTCAGCTCTCCCGAAGGCTCGCGGCGCGCGGCGATCATCCGGACATGGGACCAGAGCCGCTCCACCGGATCCCGCAGGAGGTAGACGAACCGCACCTCCCCGGCGAGCCGGGCCATGGCCTTCAGCCGGCCCTGGGGCAGGAGAGCATAGGCCGGTGTGACATCGCCGATCACCGTTTCGGTTCCGCGACCGGCCTCGAGATAGGCGAGATAGGCCTGCGCGTCCTCGCCCGACCGGAGCACGCCGAGCCAGTCGGTCCGGTCCCTGAGCCGCGCGACGTCCTCAACGAGGCCCTCCCCGCCGGCGGAGGCGATCTTCTTCGAGAGCACCGCACGGCGCGTCTCGTGCTTGAGGATTTCCCTGTCGAGCTTGCCGTTCTCGATCGCGTCGAAGTAGTGCAGTTCCTTGATCGACCGGAAATGACACTGGGGGTGGTCGGCGAGGTATTCGTAGAGCCAGCCGGTGCCCGCCTTGGTCGCGCCGACGCAGAACATGAGGGTCGCCTCGGCCATGTCAGATGCCTTCGATGTCGTCCCTGAAGGCGATGATCCAGAGCAGAATGACGGCGACCGCAGGCACGATGGCGATCATCAGGGCGAAGTACTTCGATATTCCGTAGCGGGGCAGGATCTTCCAGAACGGCACTACGAGGATCGCGGCCGCAATCGCGTACCAGAGAACGAGCTGGATCAAGACTTCGCCTCGTCGCCCTTCTCATCCCCGGGCAGGATGTAATCGGCCCCTTCCCAGGGGCTCATGAAGTCGAACTGGCGGTATTCCTGAACGAGGTTCACCGACTCGTAGACCACGCGCTTTTCCGCGTCGTCGTAGCGCACTTCGGTATAGCCCGTGGTCGGAAAGTCCTTCCGGAGCGGATGTCCGCGGAAGCCGTAGTCCGTGAGGATGCGGCGGAGGTCGGGATGTCCCTTGAAGAGAATGCCGAACATGTCGAACACCTCCCGCTCGAACCAGTTGGCCGAGGGGTGAATACCGGTGATCGACGCCAGCATGTCGTCCTCCCGGGCCGCGACCCTGAGACGAATGCGCTGGTTCTCGTACATCGACAGGAAGTGATAGACGACGTCGAACCGCGCGTCGCGCTCGGGGTAATCGACACCGGTTATGTCGACGAGGGTCGAGAACCGGCAGTTCCGGTCGGACTTCAGGAACTCGACGAAACTGACGAGCGACGACGGCGAGACCGCGAGGGTGAGTTCCCCCTGCGCCACCGCCCAGGACAGCACGCAATCGGGCCTCCTGGCCTCGATATGCGCGCCGAGTTCGTTGAGAGCTTCGGACATGGGGCCTACCTCACGATCGTCCCGGTGCGCCGGATCTTCCGCTGGAGCTGGAGGACCCCATAGAGCAGCGCTTCGGCAGTGGGCGGGCAGCCCGGAACGTAAATGTCGACCGGCACGATCCGGTCACAACCCCGCACGACCGAGTAGCTGTAGTGGTAATAGCCCCCGCCGTTGGCGCAGGAGCCCATCGAGATGACGTAACGCGGCTCGGCCATCTGGTCGTAGACCTTGCGGAGGGCCGGCGCCATCTTGTTGGTGAGCGTGCCGGCGACGATCATCACGTCCGACTGGCGGGGGCTTGCGCGCGGCGCCACGCCGAAACGCTCGGCATCGTAGCGCGGCATCGAGGTGTGCATCATCTCGACGGCGCAGCAGGCGAGGCCGAACGTCATCCAGTGAAGCGAGCCCGTGCGCGCCCAGTTGATGATGTCGTCGGTGGTGGTGACGAGAAATCCCTTGTCCTGGAGGTCGGCGTTGAGCGCCTGTGTGGTGACCTCGCGGTCGGGACCCGCGGTATTGGCGTTGGTGGCGACGGACATCGAGAGGCTCCCGTTTGTCGGCGGCATTCACAAGAACCGCTTTCAGGACACAGCTAGTCCATGCCCGGGGCGAGTTCAACGCGACAAAGGCCGCACCGGACAGCGATCACTCCCAGGTCATCGCGCCCTTCTTCCACTCGTAGGCGAAGCCGATCGTCAGAACGAGGAGAAACACCATCATCGACCAGAACGCAGTGTCCGAAAGGGTCGGAAAGGCCGTCGCCCAGGGGAACAGGAAGGCGATCTCGAGATCGAAAATGATGAACAGGATCGAGACGAGATAGAAACGCACGTCGAACTTCATCCGGGCGTCGTCGAAGGCATTGAAGCCGCACTCGTAGGCCGAGACCTTTTCGGGGTCGGGGCTCGAGATGGCGAGCACGACAGCGGCGAGCACGAGGATGAGCGCGAGGCCCAGCGACACGCCGAGAAAGATCAGGATCGGCAGGTATTCCCTGAGGAGGTCGTCCACGTTCGGCTCCTTCGCGATCTCGCGTTTCCCGCTTGTCTAAGACCGGCCGCTCGCAGGGTCAACGCCCGCTCCCCGCGACGAGATCCTCGGCGCGAAGCTCAGCTGCCCGCCCTGCCCTCGAAGAGCCTCTCGTTCACGGCAAGCCAGCGCTCTCGGTAGGCGTGCCGGGCGGCGAGGGCGACATCGTTCTGAAACGACGCGCCGACGCCTGCGCCCACCGCCGCGCCGATGACCGGCGCGAGCTGTCCGAGCTTGCGGGCGGAAAGGTTCACGCCGAGCGTTGCCGCGACCCGGCGCACGGCCGCATGGGTGCCGGCGGCCTGTCCCGTCAGGCGAACGATGTTGGTCCATGTCTCCGGCGGCAATTCCCGGCTTTCGCGCCCCAGCCGCTCGAGGATCTCCGCCTTCTCGGCAGCCGAATTGGCGCCGGCGAGTTGCAGGATGTCGAGGATGAAGATGCGCTCGGCCACTTCGCCCCCGCCGAAGCCGTAGGTCAGACCCGTCAGCCGGCAGGTCCGAAGCGCCAGCGTGATCGTCGTCGGAATGTCGACGGCGAGCCCGAAGGCGCCGAATGCCCCCGCGGCCCCGCCGCCCGTCGCGGCATAGCCGATGGCCCAGCGCCGGACTTCGAGCGCCGCCGCCTCGCAGGCGGCGAGATCCCGGAAGTCATGGGAAATCGCTGCCTGCCTGATCGTCGCGGAGGCCGCCCAATCCGCCCCGACAAGCGCCGCCTCGATGGCTTCGGGCGGAATCAACCGATGGGTGATCGCCGAAACCGGGCGCGCGAAGCGCCGCACCATGCGGGGCAGCACGGCCGGTGGAGCGCGCCGGTAGGCGTCCTGTTCAGCAAGGATCGCCTGCAGCGTGGTATCTGGCAGACCGGTCATTCCATCACCTCACCCAAGGCCTCGAACCCCGCACGCGGGGAGAGGTTCCTCTCTGCGAAAACGACCCCGCGTGCCGGTCCGGCGCACGGGGATCCTCTCATTCTCCCATTTCGGACCTGAGCAGAGCGACCTCGCGATCGAGAAACCAGCTCGTCACGGAGCGGATCAGAACGAGGAGCCCCAGGAACAACAGATCCGAAAAGCGCAGGGAGAGCGCTGCATGTATGACGTCGGAAACGATGAAGACCTCGAGCCCGGCCAGAATGTAGCGCCCGAGCTCGATGCGTTCGCGGTTCATTTCCCGGACCCGCTCCGCATCGCCATGCGCGATTTCCACGCGGATCCAGCCTGCCGCGAAACGGGAAAACCCCACGAGCAGAAGCAGGATCGCGAAGAGGTCGATGGCTGCCGCCGCCCATTCGAGCGCCTCAACCAGCCATTCGAAATGGGCGTGCAGGACGGTCTCTGCGGTCTCGAAGCCAATAAGGGTGTCGTTTTCCATCGCCCACCTTGCACAGCCGTAACGCAGCCCGGCCGTCCAGCATTGTCTAGATCTTCATGCGCCCGCTCAGGCCCGATAGTCGGGGTTCTGGTAGTCGAAGCGGCATCCGGCCTTCCACGCGTTGCGGTCGTTGCCGTGGTTCGAATACCCGCCCACGTCCCTCAGCATATGCGCAAGATGCATCAGGTTCCACGTCATGATCGTGGTGTTGCGCCGGGTGAAGTCGTTGTCGAACCCCGCCGGCTTGCCATCGACCTCGTCGCCGTAGGACGGCCCCGGCCCCGCCTCGCCGATCCAGCCGCAATCGGCCTGGGGCGGAATGGTGTAGCCGAGATGGCCGAGCGCATAGAGAATCGTCATCGCCGTGTGCTTGATGCCGTCCTCGTTGCCGGTGATGACGCAGCCGCCGGTCTTGCCGTAGAAGATCGACTGGCCCCTGTCGTTGAGCATCCCCGACATCCCGTAGAGCCGCTCGATGAGCACCCGGCAGACCGAGCTTTCCTCGCCGAGCCAGAGCGGGGTGCCGACGACGAGAATGTCCGCTGCCCGCACCGTCTCCCAGAGCTTCGGCCAGTCGTCGCGGCCGAACCCGTGCTCGGTCATGTCCGGGTAGACCCCCGGCGGGATGTCGTGATCCAGCATGTGAACATGCTCCACGGTGACCCCCGCCTTCTCCATGATGGTGGCGGAGACGTCGAGCAACAGCCGCGTGTGGCTCTCGCTGCCGTCCTTCTTCAATGACGTATTGACGAATAGCGCCTTCAGGCCGCTGAAATCATGAGGGTTCCGGGCACAAAGCTCTTTCTGGAATTCGTTGAGTGACATTCGTGAAAACCCTCGCTGCTTCGCAGACCGCAAGTTGCGGCCCGGACGGGGCTGCGGTCAAGTGCTTCCCCTGACGCGCGCCGGCACCTCAGGTGTCCGGCCCCGAAGCGGGATCGACGGCGAAACCCCAGCGGTCGAAGGCCCGCACTGAGGCGTCGTCGCCCTGCCCGCATATCACGACGATCCAGACCCGCCCGACACCCGGGCGCGCGACGCAGTCCTCTGCCCGGCCGCCGCCGGCCACGTGCGCCCGCGCGGTGCGGTCGATCACGGTGCTTTCGTCGAGCGTCGCAACTCTCACGCCGAGAAGAAGCCCCAGACCGGAAGCTGCGAGGAGCAGGAACACGAGACCGAGGATCACCGGGCGAGGCATGCCGCCTGATGGCATATCGCGGCAAGCTCCGCACCCTCCGCGATGCCGGTGGCGATGAACACGCCCGCTGCGACCAATCCCAGAATTCTGAACATCCGCCTGGCTCCCGCTAGCTGCCTTGGCGATCAGGTGACCGAAAGGCGGGCGATATGACATGTCGCCGGGCACGGTCCGGCGCTGATATCGCCTAGCAGGCGGCCTGTTCGGCGGCGAGATGGGGGGCGGCACGGGTCACTTCATCGGCGATGATCCGCGCGATGAGGCCGCAATCGTCGGCGGAAAATGTCAGCGGCAGGCGCATGTCGACCACCGCGCGCAACACCCGGTCGGAGGCGGGCATGGGGTCCGGGGCCGCATAGGCCCAGTGCCGGTAGACGCTGGTGAAGCCCTGGGGCTTCTCCGCCCCGAACCATTTCAGGTCGACGCCCCGCGCCTTCGCGCCGGCCACGACCCTCTCTATCGCCGCGTCCGGCCAGTCGAGCAGGAGAAACTGGATCGACGAGCCGACGAAGCTTTCCGCGTCGGGCCGCTCGATGATCGTCAGCCCCGGCGCGCCCCTGAGGCCCGCCTCGACGGCCCGGTAGAGCGACGTCCATTTAGCGGCATTCTCGGAAAGCGCCGCGATCTGGGGCCGCAGAACGGCGGCGCGCAGGTTGTCCATCCGCCCCGAGACGTTGGGCATTTCACCCGCATGGGCCGCGACGATTTCGGGCTCGGGGGCCGCGCCGTGGCGGTCGAAGAACATGTAGGACCCCGACATCAGGATCATCTTCGCCGCGAGATCGGCGTCATCGGTGACGACGAAACCGCCCTCGCCGGAATTGGCGTGCTTGTAGGTCTGGGTCGAGTAGCAGCCGATGGCACCGTGACGCCCCGAAGGCGTGCCCGCCCACGCGGCACCCATGGTGTGGGCGCAATCCTCGATCACCGGAAGGCCCGCGGCATGCGCGATCTCCATCACCCGGTCCATGTCCGCGATATGCCCGCGCATGTGGGACAAGAGAAGCGCGTCGGCCTCGCCCGCCTTCGCCTCGAGGTCGGCAAGGTCGATCGTGAGGTCCTCGGTCACCCCGACGAAGACCGGCGTGGCCCCGACCGCGACAATCGCGCCGGGCACCGGCGCGAGGGTGAAGGCGTTCGACAGCACCCGGGCGCCCGGACCGAGCCCGAGGGCGCGGAGCGCGAGGCGCATCGCGAAGCCCCCGGACGTGACCGCCACCGCATATCGGGCGCCGGTTGCCCCCGCGAATTCCGCCTCGAGGCGCTCGGTCTCCGAGGTCTCGCCGGGGGCGGCGTTGTAGCGGTGGAGCTTGCCCGACCGCATGATCTCGACCGCCCGCGCGATCCCCTCTTCGGGGATCGGGGCCTGCTGGGTGAAGGATTTCGCGAATGTCTCTGTCACGCTCGAGACATTGGAGCCCGTGCCCTGCCCGGTCAACCGATGAGGTGCCGCACCACGCCCGAAAGCTCGCCGTAGCCCGCCAGCAGCGCATCGGGCGCGAGGGCCGCCATCTCCTTGCCGGCCGGACCGAAGGTCACGAGAACCACCGGCACACCGGCCGCCCGCGCGGTGTCGAAGTCGGTCACCGTATCGCCCACCAGAAGCGAGTTCTCGGGCGCGCCGCCGGCCCGCTCCACCGCCACGCGGTAAGGCGCCGGATCAGGCTTTCTGACAGTCAGCGTATCGGCGCCCACCAGCGCATCGAAGTCACCGCGCACCCCGAGCCGCGCCATCAGAAGCTCCGCGAGCCCCTCGGGCTTGTTGGTACAGACCGCGAGGCGGTAGCCGGCCGATTTCAGCGCAGCGACCGCTGCCATCGCTCCCGGGTAGAGCACGGTATGTCGGTCGATCGCATCGCCGTAGGCCGCGAGGAGACGGGGATATTCCCGGTCGATCTCCGCCGCACCCGCCCCCGGGTCGACCCGCGAGAACCCGAGCGTGAGCATCGCCCGCCCGCCCCGGAACGCGGTCGCGGCATCCGCCACCGGGTCGAGCACCGCGCCATGACCGAGATCGGCGAAGCACCAGTTCGCCGCCGCGATGAGGTCGGCGCTGGTGTCGGCAAGGGTTCCGTCGAGATCGAAGACAACTGTTTTCGGCGCCATGATGCCTGTAATGTCCTGTCAGAAGCCGTGATCCGGCGGGGCTTGTGCGAATGCCCGAGCGGCGTAAAACGTGGGCCAGCGAAAGAAAAGAGCAGATCATGGCGACCCAACTCGTCCTTCTGGCCGCCGGCCAGGGCACCCGGATGAAATCGGACCGGCCGAAGGTTCTCCACGAGGTCGCCGGTCGCGCGCTCTTCGCCCATGCGCTGGCCTCTGCGGGCGAACTCGACATCGACCGCAGAATCGTCGTCGTCGGCAGCGGCGCGGAAGCCGTCGCGGCGGCCGCCGAGGCCGAAGACCCGCGCATCGTCACCGTCGAGCAGCGCGAACAACTCGGCACCGGCCATGCGGTCGCCCGGGCGCGCGACGCGCTCACCGGCGCCGGCGGCGACACCGTCGTGCTCTACGGCGACACACCCTTCATCCGCCCCGAGACACTCGCGGCGATGGCCGCGCAGCGCGAGCGTGGCGCCGATATCGTCGTGCTCGGCTTCGAGGCCGCGGATCCGGGCCGCTACGGCCGGCTCGTCACCGAGGGCGAAGCGCTTCTGAAGATCGTCGAGTTCAAGGACGCATCCACTGAAGAGCGCGACATAACCCTCTGCAATTCCGGCGTCATCATGGCGGCAACCGAGACGCTCCTCGACCTTGTGGCGGCGACGGGCAACGACAACGCCTCGGGAGAATACTACCTCACCGACATCGTCGAGATCGGGCGCGCGCAAGGGCTCGGAGCCGTCGTCGTCACCTGCGACGAGGCCGAGACCCTCGGCGTGAATTCCCGCGCCGACCTCGCCGCCGCCGAAGCCGCCTTCCAGGCCCGCGCCCGCGCCACGGCGCTGGAGGACGGGGTCACCCTCGTCGCCCCCGAAACGGTGTTCTTTTCCTTCGACACCGTGGTCGGCCGCGACGCTCTCATCGAACCCAACGTCGTCTTCGGCCCCGGCGTCACCGTCGAGACCGGCGCCACGATCCGCGCCTTTTCCCACCTCGAGGGCGCCCATGTCTCCGCAGGAGCGATCGTCGGGCCCTTCGCGAGGCTGCGGCCCGGCGCGGAGGTGGGCAACGACGCCCGCGTCGGCAATTTCGTCGAGATCAAGAACGCGGAAATCGGTGAAGGCGCCAAGGTGCCCCACCTTTCCTATGTCGGCGACGCCGGCATCGGCGCGGCGGCGAACCTCGGTGCGGGCACGATCACCTGCAATTACGACGGGGTCTCGAAGCACCGCACCGAGATCGGGTCGCGCGCCTTCATCGGGTCGAACACCATGCTGGTGGCGCCCGTGCGCGTCGGCGCCGGGGCCGTGACGGCCTCGGGAACGGTGGTGACGAAGGACGTGCCCGACGGCGACCTGGCCATCGGGCGCAGCGAACAGTCCAACAAGCCCGGACGCGGGCGGCGGCTGATGGACATGCTCCGGGACAGGGCGGGGAAAGGAAAGTGACATGTGCGGGATCGTCGGAATTCTGTCGGTTAACGAGGCCGCGCCGGCTCTCGTCGAGGCGCTGAAGCGGCTCGAATACCGCGGCTATGACAGCGCGGGCATCGCGACCGTCGCGGGCGGCCGGCTCGATCGGCGCCGCGCGGTCGGCAAACTCGTCAACCTGTCGGACCTCCTTGTCCACGAACCGCTTCCCGGCAAGGCCGGCATCGGACACACCCGGTGGGCGACACATGGCGCGCCGACCGCGGGCAACGCCCACCCCCATCGCGCGGGCGGCGTCGCGGTTGTCCACAACGGGATCATCGAGAACCACAAGGCGCTGCGCCGTGACCTCGCGGCGAAAGGCTACGCGCCCGAAAGCGAGACCGACACCGAGACCATCGCGATGCTCGCGCAATTCCACATCGACCAGGGCCTGGCTCCTCGCGATGCCGCCGAGCAGACCATCGCCCGGCTCGAGGGCGCCTTCGCCCTCGCGTTTCTCTTCGACGGCGAAGACGACCTGATCATCGCCGCGCGGAAAGGTTCCCCGCTCGCGGTGGGTCACGGAGAGGGAGAGATGTATCTCGGCTCGGATGCCATAGCCCTCGCGCCGCTGACCAACCGCATCTCCTATCTCGAAGAGGGCGACCGGGCGGTCATCACCCGGGCGGGCGTCGAGATCATGGATGCCGAGGGGCGTCTCGCCAACCGGCCCGTAAAGACCGTCCAGATCGATACCGCCCAGGCCGACAAGGGCGGCCACCGGCACTTCATGGCCAAGGAGATCGCGGAACAGCCCTCGGTTCTGGCGGGCACGATCGCCCATTATGTCGAGGACGACGCGCTGACCCTGCCCGACAACATTCCCGATTTCTCGCAAGTCGACCGGGTCGTGATGGTCGCCTGCGGCACGGCCTATTATGCCTGCGCAGTGGCGAAATACTGGTTCGAGGGCATGGCGAACCTGCCCTGCGAGGTCGATATCGCGAGCGAGTTCCGCTACCGCGAACCGCCCATCGGGCCCAATACTCTGGCGATCTTCGTCAGCCAGTCGGGGGAGACCGCCGACACGCTCGCGGCGCTGCGCTACGTGGCCGACAAGGCGCGCATACTCTCGGTGGTCAACGTGCCGGAATCGACGATCGCGCGGGAAAGCGACGTGGCCCTTCCGATCCTCGCGGGCGCGGAGATCGGGGTGGCCTCGACGAAGGCCTTCACCTGCCAGCTCGCAGTTCTCGCGACGCTGGCGCTCAAGGCCGCGACCGACCGGGATGCCATCGGGGCGGAGGCGGTCGCGACCCGGCTCGCGGAGTTCGCGCGAATGCCGGGCATGCTCGCGCAGGCACTGACGCGCGAGCCCGGGATCGCGGAGATCTGCGGCGAGCTTTCCCAGGCACAGGACATCCTCTTTCTCGGGCGCGGCACGCTCTATCCCCTTGCGATGGAGGGCGCTCTGAAACTGAAGGAAATCAGCTATATACACGCTGAAGGTTATGCGTCGGGAGAGCTGAAGCACGGGCCGATCGCGCTCATCGACAGCCATGTGCCGGTGATCGTGATGGCGCCGAAAGACAATCTTTTCGAAAAGACGGTCTCGAACATGGCCGAGGTGCAGGCGCGCGGTGGCCAGGTCGTTCTGGTCACCGATGCCGAGGGTCGCGCGGAGGTGGGCGACACCGCCTGGCATGTGATCGAGATGCCCACGGTCTCGAAGTTTCTCGCGCCCATTCTCTATGCCATACCCGCCCAGCTTCTCGCCTATCACACCGCCGTGGCGAAGGGCACCGACGTCGACCAGCCGCGAAATCTCGCGAAATCCGTCACGGTGGAATGACGCCCGGGCAGCCCGCGCCGGTCCATGCGCCGACTGCGGCGGGCAAGGGAACTTTCCGAGGCCCTCAGGGGTTTCAAGCCCGGTTCGTCATCTCGCCCGGAAAGGCGCGGGTATCGCGTCACTTGCGCGGTCAAGCCGCGGCGGACGGGAACAGGGGAGCGACCGGTCATCGCGTTTCCCGACGAGACGCATGTCGACCGCGACTTCGGCCCGGTGACCGCGCGGGTCGCAAAGCTCTCGCCGCACGAACCGGCGATCGCGGCGTGATGCTGCTTCGGCTTGCGGGAGCCGCCGCTTTTGTTAGGGTCAGACCATGAATGCTCCATTGATCGACCCGTTCCAGCGCGCGATCACCTACCTGCGCGTCTCGGTGACCGACCGCTGCGATTTCCGCTGCGTTTACTGCATGGCGGAAAACATGACGTTCCTTCCGAAAAAGGAACTGCTGACACTCGAGGAACTCGACCGTCTCTGCTCGGCTTTCGTGCGGCTCGGTGTCAGGAAGCTTCGGGTGACCGGCGGCGAACCGCTCGTGCGGCGCGATATCATGACGTTTTTCAACCGGATGGGCCGACATCTTGACGCGGGTGATCTCGACGAGCTGACCGTGACCACCAATGGCTCTCAGCTCGAACGCTTCGCGGGCGATCTCTTCGCCGCCGGGGTGCGCCGGCTCAACATCTCGCTCGACACGCTCGACGAGGCGAAGTTCGCGCGCGTGACCCGCTGGGGGCGCCTCGCGCAGGTGCTGCGCGGCATCGACGCCGCCCAGGCCGCGGGACTTCGCGTGAAGATCAACACCGTGGCGCTCAAGGGGTTCAACGAAGACGAACTCTTCACCCTCGTCGAATGGTGCGAGAGCCGGGGCATGGATCTCACCTTCATCGAGGTGATGCCGATGGGCGATCTCGGCGGCGAGGACAGGGTGGGCCAGTACTGGTCGCTGAGGGAGGTGCGCGCCCGGCTCGCCGAGCAGTACACCCTCACCGATCTTGCCGAACGCACGGGTGGTCCGGCGCGCTATGTGCGCCTCGGCGAGACCGGCCAGAAGGTCGGTTTCATCACACCGCTGTCCCACAATTTCTGCGAAAGCTGCAACCGGGTCCGCATCACCTGCACGGGCGAGATCTACATGTGCCTCGGGCAGGAGGATATGGCCGACCTGCGCGCACCGCTGCGCGCCCATCCCGGGGACGACCGTCCGCTCGAAGACGCGATCCGCGCGGCTATCGCGGCAAAGCCCAAGGGCCACGATTTCGACTACTCGCGTCAGCAAGCGGATGGCCAGGTGTCTCGCCACATGAGCCATACCGGCGGCTGAACGCTTCCGGTGCACGATTGTGCACCGCTAAACCACTGGCGTTACGGCGTTATTCCTTTACACCGCGGTGGAGACCACTAGGGTCTCGGCAATATGCCGAAGGTGCGCCATGAGCCCTATCGAAGACCATCCGCTGCGCTACGCGCTCGCCAACGAGCTTCACGCCCGGCCTTTTCCGTCGCTGGAAGCCCCGTGCGGGGCGGCATTCCTCGCCATCAAGCGGCCGGAGAACGCGGTGTCACGCGACCGCGAGGCCGATCTGGCGCATCTTCTGAAGCTGCTCGACCGCTACGGAGCGCCCCATCCCCAACCCGGCGCGACGCATTATTTCGGCACCATCGGCAAGCACCAGCTGAAGTGGGAAAGCCACACCGAGTTCGTCACCTACACGGTCTTCGCCGACGCCGTGGCCGACACGCCGTTCGATGCGACCACCTTCCGGATGTTTCCCGAAGACTGGCTCGCCAGCGCGCCGGGCGTGCGGATGACCTCGGCGCTGGTCCGCGTCGAGCTTCTGGAAGATGAGTCGGCGATCTCGCAGAAGATGGCGAAATGGTTCGTTCCGGAGAGCCTCGCGGTCAGCCGGGTGATCGACGACACGGCGATCATCGCCAGCGACTTCCGTATCGACAGCCAGAGCCACATGCGCATGGCCGTCTTCGCGCGACCGGGTGTCGGTCAGCGCCGGATCGGCCGGGTGGTCCAGCGGCTCTGCGAGATCGAGACCTACAAGACGATGTCGATGCTGGGGCTCGCCAGGGTGCGCGACCTCGGGCCACGGCTTGGCGCGGCGGACGAGGAACTCACCCAACTCATCGAGCAGATGGCCGGAGAAACCGTCGACCCCGACCAGACGCTGAAATCGCTTCTGGCCGTCGCCGCCGAGCTCGAGAAGATCCTCGCGCAATCCTCGTTCCGATTCGGGGCGACGGGCGCCTACGAAGCGCTGGTATCCCAGCGCATAGGGGTGCTGCGCGAAGAACGGTTCGAGGGGCGCCAGACCTTCGGCGAATTCATGATGCGCCGCTTCGACCCCGCCATGCGAACCGTGAAGGCCACCGAACGGCGCCTTCAGGCGATGGCCGACCGCGCCGCGCAGGCCGGCAACCTCCTCAGGACCCGCGTCGATGTCGACCGGTCGGCCCAGAACCAGAAGCTTCTCGAAAGCATGGACAAGCGCGCCGACCTGCAACTGCGCCTCCAGCGCACCGTCGAAGGTCTCTCGGTCGTCGCGATCAGCTACTACGCGGTCAACCTCGCGATCTACGTGCTCGGACCCGTGGGCAGGGAAGCCGGCGTGTCGAACATATTGCTGACCGCCGTCGTCACCCCGGTCGTCGTGTTGGGCGTCTGGGGCGTGGTCCGCCGCATTCGCCGTTCGGTGGAATGAGCCGGAAGGGCGGTGAGGCCCGGCCGGCTGCCGACCTGGGCGCGGCGCTTTCCCTCGCTCCCGCGCCGCGCTAAGTCTTCGGCAACCCCGAAGGAGTGCGAAATGCCGATCCGAAACCGCTTCGCCGAGCTTCTGCCCGAAATCACCGCATGGCGGCGCGACCTCCACGAGCACCCCGAGATCCTCTACGACACGCACCGCACCTCCGCCCTCGTCGCCGAAAAGCTCCGCGCCTTCGGCTGCGACGAGGTGACGACGGGCATCGGACAGACCGGCGTCGTCGGCGTGATTCGCGGCAAGGCCGACACCAAGGGCCGCGTCGTCGGCCTCAGGGCCGACATGGACGCCCTGCCGATCCTCGAGGCGACCGGCCTGCCCCATGCCTCGAAGACGCCCGGCGCGATGCATGCCTGCGGTCATGACGGGCACACCGCGATGCTCCTCGGGGCCGCGCAATACCTCGCCGAGACGCGGAATTTCGACGGCACGGTCGTGGTCATCTTCCAGCCCGCCGAGGAAGGCGGCGCGGGCGGCGAGGCGATGTGCCGCGACGGGCTGATGGCGCGCTGGGGCATCGAGGAAGTCTACGGCATGCACAACTGGCCCGGCATGCCGCTGGGCCGCTTCGCGATCCGCCCCGGCGCCTTCTTCGCGGCGACGGATATTTTCAACATCGAGGTGAAGGGCCTCGGCGGCCACGCCGCCAAGCCCCAGATCGCCCGCGACCCCACCGTGGCCGCGGCCCAGCTCGTGCTCGCGCTCCAGACGATCGTGTCGCGAAACGCCGACCCCACGAAGGAGCTCGTGCTGTCGGTCACCTCGTTCGAAACCTCCTCGACCGCCTTCAACGTCATCCCGCAGACCGTTGCGATCAAGGGCACCGTGCGCACGATGGACCCCGGCATCCGCGATATGGCCGAACTGCGCATGGGCGAGGTCTGCGCGGGCATCGGGGCCGCGATGGGGGTGACGGCGGTGCTCGACTACAAGCGGTCCTACCCGGTGATGGTCAACCACGAGACGGAGACCGGACATGCCGCCGAGGCCGCGCGCCGGGTGGCGGGCGATTGCGGCGACGCGCCGCTCGTGATGGGCGGCGAAGACTTCGCCTTCATGCTCGAAGAGCGCCCGGGGGCCTATATCCTCGTCGGCAACGGCGACACCGCACCGGTGCATCACCCCGAATACGACTTCTCCGACGAGGTCATCCCCGCCGGCTGTTCGTACTGGGCCGAAATCGCCGAGACGCGGATGCCGCTTTCGACCTGAGACCGACGCCAGCGATCTAGCCGACCCGGATCCAGGTCGTCATGCCGGAGGCGGCATGGTCGACCATGTGGCAGTGAAACAGCCAGTCGCCCGGGTTGTCCGCCACGAAAGCGATTTCGGCGGCGCTTCGCGGGGCGACGAGCAGCGTATCACGCAACGGCCCGAACGCGCCGCCCGGTCGCACCTCGCGGAAATGGTGACCGTGCAGATGCATTCCGTGCGGCCATGCGGTGTCGTTGGCCATCGCGAGGTGGACGGTCTCGCCGAGCCGGACGTCCAGAAGCGGGGTCTCCGGCAAGCTCGCGACCCCGTTCATCGCCCAGGCGAGACCCTGCGCGGCCATCTCCCTGATCGGTACACGCGCGCCATCCACCAACGCCGCCTCGAGCCGGCCCATCGCCCCGCCCTCCATCGCGAGCGTCGCCCGCCGTGCGCCGGCGAGGTCTCCGAGCGCGGGAACCGGGTTCGGAGGCAGGGCGTCGACCGGTCCGAGCGGCGCGGACCGTGCCGTGCCGGTCACCGGAAAGCCTGCGAGAACGTAGGTCCCGTCCCGCTCCCGGCTCCGGATCGTCGCCTCGCCGCCCTCGGCGGCGGTCACGTCGACGACAAGGTCGACCCGCTGGCCGGGGGCGAGAACGATCTCGCCGGGCACCCCGGGCGTCTCGAGCGGCATCCCGTCGAGAGCGACGACCCTGCCCGCAAGACCCTCGAGGCTCAGCGAGAAGATGCGCCCGTTCGCGGTGTTGATCAGCCTCAGGCGCAACCGCTCGTTCCGGCGCGAGGCGCGCGACCAGTTTCCCTCCCCGTTCACCGTCACCCAGTTTCCGATCCGCCCGCCATGGGCCCGGTCGTGGAGCGCCCCGAAACTCTCGTGGAGGGAGGCGTCCTCCGCCAGCCGCCAGTCGGAGATCACGAGGGTGATGTCGGCATCCGTCTCCGGGGGGCGCCTCTCCTCGACGATGAGCGCGCCGGAAAGCCCGCGCGCGAGTTGCTCCCATGTCCGGTGGTGCGGGTGGTACCAGAAGGTCCCGGCGTCGGGCACTTCGAAATCGTAATCGAACGTCTCGCCGGGCGGGATCACGGACTGGGTGAGATCCGGCACACCGTCCATCCCGTTGGCGAGGCGCACCCCGTGCCAGTGGATCGTCGTCGGCTGCGGCAGGTCGTTGACGAGACGGCGGATCACCCGTTCGCCCTGCCGGACTCTGATCTCGGGACCAGGCACCCGCCCCTCGTAGGCCCAGACCGGGGTCGCGGGATAGTCCTCCGGGGCGAGCTGCGCCACAAAAGGCGCGGCCCGGAGGCTCTCGATATCGCCTGCGGACCGGACCATCGCCGGAAAGGCGCCCGCCGCGAGGGCCGTGCCGAGAAACCGACGCCTTGAGACAACCATCGACCGTCCTTTTCCGCACAAGGCCAGCGCCTTCCATGCCGCCGGAAAAGCGCCGGATTGAGGCTTATTCCACCTTCGGCAGGAGCGCGTCGACCGAGGCCTTCGCGTCGCCGTAGTACATCCGCGTGTTCTCCTTGAAGAATAGCGGATTCTCGATGCCGGAGTAGCCTGTTCCCTGCCCGCGCTTCAGTACGAAGCACTGCTTGGCCTTCCAGACCTCGAGCACCGGCATGCCGGCGATGGGCGAGTTCGGGTCGTCCTGGGCGGCGGGGTTCACGATGTCGTTCGAACCGATGACGATGGACACGTCGGTGTCGGGGAAGTCGTCGTTGATCTCGTCCATCTCCAGCACGATGTCGTAGGGCACCTTCGCCTCGGCGAGAAGCACGTTCATGTGCCCCGGCAGCCGCCCCGCGACGGGGTGAATGCCGAAGCGAACAGTCTTGCCTTTCGCCCGGAGCTTTCGCACGAGTTCCGAAACCGACTGCTGCGCCTGCGCCACCGCCATTCCGTAGCCCGGGACGATGACGATGCTGTCGGCCTCGTTGAGAGCGGCGGCCACCCCGTCGGCGTCGATGCCGATCATCTCGCCCTCGATGGCCTGGGCTTCGCCCTTCGTGCCGCCCCAGCCTCCGAGGATGACCGAGACGAACGAGCGGTTCATCGCCTTGCACATGATGTAGGAGAGAATGGCGCCCGACGAGCCCACCAGCGCGCCGACGACGATCAGGAGGTCGTTGCCGAGCGAGAAGCCGATCGCGGCGGCCGCCCAGCCCGAGTAGCTGTTGAGCATCGACACGACGACCGGCATGTCCGCCCCGCCGATCCCCATGATGAGGTGGTAGCCGATGAAGAACGCCAGAAGCGCGAGAAGAACGAGCGTCCAGCTGCCGGCGCCGCCGAGATACATCATGAGCAGCAAGAGCGACAGGCCCGCCGCCGCGGCGTTCAGAAGGTGCCCGCCGGGAAGTTGCTTGGCGCTGGTGTCGATCTTGAAGGGCAGCTTGCTGGAATTGCCCGCGAGCTTTCCGTAGGCGATCACCGAGCCCGTGAACGTCACCGCACCGATCCAGATGCCGAGCGCCAGTTCGATCCGGAGAATGGTGATCTCGACACCGGTCTTCTTGGCGACGAGCTGGCCGAAGACCGACAGACCGTCGGTGATTTCCTTGGGCAGACCGACGGCGGTGATGCCATCGTCGGCCACCGCCCCCAGAACGCCGCCGTTCCCGGCGTAGAGATCGGAGACGATGTTGATCATGATGTCGGCATTGAAGCCCACGAACACCGCCGCGAGCCCGACGAGCGAGTGCATGATCGCCACGAGTTCCGGCATCTGGGTCATCTCGACCCGCGTGGCGAGCTGGTAGCCCACGACGCCGCCGAGGGCGATGAGCACCACCGAGAGGAGCCACAGCCCCTGCCCCGGCCCGATCAGCGTCGCAAGCACGGCGATGGCCATGCCGGCTATACCGTACCAGACCGCGCGTTTCGCACTTTCCTGTCCCGAGAGCCCGCCGAGCGAGAAGATGAAGAGCACTGCCGCCACAACGTAGGCGGCCGTCGTAAATCCGAAGTCCATGATGCCCGCCCCTAACTCAGGATTTCTGGAACATGGCGAGCATGCGCCGTGTCACGAGGAAGCCGCCGAAGATGTTCACGGCCGCCATGAGAATGCCGAGTGCTCCGAGAATGGCGATGAGCGCCGAGTTCGAGCCCACCTGCATCAGCGCGCCCAGAATGATGATCGAAGAGATCGCGTTGGTGACCGCCATGAGCGGGGTGTGGAGCGAATGCGAGACGTTCCAGATCACCTGGAAGCCGACGAAGACCGACAGCACGAAAACGATGAAATGCTGCATGAAGCTCGCGGGCGTATAGAGACCGGCGAGAAGGATGAGCCCCCCACCCACGGCCAGCAGCGTCACCTGGTTCTTCGTCTGCGCCTTGAAGGCCGCGACCTCGGCGGCGCGCTTCTCCTCCGCCGTCAGCTCCTTCGGCTTTTCCTTTGCCGGCGGGGCGGCGATGGCCGCGACTTTCGGCGGCGGCGGCGGCCAGGTGATCTCGCCCTTGTGGGCAACCGTCGCCCCCCGGATCACGTCGTCGTCCATGTTGTGGTCGATGACGCCGTCCTTGCCGGGCGTGAGATCGGTCAGCATGTGACGGATGTTGGTCGCGAAGAGCGTCGAGGACTGCGTCGCCATCCGGCTCGGGAAATCGGTATAGCCGACGATGGTCACGCCGCCCTCGGTGACGATCTTCTCGTCCTTCTGCGTCAGCTCGCAGTTGCCGCCACGTTCGGCGGCGAGGTCGACGATGACCGAACCGGGCTTCATCGCCTCGACCATGTCCTTCGTCCAGAGCACCGGCGCGGGACGGCCCGGAATGAGCGCCGTCGTGATGACGATGTCGACCTCGGGCGCGAGTTCGCGGAATTTCTCGAGCTGCTTTTCGCGGAACTCGGGCGAAGACGGCGCGGCGTAGCCCCCGGTCGCGGAACTGTCCTGCGAGCTTTCGTCGAATTCGAGAAAGACGAATTCCGCCCCCATCGACTCGATCTGCTCGGCCACCTCGGGGCGCACGTCGAAGGCGTAGGTGATGGCCCCCAGCGACGTCGAGGTGCCGATGGCGGCAAGCCCCGCCACACCCGCACCGACGACGAGCACCTTCGCGGGCGGCACCTTGCCGGCGGCGGTGACCTGTCCGGTGAAGAACCGCCCGAAGTTGCTGCCCGCCTCGATCACGGCGCGGTAACCGGCGATGTTGGCCATCGACGACAGCGCGTCCATCTTCTGCGCCCGGCTGATCCGGGGCACCATGTCCATCGCGACGACGGCTGCCGAGGTCGCCTTCGCCGCTTCGAGCAGCTCCTCGTTCTGGCCGGGATAGAAGAACGATATCAGCGTCTTGTCGGCCGAAAGCCGCTTGAGTTCGGTCGTCGAGGGTTCGCGCACCTTGACGATGACATCGGCTTCCTTCCAGAGCGCCGCGGCGGTCTTGACCAATGTCACGCCGGCGGCTTCATAGGCCGCGTCGACAAAGCCCGCCGCTTCCCCGGCCCCGGCCTCGATCAGGCACTCGTGGCCGAGCTTTTGCAATTGCGTCGCGCTGTCGGGCGTCATGGCCACCCGGGCCTCGCCCGGAAACGTCTCTTTCGGCGCACCGATCTTCACAAGTCTGTCCCCCGCTTTTCGTTCCGAACCCGCAACATGGGCCGTTGAAGGCCGAAGTCTATTAGCCGCGCGACGGGGCCTGCACAACCCACCGGCATTGCGCGCCCCGCCGCGATCTCAGAGCCAGCGCCGGACCCGGGCGGACCAGACGGCCCATTCCTCGGGGAAGCGCGCGGCGAGCCTCGCCTCCTCGCCACGGATGAACCGCCGCTCGATGAGCGCGACGAACGCCGGCAGCAGCACGACGACCGAGACCGCACCGAGCACCAGCCCCGCACCCAGCAGCACTGCCACGTCGGCGACGTAGATCGGGTTGCGGGTAAAACTGTAGAGCCCGCGCGTGATGATCGCGTCGGGCTCGGTATGCGGAACCGGCGAGGTCCGGGCCCGCAGAAAGGCGAAAAGCGCCAGCGCCGAAACCGCGAGCCCCGCGAAAACGAGGCCCCAGCCCGCCGCCGCCACCCAGCCCGCCACCGCGAGCCCTCCGGTCACGCGCGTCTCGACCCACATCGCGGCAATCGCGATGGCGAGCCAGACGGGCGGGATGTCGATCAGCTTCATGACCCCGCCCTAGCGCGCGGCTGGCGGGTTGTGAACCCTGCGCGCGGGCGGCGCGGGGTCCATTCCCGCATTTCCGGGGCCCGCATTTCCGGGCCGCCACACCCGTTGGCGTCCCGGCCCCTCCGAACCGCACGATGGTCGCCATGCCGCACCGGGAGCGGGCGGAGGAGGGCCGCCCGGAAACCCGGTCGAAACAGGGCTTCAGCCCAGCCCGAAGGCCGAGCGGTAGTCGCTCACGAGCAGATGCATCGGTTCGGTGTCCTCCTCGATTTCGGAAAACCGCCCGATCGGCTCGCGGAAGATGTTGTCGGTCTCGTCGTCGTTCACCGTCGAGACCTCGCCGATGAGCACGCTGCCGCCCTCGCCCCAGAAGGCGTGCCAGTCCCCCGGCCTGAGCGTGACGCTCTCACCGGGGGCGAGCCGCAGTTTCTCGCCGGGGCCGAAGGCGCGTTCGATGCCGTCGCAGAGCACGACACCGCCCCGGTCGCCGTCGAAGGCCCCGTTTTCGTCCGAGCCGCAGAGTTCGACCACCAGCGTCGCCCCGCCCCGGTTGATGATGTCTTCGGACTTGATGACATGGGTGTGCATCGGCGAGAGCTGGTTTTCATGCGAAATCAGGAGCTTCTCGGCATAGACCATGCCCCGGCCCCGCTCGAGATCGGCGAGCGACCCGTTGCGCAGCGTGAACAGGAAGAGACCCAGCGCGTCGAAATCGCCCTGTCCGTAATCGGTGATGTCCCAGCCCATGCGCGCCTCGGCGATCCGGCGCGCCGAGCCGTCGGCGACGCGGGCCGTGAACTCCGCCGGCGTCCAGCAGGCGAAAGGCGGCAGGCTGAATCCATGGGAGCGGATCATCTCGTCCGCCCGTCCCATGATCGAATTTATCTCCGAGCGTTTCACAAGGCGTCTCCCTCGACGCCTACTTGCCAGCGGTGAGCTTGCCCGTCCACTCCCCGATCAGGCGATCTAGAGCGTCCCAGTCGGTATATTCGCGGTTCTCATGGGCCCCCACCGTCTGGTCCTTCTGCCGGGCGATCCAGCGCATTGCCCAGTATGTGAAGAACCCGTAGCCGGTGAACTTGAACGCGCCGGCGACCTGCTCGACCCGGTCAGGCGTCCAGCCGGTCTCCTCGGCGAAGCGATCCGAACAGGCGGCGAGTTCCTTCCATTCCTCCGGGTCGTCGCCGGCCGCGGTGAGCGACACCGAGAGAAAGAGCGTGGGGATCGCCGACAGCGCATCCGCATGTCTGCGGGCGTACTCCGCCAGCGGCTTCTGGTATTGCCCGGCATGGACGGACCCCGCGAGCACCGCCGCATCGAAGCCCTCGGGCGTGACCGGATCGTCTCCATCGGCGCGCTCGAGCGCGACGCTGTGGCCGAGCCCGTGGGCCGTCTCCAGGATGTGCTTGGCGATCTTCGCGGTCTGCCCGTCGGTGGTGCCAAAGACGATCAGCAGTTTCATGGGTGCCTCCGGTTGCGTCTCGGAAAGCGTTTCACGGCGCTCGGGCCTCTGCCTTGTCCACGATCAATGTCTTGCCGGAAAAAACGCCCGCGCTTTCGAACCGCGTTCCTGCATAGGCGGACGCGCCTCGGGGTCACGCACCGGATCGGCCAGCGGTTGTGGCAGACAACGAAATGCCCGCCCTTCTTCAGCGTCGTGAAACCCCGGCGCATCTGTGAAACCGAACTTGGCGCGCCCGGCATGGCCTTCAAGATCACGCAGCCCGCCGCGCATCACCGCGCCGCTTCGCTCTCCGAAAAACGGCGAGATGCAGAATCCGGAGCGGACCGGATGCGTCATGGAGCGCCGATCCGCGCCAGTAGCTGACCTTGGCTCGGCTCAGGCGCTCTTCAGAGCCTTCGGCCGCTCGCCCCGCGCCCATCCCCGCGCCGCTTCGCCGAAGGCTTCGAAAAGCGGTCGCGAGACAGGGTCGCCATCGGCGTTCCACTCCGCGTGCCATTGCACCCCCAACGCGAAACCCGCCGCGCCGTCGATCCGGATCGCCTCCGCCGTGCCGTCCGGCGCGGTGCCTTCGATCACCACCCGGTCGCCGGGCTCCTCGATGCCCTGGCCGTGAAGCGTGTTGGTGCGCACCACTTTCGCGCCGAAGAGGGCGTGAAACACGCCGCCCTCGGTGAGGGTTACGTCGTGGCGGAGCGCGAACTTCTCCTCGAGCGTGCCGTCGGGTGGCATGCGGTGGTTCAGCCGGCCCGGCAAATCACGGATTTCGGGGTGAAGCGTGGACCCGAATGCCACGGCAAGCTCCTGAAAACCGCGGCAGACGCCCAGCACCGGCTGGCCCCGCTCGACCGCGGCGCGGATGAGAGCAAGGGCGAGAGCGTCACGGCCGAGGTCGAACGCGCCATGGGCCTCGGTCTCGTCGTGACCGTACTCCTGCGGGTGAACATTCGCGCGCCCGCCCGGGAAGAGAAAGCCCGAACAGGTCTCGAGCAGGTCTTCGGGAGGGGCGATCCCGGGGTCGGCCGGAATGACGACCGGAAGCGCCCCGGTTACCCGCGCGAGCGCTTCCGCGTTGAGCCGTCCGGCCATGTCGACAACGTACTGGTCGTCGACGAGCCGTCGGCTGGCCATTATTCCTATGACGGGACGTGCCATTTGTTTCCTCAGGTTTTCCCGACATATAACCAACAGACGGGCAGATCCCAAGCCCCCGGGCCGCACACCGGTCTGTGCGGCCGCCGTCCGGATCAGGCCTCGCCGATCAGTCCCGCCGCCTCGATTCCGGCAAGCCCCGCCTCGGCGTCGTTCTCCGACGTGTCGCCGGTGACGCCCACCGCACCGAGAACCTGACCGCGCTTGTCGCGGACGAGAATGCCGCCGGGAACGGGGATCACCCTGCCCCCGTAGGCGCCGTTGACCGAGGTGACGAAATACGCCTGTGCCTCGGCCCGGTCGCGCAACTGGGTCCCGGTCATCCCGAGCATCACGCAGCCGTAGGCCTTGCCCCGGGCGATCTCGAACCGTCCCGGCGCGGCGCCATCCTCGCGTTCGAAGGCAAGAGGGTTGCCGCCGGCGTCGAGCACCACGACCGAGAGCGGCTTCAGCTCCATCTCGCGGCCCTTCGCGAGGGTCTTGCGCACGATGGTGCGCGCCTTGTTGAGGGTGATGCTGGCCATGGTCTCTCTCTCCTATTCCGCCGCCCGGGCAAGTGCCGCCTTCGCTTCGAGCCGCCGGGCATGAAGGATCGGCTCGGTGTAGCCCGAAGGCTGGGTCCGGCCTTCGAGAACAAGCTCGCAGGCCGCGCGGAAGGCGATCCCGTCGAAATCGGGCGCCATCGGCCGGTAGACCGGGTCGCCGGCGTTCTGCGCGTCGACGACGGCGGCCATCTTCTTCATCACCTCGTCGACCTCCTCGCGGGAGACGACGCCGTGGTGCAGCCAGTTGGCGATGTGCTGGGCGGAAATCCGGCAGGTCGCGCGGTCTTCCATCAGCCCGACGTCGTTGATGTCGGGCACCTTCGAGCAGCCGACCCCCTGGTCGATCCAGCGCACGACGTAGCCGAGAATGCCTTGCGCGTTGTTCTCGACCTCGCGGACGACCTGGTCGCGGCTCCATTTCTGGAATGTCGCGAGCGGAATTTCGAGCAGCCCGTCGACATGGGCGCGGCGGCCTCCGGCGCGCAGCGCCTTCTGTACCGCGAAGACGTCGACCTTGTGGTAATGCAGCGCGTGAAGCGTCGCCGCCGTGGGCGACGGCACCCAGGCGCAATTCGCCCCGGCCTT
>CAZPPH010000032.1:0-23985 GCA_964588375.1 uncultured Rhodobacterales bacterium | reverse complement strand
TCGATTAGAGTCCGGCCCAACCTGAGGACGGACAATGAAGCGAACGAGATTCACGCACGAGCAGATCATCGGCATTCTGGCGGAGCACGAGGCGGGCGCGAAGTGAGCGGACCTGTGCCGCAAGCACGGCATGTCGGAAGGCACCTTCTACAACTGGAAAGCCAAGTTCGGCGGCATGACGGTGCCGGAGGCGAAGCGGCTGAAGGCGCTCGAGGATGAGAACGCGAAGCTCAAGAAGCTGCTGGCCGAGCAGATGCCCGACCTCGCCGCGATGAAGGAGCTGGTTTCAAAAAAGTGGTGACGCCTGCCGTGAAGCGCGAGGCGGTCGCGCATCTGAAGGCCCTGTTCGGGCTTTCGGAACGGCGGGCGTGCCGGATTGCAGGGGCGGATCGCAAGATGGTCCGCTACCGCGCCTCCACTCGTTGACGGATAGGCGTGCTTGAATGACCAAGGGTCTCTGGCTCGTCTGAATCGTCCTCAAGGTCATTGACTAGGGTTGGATCTACCCTTGGACGATCCTCGACGACTACAGACGCTACTTCGGTGCCTAGCGAAGCAAAGCGGCGCGGAGACTAGTCTCTTGGTCCCGCGGTTCTACGAGCCTGAGAGCCCCTTCGATGCTGCCGAGATGCTGCACCATCAGCGCTTCCGCTTCTTCGGTCTCACCCTCCATCAGCAGTTCAACCAGCCTAACGTGCTCATCGTGCCAGCAGTCGAGCGCCTGATTGTTGCCGAAGAGTTGGGTGATGAGCGATGTGCGCGCCACGAGGCGGCAGACGAGACGCCTGATCTCGGAGTTGCCGCACTCATCGGCAAGCAGAATATGGAAATCGCCCGAATGATGAATGCGCGCGCGATCCTGAGTGTCTTGTACCCTGCTGTCCTCTGCTCCGAGCGATGCTACCAACCGATGGTGGGCCTGGCTGGTTATGCGACCGCTGAGCAGCTTCACGACCTGGACCTCAACGAGGCGTCGCAGATCGAATACGTCTCGGGCATCCTGAGCCGTTGGCCGCGCTACTCGAGCGCCTCTGTTCCGTTCGATCGTAACCACGCCCTCGGCCTCGAGGCGAACGAGGACGCGCTCGATGCTGCGCCTCGACGTTCCGTAGATGCTGCACAGTTCGGCCTCTGTTAGGCGGGTGCCCGGCGGCAGGCGCTGGTCGATCACGGCGGATAGGATCGAATCGTAGATCGCGACGTCGTCCAAAGCGGGCGACTTCTTGTAGCCAATCTTCCCAAGAGCGTCCTGCGCCGACATTCTCTTGCTCAATCCATCTGTATTTTGCACAATTTTTGCTCACAAATTGTGTGCAATCTGGATTTTTTCATAGTTTTACAGTTATTTGTTAGACCTAGACGCAGGAGGCATGAACAGAGTCTTGGCAGGAACAATACATGCAGTCGAGGGAAAACCATGAAAACGTTCAGATATATGCTCCTGGCCGCTGCGGTCATGGCTCCGGTCGCAGGCACCGTCCATGCTCAAGCAGAGGTCAAGGTTACCATGCCATGGGTCTTCCAGGGGCCAGACTCCTTCATGCTCGTCGCCGCAGACAAGGGGTATTATGAGGAGGAAGGCCTTTCGGTGACCATCGATGCCGGCCGCGGCTCGGTTGATGCGATCGGAAAGGTGGCGTCCGGCGCCTACGAATTCGGCTTCGCGGATCTCAGCAACCTCATCCAGTTCGCGGCGGAAAACGGCGAAAGCGCTCCCGTCTCCATCATGATGGTCTACGACGAAGGTCCGTTCTCGATCTTCACCATGGGCGACAGCGGAATCGAGAGCCCCGCAGACATGGAGGGTCACAGCCTCGGTTCTCCGGCTTTCGACGCAAGCTTCAAGCTCTTTCCCGCCTTCGCCTCTCAGACAGGAATTGATGAAAGCAAGGTCGAGCGGGTGAACATGGACGGGAAACTGCGAGAAACGATGTTGCTGCGGGGCGACGTCGACATGATCAGCGGCCACTACTACTCATCGTATATCGATCTTCTCAAGCGCGGCGCGAAGCCCGAGGACCTCAGGTCGTTTCTGTTTTCCGATTTCGGAATGGATTTCTACGGCAACGCGGTCATCGTTTCCCGGTCCCTCGCGGAAGAGAATCCCGATCTGGTGAAGGGTTTCCTTCGCGCTACGGCCCGCGGCATTCAGGATGTCATGGCGGACCCGCAAGTGGGCGTTGCGGCAGCCAAGGCACGCGACGGCCTGCTGGACGAAGAGGCCGAACTCGCACGGCTCGAGCTCGCTCTGGAGACGCTGATCGTCACGGACTATACGCGGTCTGCGGGATTCGGTGATGTCGACATTGAAAAGCTCTCGAATTCCATCAAGCAGTTGTCGGGCGTGTTCAACTTCGAAGCCGACCCCGAGCCGACGCTCATCTTCGACAGCTCGTTCCTGCCGGACGCCGAACTTCGGCAAATCCCGAATTGAATTCCGAAGGATCCTCGCAGGTCGTAACGCGCGGCACCGTGGTCTCTCACCGCGGTGTCGCCGAACTCGACATCTCGATCCGGGACGGCCGGTTTGCGGGCGTCGGGCCGCCGGGCTCGCTCGTGTCGAAGGTGCCGGCCGACCATGTAGTCGACGCACGGGGCCTTCACGTTCTGCCCGGCGTCATCGACAGCCACGTGCACTTCAGGGAACCCGGCGGAGAACGGACCGAGGACTTCGAAAGCGGCTCGCGCGGCGCGGCTCTCGGTGGCGTTACCTGTGTCTTCGACATGCCGAACACGCAGCCGGCCGTCCTCACCCAACCCGACCTCGAAGCAAAGATGAATCTCGTGGGGCGTCACGCCTGGTGCGATTTCGGACTCTATGTCGGCTCAGACGGCGAGAACCTCGACGACCTGATCAAGATGGAAAGAACTCCGGGCGTCTGTGGCGTCAAGGTCTTCATGGGATCCTCAACCTCCGATCTCGTGATCAGGCGACAGGATGCGCTCGGCGGCATAATGGCCTCCGGACGCCGCGTGGTGTCGGTCCATGCCGAGGACGAGGATCGCATTGAGGCGCGTCGCCCGATGACCTCGGGTTCCGACGTCTTCATCCATGGCGAGTGGCGCGACGTCGAAAGCGCGGTCGCGGCGACGAAGCGCGCGATAGCGGAAGCGCGAAGGTACAATCGCAGGCTTCATATCCTGCACGTTTCCACCGCCGAGGAAATCGCGATTATAGCGGCAAACCGCGATCTGGTGACCTGCGAAGTGCTCCCGCAGCACCTCATCTTCGCCGCGCCGGACTGCTACCGAGACCACGGAACACTGGTTCAGCAGAACCCGCCCATTCGAGAGGCCCGACATCGCGAAGCGCTGAGGCGGGCGGTTCGCGACGGGGTCGTCGACGTGATCGGCTCCGATCACGGGCCGCATCTGCTCGAAGACAAGGCAAAGCCTTACCCAAGCCGGCATTCGGGAATGCCCGGAACCCAGACGCTCGTGCCCTTGCTTCTGGACATGGTGTCGAAGGGAGAACTTCTGTTGCCGCACGTCGTGGACTTGCTCTGCGCGGGGCCGGCACGGGTCTTCAACCTGGCTTGCAAAGGGCGGATCGCCGTCGGTGGCGATGCCGATCTCACTTTCGTCGACCTTGACCGCAAAGTCAGGGTCAGCAATTCCATGGTCGCATCGAAATGCGGTTGGACCGTCTATGATGGGCACGAGCTTACCGGCTGGCCGGTCGGCGCGATGCTGCGCGGCGCCATGATCATGCGGGACGGGCAACTCATTGGAAGTCCCCGGGGAAAGCGCGCCCGTTTCATCGAAACAGCCGCTCGGTGCCCTGAACCGGAAGTCTCCTGTCAATGAACTCCGATGTCCAGACTCCGTCGCCTGACTGGAAACGACTATCTCCTCGGGAACTCAGGGAAGAGATGCGGGCGGGGACCTTTTCCGGTCTCACGTCAGGCCTTGCGCCGGGGTATCTCCAGGGCAATCTCATCGTCGTGCCGCAAGCCGCCGCCGACGAATTCGAGGAATTCTGCGGCGCCAATCCCCAATCCTTGCCGATCCTCGAGCGCGGCAGTCCCGGAGATCCTATGCTTGGATGCGGCGGCGAATTCGATGTCCGGACAGACCTGCCAAAATATCGGATATGGCGTGACGGGCATCCTGCGGAAGTGGTGCGGGACATGTATGACTCATGGTCCTGCGACAGCACGGCTTTCGTTCTCGGCTGCTGGTTTGCGAACGAGGACGCGCTCGCTCGCGCCGGCATCCGCATGAGGCATATCGAGCTCGGTATCCAAGGATCCCTCTTCCGCACCAACATTCCTTCGCGTTCGGTTGGGCGATTTTCGAGCCATGTGGTCGCCTCAATGCGTCCGTTCGCAAAAGGGGACGTACAACGCGTCGCCGAGATATCCCGGGCTTTGCCGAAGGCGCATGGCGCCCCCATACACATCGGAGATCCCGGCTGTATCGGAATCGGAAATCTCGGCGTCCCGGATTTCGGGGAGCCGATTCCACCGCTGCAGGGGGAAACACCCATGTTCTGGGCCTGCGGCCTGACCGGTCAGGACGCTGTTGCAGCGTCGGGGATACCGCTTTTCGTCACCCACGAACCAGGACACATGGCCGTGACGGACATACCCGTGGAGCCCGAAACATGAACGCACTCATCGAACTCAAGAGCGTGGGAATGGTGTTCGACACCGGCAAGGAGCAGATACGCGCGCTCGAAGCGACGGATCTTTCCATCGACGAGGGGCACTTCCTTGCGGTCGTAGGTCCCTCCGGCTGCGGAAAATCCACACTCATGCGGCTGCTTACCGGTTTGACCCGCGCGAGCGAGGGCGAAATCCGCATCGGCGATGTCACGCTCGACGGTCCTGCGCGCGATGTCGGAATGGCTTTCCAGAACGCTTCGCTCATGCCCTGGCGAACCACGCTCGATAATGTTCTCGTTTCCTTTGAAGTTTCTCCCCATCACAGGAGAGCCTTTGCAAGGGACCGGGGCCCTTTCGTCGATCAGGCGTCGTCTCTTCTTGCGGAGGTCGGGCTCTCGAAGTTCAAGGACCGGTTTCCGTGGGAACTGTCGGGTGGCATGCAACAACGGGTGAACGTCTGCCGCTCGATCGTGCACGCCCCTCGCCTTGTCATGCTCGACGAACCCTTCGGCGCCCTTGATGCATTCACCCGTGAAGCTCTCTGGGCCGTGATGCAGCGGCTCTGGATCGAGCGCGGCTTCACCGCGGTGCTTATTACCCACGACCTGCGAGAAGCCGTCTATCTTTCCGACGAGGTCATCGTGATGAGTGCGCGCCCCGGTCGTATAATTCATCGTCAGCCGATCGATTTGCCGCGCCCGAGAAGCCTGGAAATGACTTACACGGATGCATTCCAGGGACATGTCCACATGCTGCGCGAGAAGATTCAGACCGACCAGGAGATGTCATGACCGATCGGACCATCGAAAGACTGATGCCGTGGGCAGTCACGATCGGATTCTTCGTGGTGTGGGAGATTTGCTGCCGCCTTTTCGATCTGGACGTGTTCATATTGCCTGCGCCGAGCGACATCTGGCGCGAAGCCATAAAATTCGCGCCTGAACTCGCCTATCACTCGGCACAGACGCTTTACACCACGCTCGCAGGGTTCGGCCTGGCGGTGGTCGTCGGTGTGGCTCTCGGAGCCGCAATCGGCTCTTCGCGGCTTGTCTACCGCGGCCTTTATCCGGTGCTCATAGGTTTCAATTCGATTCCGAAGGTGGCCTTGGTCCCGATACTGGTGATCTGGTTCGGCATCGGCACGGTTCCGGCAATTCTCACGGCCTTCGTGATCTCCTTCTTTCCAATCGCCGTGAACGTTGCGACCGGTCTGGCGACCATCGAGCGCGATATGACAGACGTGCTCAGATCTCTCGGCGCCTCCCGGCGCGATATCCTGCTCAAGGTAGGATTGCCCCGTTCGATGCCATATCTTTTCGCCTCGCTCAAAGTCGCGATAACCCTGTCCTTCGTTGGTTCCGTCATCGCCGAAACGGTAGCGTCCAACAAGGGCATCGGTTACCTGATGCTTTCCGCTTCCTCGAACTACAACGTACCTCTGGTGTTCGCCGGCCTGCTGGTGCTGGCCCTGCTCGGCGTCGTGATGTACGTCGCCGCAGCCATGCTGGAGATGCGCACGAGCGCCTGGGCATTCAGAGGCAGCGACGTCGTTTCGTAATTCAATTCGCTTTCTTTGGACTGCTCCGACAGCGTGGCGGCCCCAAACCAGATATTGTCGATGATCACCGCCGGCGTCAGAAATGGTGACCGCGACTTAAGAACGGGTGAGCAACAAAAACCCCTGCCCCAGATAGAACAGGCCGACGACGGTGATCAGGATGACTGTTCCGCGGCGGAAACCCTCGTTCGTGAAACGCGAAAGGATCGCGTGGCCGATAAGGGACCCCATGACGGAGAACGGCAGCGCAACGGAGATGGCAATGAGCTCTCGATTTTCGAGGCCAGACAAAGCTGCAGAATACAAGGCGATCTTGGCGAGATGCGAGATCAGAACGAGCGACGCTTTCGTGCCGATGATCTTTCGCCGGTCCATGGGCGTGCGGGCGAAGAAGATGTCGACGATCGGCCCGGCGACGCCGACCCCAAGGTTCAGGAGACCTCCGAGAAATCCGCAGAGGACAGCCTGGGGTGGACGGCTGGCATCCAGCATGATCCAGCGGGTCGGGATATAGCAGAACACCGGCAGAAGGCCGACGCAGATCGAAACGACCGCAATGTTCGGGGTGTACTCCACCAGCGTCAACAGCAGGAGTGCCGCCCCGATGCCGAGCACGGCATAGCGGATGATACGCCAATCGATCCACTCACGGGAGAAGTACGCCCGGGAGGAGTTGGCAACGAGCTGTATGACCCCTTGAGCCGCGATCGCCGCCTCGACGGGCAAGAGGAACAACAGGAAGCCCAGCAGGATCATTCCGCCGACCATCCCGAACACGCCGGAGAGCGTCGAGGTCAGCAGAACTGCAAGAATCAACCCGGCAATGAGCAAGCGTCTCGGCTCCCGTCTTGTCGGATGATGCGGTGCACTTGCCCGCTTCAGTCACTCATAATGCGCGCCGGCACCGGTCACCCCGCCGCCGGGATCAACGCCGAACGATGTTCTTCAATGAAGCCGGTGTGGACATCCCCGGAAACGAAACTGTCATGGCGAAGACAGGAGACGAGAAAATCCCTGTTGCAGGTGATGCCGGTCACTTCGGTTTCGTTCAGCGCTTGCAGGGATCGGGCAACGGCTGCGCGGCGGTCGGTACCGTGCGCAATGATCTTGGCGATCATTGGATCGTAGAAGGGAGAAACGACGTCACCTTCGCGGTACCCGGTCTCGACCCTGAGGTCGGAGGCTTCTTCCGGCAGCACAAAGCGTTCGAGTCGCCCCGGCGACGGGAAGAACATCTTCCTCGGGTTCTCGGCATACAACCGGCATTCTATCGCGTGCCCGGCGGGTTTCCCTCCGACCTCGGCATCGGGGCGCGCACCGCCAGCGAGTTCCAGTTGCATGGCCACCAGATCGACGCCCGTGACCATTTCCGAAACCGGGTGCTCGACCTGTATCCGTGTATTCATCTCCAGGAAAAAATACTCGCCCGTCTCGGCATCGAGAACAAACTCTACTGTGCCGGCGCCGGAGTACTTCGTTTGCCGGCAAAGCGCCAACGACGCCTCATGGAGTGCCCTGCGGGTCCCCTCCGCGAGGCGGGGCGCGGGAGCCTCCTCGATGATCTTCTGGAAGCGGCGCTGCAAGGAGCAGTCCCGTTCGAATAGATGCATCGCGGTACCATCTCCGAAGCCGAATACCTGCACCTCGACATGCCGGGCACGCGGCACCAGCCGCTCGAGATAGACGTCTCCGGACCCGAAGGCCTTCTCCGCGCCTTGCTGCACGGAGGAAACCGTTTCCTCAAGCGCATCGATCGCATCGACACGGCGCATTCCTATTCCGCCCCCCCCTGCCGAAGCCTTGACCAGGAGCGGCAGCCCGACATCCTCCGCCGACTTCTTTAGGGCGCCGACTTCGCCGGGACGGATACGCGCGCTACCGGGCAGAACAGGCACACCGGCGCTCCTGGCGGTCTCCCGGGCGGATTGCTTGTCGCCCATCCGGCGGATGGTCTCCGGCGAAGGGCCCACCCAAGTCAGGCCCGCTTCCAGGACAGCGTCAGCGAAATCCGCGCTTTCAGCCAGAAAACCGTAGCCCGGGTGAACTGCATCCGCGCCCATTCCGTTGGCTGCGGATATGATGCGGCTTGCATCAAGATAGCTCAGGGCGGCTTGCGGCGGCCCGATTTCCACCGCGTCGTCGGCCATCTCCACATGAAGCGCCCCGCGGTCGGCCTCGGAGTAGACGGCGACCGGCGAGATGCCGAGTTTGCGGGCCGACCGGATGATGCGGCAGGCGATCTCGCCCCGGTTGGCAATCAGCAGGCGGCGCATCGCTCAGTCGTCCAGCCTGATCACCGGATCACCGTCCGCCACCATGTCACCCTTTGCGACCAGGATTTCGGCAACGGTCCCGGCATCCATGGCGACGACCGGAATCTCCATCTTCATCGCCTCGATCAGCATGACGGTGTCGCCCTCCTCCACCCGCTGGCCCGGCTCCACGAGCACCTTCCAGACCGTTCCGGTCATCTCGCTGCAGATGTCCACGCTCATTCGGCCGTACCTCCAGTTTCACGGATCGATCGTATCTCTGGAAATCCGGCGTTTCAAGTGCAACTACTACTCGCCTGCCGACGTTAGATTGACAGGTGGAGCAGCTATTAGTAGTTTCTTGTGACACTACTTTATTGGAGGGCTAGACGGCATGGACGACGAGCGGACCCGGAACCCCCTCGAAGTCGCAGCCGCGGAACTCGAAGACCATCGTGCCGCCGCCCTCGCCATGGGAAGCCCCAAGCGACTGGCCGAGCGGCGTGAAAAGGGCATCCTGAACGCCCGAGAGCGTCTCGACAAACTCCTCGATCCCGACAGTTTCCTCGAAGTGGGAATGCTCGCCCGATCACATCGGGAGGCGGCGCGCGAGAAGACCCCCGCCGACGGCAAGGTCGCCGGCTTCGGGCGCATTAATGGTCGGCCGGTCGCAGTCGTATCGAACGACTTTACGGTGCTGGGCGCTTCTTCGAGTGTGATAAATGGAAAGAAGATCAAGCACGTAAGAGAAGTGGCGGCCAAGAAGGGGATGCCGCTCGTGATGCTGGGCGAATCGTCGGGCGCGCGGATGCCGGACAGGATGGGTGCGGCCGGGCGTGCCATTCTCGGCCAGGACCCACTGGAGTTTCGCAGAGGGCGCGAAATGCCACTGGTCTCCGCCCTTCTCGGAGACTGCTATGGCTCCTCGACCTGGTACGGCTGCATGTCGGATTTCGCTGTCATGCGAAAGGGGGCGACCATGGCTGTCGCCTCGAGCCGCGTCACCTCGGTGGCGATCAATCAGCCTGTGGACCCGGAAGATCTCGGCGGCTGGAAACTGCATACCGAGAAGACCGGGCTTGTCGATTACGCCGTGGAAACGGATGAGGAGGCCCTGGCGGTTCTCAGGCGCTATCTGAGCTACATGCCGCAGCATTCGGGAGCGGAGCCGGAACGCACGCGCGTGCCCGATGGCTCCGATCAGGCAGCGCTCACGGTGCTCGACGGCTTCCCCCCCAGCCAGAACAGCGTCTACGATTCACGAAAGATCCTGGGGGCGGTCCTCGACCGCGACACACTATTTGAGCTCAAGCCGCGCTTCGGGCGCTCGCTCGTAACCGGCCTGGCACGGCTCGGGGGCCGGAGTGTGGGTATCATCGCGTCGAACCCGATGGTGCGGGGCGGAGCGATCGACGTGGACGCGATGCGAAAGGCGACGAGCCATCTGGTGCTCTGTGACAGCTTCAACCTGCCGATCATTTTTCTTGTGGATCAACCGGGTTTTCTCATCGGGATCGACGGCGAACGCCGATGGGCGCCCGGACGTATCATGAATTGGATGAACGCGCTCTCTCAGGTCACCGTCCCGCGTATCGCCCTGACGCTCCGCAAGAACTACGGACAGGCCTATCTGAACATGGGCGGGGGGCGCTATTCCGACCTCGCCGCCGCGTGGCCCACGGCGAACTTCGGCTTCATGGACCCACGAGTGGGTGTCAACATCCTGTACGGGGTGAAACAGGAGGACGATCCCGAACGCTTCGAGGCCCTTGTCGCCGAAATTGCGCAGGACAGCTCTGCCTTCGCACTGGCCGAGCTTTTCGAGGCGCAGGCCGTGATCGCCCCGAGCGAGACCCGTCGCTTCCTTGTCGATGCACTGGAAGTGCAGTGCGGAGGCCCAAACGGTAGCGTCGGCGAACATCGCCTGGCGAACTGGCCGACGAGTTTTTGATGCAGCCTCTCGCCACCTCAGCCAAGCCGACGCACGAAGATCCGGGGCGTCTGTTCGCAGACGCGATCAGCATGGGCGCCGACGCGCTCGACGAACACACGGGCAAGCGGCTCCTGGCAAGTCTCGGAATCGCAGTTCCGCGCGGGGTGAAGGTCGGTCACCAAGCCGCTTTGCCGGAAGCCACAGCCGGGCTGACGCCTCCCTTCGCTCTGAAGGCGCTTGCCCACAGCGCTCTTCACAAGAGCGACATCGGCGCGGTCCGACTGGGCGTCGGCCGCGGCGGCGAGCTTGCCGTTGCCGGACATGAGATCGCCGCGCGGATGAATGCAGCCGGCGAAAGGCTGGCGGGATTCCTTGTGGAGGAGATGGCACCGCCGGGCCTGGAATTGATGATCGGCGGCAGCACCGATCCGCAACTGGGACCGATGCTGATGCTCGGGACCGGCGGCATCTTCGCGGAGGTGCTCCAGGACTCCGTGTTTCGTCTCTGCCCAATAGACCGGGCCGATGCGCGCGAAATGATCGAATCTCTTCGATCAAGCCCGATCCTGCACGGCGCGCGAGGGCGGGAGAAGGCAGACCTGCTTGCACTGGAGAACGCGCTCCTGGCCCTTGGGGGGGCTGACGGACTGTTTACGCGCCACTCCGGAAAGATGGCAGAGTTTGACCTCAACCCGGTCATTGCGCGACCGGACGGACTTGTTGCCGTGGACGCGCGGATCGTATTGCGGACTGAGCCCGCGATCGCAGCAGCCCCTCGCCCGCCCCTCGACCTCGCGCCGCTCTTTCAACCGCGGAGCATCGCCGTCGCCGGCGCATCGACGCGCGGCACCTCGGCCGGTAATCGTTTTCTGCGTCTCCTTCGCGAGTCGGGCTATTCGGGGGATGTCTATCCCATTCATCCGTCTGCCAGCGAGATCGAGGGACGGCAGTGCTACTCGGGGTTTGCCGCCCTGCCTGGTCCCGTTGATTACGCCTATCTGACGGTGCCGGCCGAGCGTGCGCTAGACGTCCTCGCGGATGCCGGGGGACGTATCTGCCTCGCGCAGGTCATGGCCAGCGCACCGCCGGAGCGACAAGCTGCATGGGAGCGGGATCTGCTGGCCGTGGCCGCTCGGGAAGGCGTGCGCCTGATCGGGCCCAACTGCATGGGCACCCACGCGCCTTCTGCACCTTACACCTTCATGGAAGGTGTACTGACAGAACCTGGTGACATCGGCGTCGTCTGCCAGTCCGGAGGACTGGGCATGGATGTACTGCGCCGCGGTCAGTCTCTCGGGCTGCGCTTCAGCGGACTGGTGACCATCGGCAATGCGATCGACATCGATGCTTCCGACCTCTTCGAGCATTTCCTCGAAGACAGCGGCACCGAAGTCATCGGTTTGTACGTCGAAGATGTGAAGGACGGCGACCGCTTCAAGGAGCTCGCCCGCGCGAATGGCGGCAGGAAACCCGTGGTGGTTCTGGTGGGCGGGGCGACGCAGCTCGGCCGGGCCGCCGCGGCCTCTCACACGGGAGCAATGGGCGGCAGCGATCGCGCCTGGAAGGCGCTCGCTGCACAGACCGGAATGATCCTCACCGAAACGCTCGAGTCCTTCCTCGACATGCTGCAGCTCTGCCACTGGCTGTTGCCGCGCGACCAGCCGCGACCAGCGGAAATCACCCTGTTCGGCAATGGCGGTGGTGCGAGCGTTCTCGCCACCGATGCACTGGACAGGGCCGGTTTCCGACTTGCCCAACCGTCCGAAAAGGCGCGCGCAGCCTTCAAGAAAATTGCCCTTCCCCCCGGCGCCAGCCTGGCCAACCCGATCGATCTGCCTGCAAGCGTTCTGAAGGAGGAGGAGGGTCGCGTCTCCGCCGGAATACTCGACATCAACACCCGACTCGTCGCTCCTTATGCGACCGTGATTCACCTGAACCTACCGGTCATTATGGGGTATCGTCATGTGCAGGGCTTTCTTCCGAACCTCATGAAGGCCGTCTTCGGCGAGGAAGTCGGCGATCGCGAGCATCGCGTCCTTGTTCTGCGCTCGGACGGAAGCGAGGACGTCGATGCCTGGCGACGCCGCTTTCGCGAGGAAGCCGCGCTTCGCCGCGTTCCCACTTTTGACGAGGTGCCAGCCGCCGTGAGCGCCCTTGCCCGATACCGGGCTTACGAAGTCGGGCGTTTGGCGGCCAAGGACATAAGCGGAGCGAGAAAGTGAGCGTAGTACCGAATCCGCAGCCGGATCCCGCTCGAGAGGGCGACGACGATATTCTGAAAGGCTTCAGGTCCATTGGTTTCACCGACTACGAAGCACGGGTTTACATGCAGCTTCTTCGCTCAAGCCCCGCTACGGCCTATGAGATTGCGAAGGCGAGCGGTGTGCCACGGCCCAACACGTACAATGCTCTGGACACGTTGGCGAAGCGGGGCGCCGTTCAGCCGGTTAGCGACAACCCGCGCCGCTATGTTGCAATTCCGCCGAAGCAGCATCTTAAGGGTATCGTGCGCGAAACCGCTTCGGTCTGCGAGGACCTCGCCGAGAAGCTGGCGATGCTGCAGCAACCCATAGACGATCCGTATGTCTGGAATGTTCGGGGCGAGAAGGAAATTCACGAGAAGATCGCGTCTTTAGTCCGAGAAAGCCAGAGCACGATCCGCATCAAAGCCGCGCGCGACGTCTTGGCACCCCACATAGAAACCCTGACCGAAGCAGCGGCGCTCGGCGTGGAGATCATGATAATTCTCTTCGGGGACGATGCAGACGAGTTTCGGGTCGGTGAAACCTGTCAGGTTTATCTGCACGAGGACAACGGTGTGCGGATGGGGTCGGCGGACAACCTGTTCACCATGACCGTTGATCACCAGATCGCGCTGACGGCGACGACCGACAATCTCACCGCCTTTTACACACGCAACCACGCCGTCGTGCAGATGGCCGAGACGCTCATCCGGCACGATTTCTACATGGCCGAGATTCATGCCCGCTTCGGGAACGAGATCGAAGCGGCCTTCGGTCCGTATCTGCGCGATCTCCGGCTCAGAAGCTTTTCACCGGAGCAGGCAAAGTCCTTCAGGGAGAAGACCGGCCTCTGACAGGTCATCCGGAAACACGGAACCGATTACCACAACCAAGAACACGGGCGGCAAGCCCGGAGCAACTTCAAAACTCTAAGGAGGAGGAACAAGAAATGAACATCAGACGAAATGCAACGGGCCTCATGGGCGTCATCGCGACCGGCATCGCCCTGGTCGCCGGCGGCGCCAGCGCCCAAGATTATCCTAACAAGGAAATCGAGTGGATCATCCCGTTCTCGGCTGGCTCCGGGGCGGACACTTTCGCGCGGACCCTCATCGCCGCCACGGAGGACGTACTCGGCGTCCCGATCGTACCTACCAACCGCGCCGGCGGCGGCACCGCGATCGGCGTCGCGGCGGCTGCAACCCAGCCTGCGGACGGCTACACCCTGTTCAGCCAGTCCGACACTCTGGCGCTCGGCTTGTCGACGGGGGACTGGCCTGTGACCGTCGACGACGTGCAAGCCGTGGCGCGCATCAACGCGGACTACAAGACGCTGATGGTTCCGGCCGGCAGCCAGTTCGAGACGTTCGAGGATTTTGTCAGTTACGCTCAGGAAAACCCGGGGGCGATCCGCATGGGCGGCGTCGGCTCGCGAAGCTGGTCTTCGGCCTTCGTGAACAAGCTTTCGAATGCTGCCGACATCGAGGTGACCTACGTTCCCTACGATGGTGGTTCGAATGTCGTCTCCGCCATTCTCGGCGAAAACATCGATGCAGCGGTCATCACCTCGTCCAATATCAACGCGCAGGTCGATGCCGGTGAGATTCGCATTCTGGGTCAAAGCCTCGGCGAACGCGTCCCCGAGCGTCCGGATGTTCCGACCTTCAAGGAAATGGGTCTCACGTCTATCGATGACGATGTCCTGTGGCGCGGCGTGTTCGCACCGGCTGGTGTGCCCGAGGAGATCCTCGCCACCTTGTCCGCCGCGTTCGAGGAGGCGATCAAGGACCCGCGCTGGAGAGAGTACATGGCCAAGCAGAAGCAGCAGGATGCCTACATGGCCTACGAGGAGTTCGACGAGTTTTTCCGCAACCGCGTCGCCGAACTCAGCGAGTAAAGAGCAGGCCCGTTCCGCCAGTGCGGAGCGGGCCGAAACGCGGCCCTGGGCCGGATCCCGACATGCCTTATCGAATATTGATGTGCGGCGCAGGTGCCATTGGCGGATATTTCGGCGCCGCGATGATCAGGTCCGGCCTCGACGTCACACTCGTGGACCCCTGGCCGGAAAACGTCGAGATGATCCGCTCGGTCGGGCTCCGTATCGAAGGTATGGGAGATGGTAGCAACACCGCGACCGTCGCGACCTGGCCGCTTCATGTCGGTGACGTCCAGAACCTCGTCCGCACCGATCCCTTCGACGTAGTGTTCATCGCCCAGAAATCCTACGATACCGCGTGGTCGACGCAGCTTGCGCTGCCATGGCTTTCGGAGAGCGGGGCAATCGTGTCGTTGCAGAACTCGGTCAATGAACCGGTCATTGCCGCGCTGGCAGGCCCCGAACGCACCTACGGATGCGCGATTGCCTCGCTGGCCTGCGAGCTCGTCGCGCCGGGCGTCGTTCGGCGCCTCGCTCCGAAAGGAAGCGTGGCTGTGGGGGCCCTGGAGGGCGCTGGTCCCTGGTGTCAGCCCCTGATCGAGATTCTTTCGAGCGCGGAGCAGACCACGGCGACCGAGAATCTCAATGGCGTGAAATGGTCGAAGCTGATCGTGAACTCGATGCGCAACGGCCTTTCGGCAATGACGGGAATGACGGGACGTGAGCGCGACAGTGATCCGGTGACGGTGGAACTGGGAATAACGCTCGGAGCCCAAGCCGTGAAGGTCGGCCGGGCATTGGGGTACAGGCTGGTGGATACGACCTTCGACTTCGCCATGCTCGAAGCAGCCGCAGACGGCGACCCTGCCGCGCGAGCGTCGATACGCTCCGCCATGACCGAGGTCGCCGCAGGCCGGTCAGCCGACCAACGCCCGTCGATGGCGCAGGACATTCGGAAAGGCCGGCGAACGGAAACCGATGCGATCAACGGCCTCGTCGCCCGGCGAGGCCGCGAACTCGGAATCGACGTTGGCGCACACGAGCGAGTGAACGCGATCATCAAGAGGATCGAGAGGGGCGAACTTTCGCCGGACCCCTCACTTGCCGAGAATATCGCCTAGCGTTCGCCAACAGGTTCGGGGAAGGGGCAATCAGTCGTCGCCAGTTCCGCGAGAGCGCCGATGGCCTTCCCGGAGAGCGGAATGCCGTTTTGCCGGCGCTCTTGTTCCATGCGGCCACTGCGCTCGCCGGGATAGAACACCTCGGCTGCGCCTTCGGCCGGCGGAAGAGCCTTCGTTCTTAGTATCGCCGTCTCCATTCGGTCGGCGAACTCGGCGGCGGGCATGAAGGCTTCAACCTTCACCACAAGAAAGAAATGTCCGACATCCGAAGGCCCCGTGAAGTCTTTCACCCAGTCCCGTATGTCCCCGGTGAATGCGGAGCCGGCGAGCACGCCGGCGAGAATGTCCACCATCATGGCGAGGCCAGATCCCTTCGGGCCACCGAACGGCAGCATCACGCCATTCAGAGCGGCTTCAGGGTCGGTCGTGGGGCGGCCCTTTTCATCCAGAGCCCAACCTTCGGGTATGGAGCGCCCCTCCTGTGCCGCCACGCGAATATGGCCGCGTGCGGCTACGCTTGCTGCCATGTCGAGCGACCATGGAGGATTTTGTCCCGCAGGCGCCGCGACAGCGAAGGGATTGGTGCCCAGAAGCGGAGCCCTGCTTCCGTGCGGCGCCAATGTGCGGGCGCCGGGCGACATCGCGATAGCGATAAAGCCCCTTCGGGCCGCATGAACCGTGTAGACAGACGCCGCGCCGAAGTGATTGCTATGGCGAACCGTCGAAGCACCGACGCCGAACTCGGCGGCCCGCGACATGCAGGCCTCGATGGCCGTGAACGCTCCGACCGGACCCATGGCGTTATCGGCATCGAGAACGAAGCTCACGGGCATGGGGTTCGCTTCCCGCATCCGCGGTTTCGGATTGAGCAATCCTGCACGCAACCGCTTCACGTACGCCGGCACACGTACAACGCCGTGTGTATCGACGCCGCGCAGGTTGGCTGTCAGGAGGGCGTCGGCCACCATGGCGGCGTGATCCTCCGGCAGGCCCTCGCCGGCGAACAATCGCGCAACGAAGCGCGATAACGCCTCGACGTCGTAGCGCGCGCGCGTCACGCGATCACCCTAGACGGTCGGCTCGAATCGACTGATCGCAATATCCTCGTCGTGGAGCATCTCCGCACGCGTGAACCTTCCGCTTGCGACCTGGAGGGAGAAGTCTAGAAGACGCGCGCCCGCCTCCTCCAGGCTCTCGTCTTCGAGCATTGGAGAGACATCCACATCGACGTTGTCGGCGAGCTTGGCTGCAGTCCGCGGGTTGCCCGTCACCTTGACCGTCGGAGACAGAAGACCGCCCATGATGTTCATCTGCCCGGTCGAGAAGAGGATCATCTGGGCGCCCCCGGCGGAAAGCCCGGTCATCGACTCTGCGGCCGGGGCGGCGGTGTCCATGCAGTAGAGCCCTTTTCCTTCGGCCTTGACCGCATAGTCGAGCACGCCCTTCACCTCCGTCGTGCCGCCCTTGATGATCGCGCCGAGCGACTTCTCCTCGATCGTCGTAATGCCACCGCGAATGTTATCAGGAACGGGATTGGCGCCGCGAATGTCCACGCCACGGGCGATGGCGCTGTCTTCGATACGACGGACCGCCGCCCAAATCGCATCGCTGACCTCCTCGTTCGCCGCACGGCGGGCGAGGATCTGCTCCGCGCCCATCCATTCGGAGGCTTCGGAGAGATAGACCGTCCCGCCGGCATCCACCACCCGATCGGCTACCCAACCTATAGCGGGATTGGCGGCCACGCCGGACGTGGTATCGGTGCCACCGCACTCGACGCCGAGTACCATCTCCGACAGCGGGATCCACTCGGGGCGCTGTGCCGAGGCTTCGCTCACCATCCCGAGAAGCTTCCGCATCCCGGCCGCAATGGCCTCGACGGTCCCCCCGACGTCCTGCACCGATATGTGCTCGACCGGCTTGCCCGAAAGAGCGATCGAGCCGGCGACCTTTTCCGCCGAGACCTTCTCGAGGCTGACGACCAGGACCGCGGCGACGTTCGGATTGGTGCCCAGGCCGACCTGCGCGCGGCGGAAAACGGTGTCGTCGTTGCCGAACTGACCGCGCCCGTACCAGACAGGGATCGCCACCGTGCCCCGAACCAGATTGGACAGGCTCTTCACGATACCGTTCGCACTGTCCATCACCGCGAGAATGGCGACGTGGTTGCGGATGCCCGCGCTTCCATCTGGGCGGCGGTAGCCCCAAAATCCCGGCTCACTCATTTGCTCGCTCCCCTGTCGCCGCGACCGCGCTGGCTCTCGACATTGTGCACGTGGACACATGCCCCCTGAGCGATGTCCCCCTTCGCCAACCCGATCGACTCTCCGTATTTCAGTATCTCCGCCCCGTCCGCGAGGAACGTCAGCGCGATCTTGTGACCGAAGGGAATTTCTTCTGCCGCAACGGTTTCGCCGCCTGCCGAGGAGATTTTCTCTCCCGCCGCGATGTCAGCCATCGCCGTCGCTACGTTGTCGCGTTCGTCAAGAATGATGACCTTCGCCACATCTGCCTCCCTCTATTCCTGCGGCTCCCCGCGGCCACCGGCGTCCGTCAAGAAATCTTCGTCCTTGCCAAGATGACCCGCGTAGTTTTCATTGTAGTGGAGCGTCGTTGCAATCGCAACGTCGTTCGTTGAGGACCGGTCTACGCTAGGGAGGGCGGATGACCACAAAGCTCGTGAACATGTTACTCTTGCTGCTCATTCTCTGCGTGGGCGCGGGGTATCTGTATTACTCCTACCTGATCTCCGAGAGACGATTGGGCGACGATCTGCGGCCGATATACTTCCCGGTCGCCGTCGGCGCGGGAATAATTGTGCTCTCCGCAATTGAGCTCCTTCGAGCCATTCGCAGCCGCACGGAAGACGACCTTTCTCCCTTCGAGATGCCGAATCTGGGAAAGCTGCTCGCAACGATCGCGCTGATGGCGGCACATTTCCTTGTCTGGCAGAGGTTTGGCCTCTTCTATCCTGCGACATTCGCCCTCTTTGTCGGTCTGGTTCTCGTTTACCGCGCGACGTTCACCATGCGCGAGATCGGAATCGCGGTTCTCTGGTCGGGGGTCTTCACGGCACTGCTCTACCTTGTCTTCCAGTACGCCTTCGGCATCGCCCTTGGCTGAAACTCACCGGAAACCCACCCATGCTTGAAATGCTGAGCTACGACGTATCGGACCTCTTCACCTTCGGAAGTCTGGGCGCAATCGTCTTCGGCAGCCTCGCGGGGTTGATCATAGGAACCCTGCCGGGCCTCGGAGCGACGATCGCGGTCGTGCTGCTCTTGCCCCTGACGTATTCGATGACACCGCTGGCCTCCATCCTGATGCTGATCGCGGCCTATCAGGGCTCGGAGTACGGCGGCTCGATTTCGTCGATCATTCTCGGGATTCCCGGCACCCCCGCCGCGGTCGCCACCACGATCGACGGTAACGCTCTCGCGCGTCAGGACAAGGCGGGCCTGGCCCTCGGCTATTCGCTGGCGGCATCGACTATCGGCGGAATCATCGGGGGAATTGTCCTGATCTTTCTCGCCGTACCGCTCGCGAGACTGGCGGTGAGATTCTCCGACCCCGAGTTTTTCCTGATCGGCGTAGCCGGTCTCATAGCGGTCAGCGCACTAAGCTCGCGCAACGGCGTCAAGAGCGCGCTGTCGGTCTTCCTGGGGCTCATGGTCGGAACGGTCGGCCTTGACGCCTTCACCGGCATTCCGCGCTATACCTTCGGAACGCTGGAGTTGCTGGAAGGCGTGGGCATGATCGCGCTTCTGACAGGAATGTTCGCGTTTTCCGAATTGTTCTCGATCATCACGAGGGAACTGGGAAAGACGTTCGCCTCCGGCAGCAAGAAGCTGAGCACCGGCCTCAGTCTGGCACAGCTCCGCCTGATACTGCGTCCGGCAACGATAGGCGCGGGAATCGGTTCCGTCGTGGGAATCTTCCCCGGAATGGGGGCCGGGCCGGCCTCATGGTTCGCCTACATCCAGGCAAAGAAGAGCAGCCGCACACCGGAACAGTTCGGAAAGGGCGCTCCGGAAGGGATCGCCGCGCCCGAAGCCGCCAACAACGCCACGGTCGGGGGGGCGCTGGTGCCATTGCTCGCGCTCGGCATTCCCGGGTCCCCCTCGACCGCGATTATCCTCGGAGCATTCATCATTCATGGCATCCAGCCCGGCCCGAACCTGTTCACCAATAGCGGTGACCTCGCGATGGGGCTGTTCTACGGCTTCCTGATCGCCACGTTGGTCATGTACGTAGCGGGCAGGCTCGTCACCAACTTCTTTGCTCGCGCCCTGACGATCTCGAACACCTATCTCGTTCCGGTCGTCCTCATTCTTTCGATCGTCGGAATCTACGCCTCGAAAGGACTGCACTTCAATCTATGGGTGGCGCTCGGTGTGGGCCTCATCGCCTTCCTGATGAAGCGGCTCGATTATTCCCTCCCTTCCTTCATTCTCGCGTTCATACTCAGCCCGATCATCGAAGAGAGCTGGCGGCGGACCATGCTCCTGTCCGACGGCAGTCTTTCCATCTTCGTCGTCCGGCCGTATTCCGCGACACTCCTTGTCCTCATCGTCTTGTTCCTCCTGGCCACGGCTCTCGGACTGAGCCGGGCACGAATGCGTAACCTGGAATAGGAGGTGAATGTCATGGCAAGTGTCACGAAATCGGATGGCATGCGCATCACCAAAGTCGAGGCGATAAGTCTCTATTGCCCGATAGAGGACGAAATCGAAGCTCCCGTCGCGGTCCCCCATGCCGCGGATACAACCCGCGTGATCTTCAGCGGATATCGAACGACTCTGGTGCGTATCGAAACCGACTGCGGCCTGACGGGCACCGGCGAGTGCATGGTCAGACTTGCGCCCACCGCCACACGGGCGATCGTCGAGGACCTCGCCCCGCTGCTCGTCGGCCGGGACCCGCTGGACCGCGAGGCAATCTGGGAACTGCTGTTCGCCGTCATGATGAACCGTGGCCATAACCGCGGATTCTTCGTCGAGGCGCTGAGCGGAATCGATATCGCGCTCTGGGATCTGGCGGGGCAATACCTGAACCTCCCGCTGTACCGGCTTTTGGGCGGACGGCACCACGAGACCCTCTCGGCATATGCGTCGTCGCTCAGGTTCCGGGCAATGGACGAGGTGATCGCTCAGGCGAACGGGTTCGTGGCTCAGGGCTTCCGGGCGATGAAGATCAAGATCGGCCGAAACCCGGACAACCCCGGTCCGGAACTCGATTTCATCGGTGCGATCCGCGAGGCCGTCGGGCCCGATATCCGCCTGATGGTGGATGCCAACTGCGCCTATGCCGACGACGTGGCGACGGCGGTCCATGTCGGCAGGGCCCTGCAGGCGCTCGATATCTACTGGTTCGAGGAACCTATCGCGCCGAACGATCTCGATGGCTATTCGCGCCTGCGCAAGGCCCTCGATATCCGCATTGCGGCGGGCGAGGCCGACTTCATGACCTTCGGTGCGCGTGACTTCCTCCGCAGGGAGGCCATCGATATCATACAGCCCAACATCTCGCGGGCTGGAGGGATCACCGAAGGGCGCCGCATCGCCGCGCTCTCCCGCGCCTTTCACATTCCCTATGCGCCGCACACCGGCAGTTGCTCCGCCGTGTGTCTCGCAGCAACGCTTCAATTCGCCGTTTCGCTTCCGAATTTCCTGGTTTTCGAATTCATGCAGAGCGATTGGTCGAAGTCCCAGCCCAACCCTTTCCGTCACGAGCTGCTGCAAGACCCGGTGGAGGTTCTGGTCGAAGGGGCCATGGTGGTGCCGGAGGAACCGGGGATAGGCGTCAAGCTGAACATGGACGTTGTCGAGCGCTACAGGGTGGCATGACTAGCGAAGTTCCCGCACGGGATCTCCGTCAAGCCAGGCACGAACGGCTTCAACGGTCTGGCGATACATCAACTCGTAAGTCTGGCGCGAACCGTAGCCCAGGTGTGGCGTGAGGATGAGCCGGCCCTTTTCAATCAACTCGCGGTCGCGCAACGGGTCGTCCGGTAGCAGAGGTTCGGTGTCGAAAACATCGAGCGCCGCCATCCCTGGCCGTCCCGCTCTCAGAGCATCGAGCAGGGCGTCAATATCCAGAATCTGTGACCGCGACGTGTTCACCAGAAATGCATTCGGCTTCATGAGTCCCAGTTCGGCTGCACCGATGAGACGCCGCGTGCGTTCAGACAGCACGAGGTGGATCGAAACGGCATCAGAACGCTCGAGAAGTGAGGAAAGCGTGGCCGAATGAGTGACTCCCACCTCGTCACAACGCGCCTTCGTGAGGTTCTCGCTCCAGGCAATTACCTCGGCCCCGAACGGTCGCGCGAGGGCCGCCACCTCGGCACCCAGCCTTCCCAGGCCGACAAGCCCGAGCGTGAGCCCATCGAGATCTCTCCCAGGGTCGACCTGCCAGCCGCCTTCCGCCAAGGAATTCATCTCGGCGGGCAAGTTGCGGAGCCCCATCAACAAGAGCGTCATCGCCAGCTGGGCAGTGGAGGCAGACCGGGAATCGGTACCGCAGACGACAATCCCTCTTTGTCGCGCCGCCGTCACGTCGATGGAGCCGTTCCGCCGGCCGGTGCTCACGATAAGGCGCAATTTCGGCAACGAAGCGATTACCGCTCCCGGCAGCGGAGTACGCTCGCGCATGACGCATATGACTTCGAAGGGCGCAAGGGTCCGTGCAAGGTCCTCGGCGGGCAGCGGAGCATCGAAGACCGTAACCGCTCTGCGCAGGTCGCTCCAGTCGGCGAGGGTGGTGGACAAGTCATGGTAGTCGTCGAGGATGGCAATACGCATTGCTCGTTCCGTGTTCAGGCTTGTGCGATCGAAGTTCAGGCCATCTCGGCCGACATCGGGCTGCGTCGCCTCGGCGGCTCTCGCGTAGGGAAGCTCCGCTCAAGTTCGAAATGTCGGCGATCAGGCCGGAACGCGGGCCGACGGCCGCTATCTCATCGCCCGCCAAACCGAGCCGGCCGTTTCTCCAGAAAGGCGTTCACCGCTTCGAGGTGATCCTCACTGTTGTGGCAAATGCCCTGGTAGACGGCGCAAAGATCGAGAAAATCATGCAGTTCCATTCGCTGAGCTCGCTTCATAAGGCGTATCGTGTAGCGAAGGGCCTGCGGAGGCTTCGAGGCCATCTCCTGCGCAAGTTCAAGGGCCCGATCCATCAGGTCCTCATCCGGGACGACATCCAGAACAAGCCCGGATTCCTTGGCCTCATTGGCCGTTAGCAGCTTTCCAGTCAGCAACATCTCCGCTGCCTTCTGGTGGCCCACAAGACGTTGCAGGAACCAGGCTCCTCCATCGCCCGGAACTATTCCAAGATTGATGAACGTCGCACCAAACCGGGCACTTTCGGCTGCGATAGTCAGGTCGCACATGCAGGCCAGATCGCATCCAGCACCGATTGCGGCCCCATTGACGGCCCCGATGATCGGCACTTCGGCTCCGTACATCGCCAAGGGGATGCGCTGAATCCCGGTCCCGTAGCGCTCCGCTACCTCGGCAACGTCTCCGGCAAAGGCCCCGCTGCGCGCCTGCATGTCCTTGACGTTGCCGCCTGCGGAGAATGCCCTGCCCTCACCGGTCAGAACCAGAACCGCGACATCGGAAGTGCCGTTGGCCCAATCGATCGTCGCACAGATATCGTCGACGAGGCCGGAGCCCGTCAGTTCGTTCCGAACATCGTCGCGAGCCATGCTCAGCACGGCGATCCGACCTTCGAATTCGAGCCGCGCGCTCTGCAACTTCGGAAGCTCGGGCATACTCACTCCTTGGCTATCTAAAAAAGGGCGACCGCTGGGCCGCATCGGAGACACCGGCTTGCCGTTGCTTCAGTCTATGCCTCGGTCCGGCGGTACAGCAAGCGCCCGATGGCAATTCTGTTTTCCCGGGGAGCCATGAGGCGACAAGGGTTTCGGTCACGGCATTCGCAAGAAGTGCTTCATGATCGGCAGGTGAGTGCGATCCTCGTGGATATTCTTCCCCTCCAGCGTCAGGGCCTCGGACTTCCGAAAGCCGGTGACTAGGAGGAGTACGAAGACTGCCGCCTGAATCGGGTTCGGCAGTCCTGCAATGACCTGACGCCATTCCGTCTGGTCCTCGATGATCGCCCCGGTGGGAATCCCGTCGTACCACTCGATCGCCATCGCCGGACTCTCGGGCAGATCGTAGGTACGGCGAGCATTGTTCCACACGCTTCGGGAGTTTTTTAGCGTCTCTTTGGCCCCACGTCAGACCTGATGACAGCCTTCAGTCACCAAAAAGAATGAGTTGGAATTCTGATGAAACGACAGGAAAGCGTGCCAGCTTGCGTGGAACGCTTGGGGCGCTGCCATTCCACCATACCCGCTCGACAAGCCTGGTGAGCATTTCACGGGGTATGGCGC
>CAZPPH010000031.1:0-24292 GCA_964588375.1 uncultured Rhodobacterales bacterium | reverse complement strand
GCGGTGCTCGACTATCTCGACGAGGTCGATCCCGAAGCCGCCGCGATCGCGCGCGAGCGCTATGGCTGCCTCACGCCCTGGCAACGCGATCCGGCGACCTACGGCCGGGCGGTGCTGACGCAGGGTTACCGCGGTTGCGAGGATCAGGTGGTGGCGCAGCTGAGCGAGATCCTCGGGAAACGTCTCGAATACGAGGCCCGGGACGGCGAGAGTTTCCTCGACGCCACTCAGAATGCCCGGCTCGTGAAGTCCGCCGAGCGCTACTACCGGATCATGTATTACGGCGGTGCGGAAAGCTGGAACTTGCGTGACAGCCACATGTTCGAGACCCTCGAACACCTGCTCGCGGCGCGCGGGCCGGAGGCAAAGGCGGTCGTCTGGGCGCACAACAGCCATATCGGCGATGCGCGGGCGACCGAGATGGGGTCCGTCCGGGGTGAACTCAATATCGGCCAGCTCTGCCGAGAGCGCTGGGGCGACGCGGCGGCACTGATCGGGTTCGGAACGCATGCCGGCACCGTCGCCGCCGCCAGCGACTGGGGCGGCGAAATGGAGGTCAAGCGCGTGCGCCCCTCGCGCGAGGACAGTTACGAGCGGGTCTGTCACGACGCGGGGGTCGAGAGTTTTCTGCTCGACATGCGGCGTGACGACGGCCTGCGCCGGCGTCTCGCCGAGCAGCGGCTCGAGCGGTTCATCGGCGTTATCTACCGCCCCGAGACCGAGTTGATGAGCCATTATGCCGACGCGTCGCTGCCGCAGCAATTCGACGGCTGGGTGTGGTTCGACGAAACCGGCGCGGTGACGCCGCTCGGCCCCGAGCATCGCCGCGAGGGCATGCCCGACACTTATCCCTTCGGGCTCTGAACCGATCGGGTTCGGAGCATCCGCCGGGCGCCGCGCGACGGAAACCGCGATGCGCCGAGGTTTTCCCGAAGCTGCCCGGCTGATGTCTGGCTTTCCCGAGCGCAGGCATCGGCGGTGACGCCGTCCTGAACGACACCAGCGCCGGACGACCCGTCCCGCCGCGGCGCCCGGAGACCGGCCCGTCATCCTGACCGGCCTTGCGCCGGGGGTCATTCGAAAGCGGCCGTCCGTCGCCCGATGCCGGGAACCAACCTTTCGTCGCCGGGTTGTCGCGCTGAGGGCAGCCGCTGGAGAACATCATGAAGCTTGCGAAACTGCTTGCGGCCAGATGCGCTCTCACCGTGCCTGGGCTTCCGGTCTGGGCACAGGACGATGACGCCACGTCTGAAAACGGCATGGAAGATGCCGAGACCGCGGCCGAGACCATGATGGGCTCCGTCTATGTGCGCGAGGTACCGCCCTCGGGTACACGAACATCGACGAGTTCGACGTCGAATGGGGCGTTTACGAGGTCGAGGCGACGGCGCCGAACGGCAACGAGGTGGAGATCGAGATCTCGCCGGTCACGGGCGGGATCCCGGAGATCGACGACAACTGGTTCTGAACCAGAATGATCCCGGCGGCGGCGGTGCGAAGCAAGCTCTCCGCCGGCGGGCGACGTTCCATCACCCTCAGACCAAAAGGAAAACAGACATGAACATTCGAGAAATCATGACCCCGACCGTGGACCTCGTCGACCCCAACACCACAATCCGGGATGCCGCACAGCGGATGCGCGACGATGATGTCGGCGCGCTGCCGGTCGGCGAGAACGACCGCCTCGTCGGCATGGTCACGGATCGCGACATCACCGTGCGCGGCGTGGCGGACGACAAGGCCCCCGGCAACTGCACGGTGCGCGAGGTCATGTCCGAAGGCGTCTACTACTGCTTCGAAGACGATGACAGTGAACGCGCCGCCGAGGTCATGGCCGAGCACAAGGTCCGCCGCCTGCCGGTGCTGAACGGTGACAAGCGTCTTGCCGGGGTGGTTGCTCTCGCCGACCTGGCCCGCGCCGGCGTCGCCACGCATGCGATCGAAGGCATTTCCGAGCCGACGCGCGAGGCGCGGCACTGAAGTCAAGCGGCGGCGATGGCCCTCCGCTTGCGGCCGTCGGTCACCTGGGCGGGCTTTCCGGGCGTCGCCGCCGCTTTCTTTCGCGGGGCGAGAGATTGTCGGGGTTCAGGATTGACCGTCGTCGAGCACTGCCCCCGACCCCATGAACCGGCGCCCCCGAGGAACTTCCGACTCCACGCACGAAGCCAGTGTTCCGTTCTCACGCGCCTTTCGCGCGGGCCGACGCCCGCGCCTGCTATCCCCGCCGCCGCCGCCGCCGGCCGCCGGCCTCCGACGACTGGCCGTCGTTGAATGCAAGGTCGGGCAGCGGGACGACGCTGCGCAGGGTCTCGAACCGGTCCACCGCGTTCGGCATCGCCGAGGCGGCGACGAAATGCTCCTGAAAGCGCGGCTCTATCGCGGTCTCGATCTTCTCGATGCGGCCCACGATATCCTCGATCTCGAGCCGTGCTCCCCGGTTGAGAAGCGCGATCCGCGCACCTGTGCCGGCGGCGTTGCCCGCCGATGTGACATTTTCGAGCGGGCAATCCGGGATCATGCCGAGCACCATCGCGTGTTTCGGCGAAATATGCGCGCCGAACGCCCCGGCGAGGACCACCCGGTCGACCCGGTCGACGCCGCGCTTGTCCATCAGAAGCCGTGCGCCGGCGTAGAGCGCGGCCTTGGCCATCTGGATCGCGCGGATGTCCGGGTTCGTGACTGTGATGACCGGCCCGCCCGTCGCCGCGCCGTCCCAGACGACATAGGACCAGGTTCGCCCATCGGCGACGATCCGCTCCGAACCGGTCTGCTCCGGCGAGCCGATGAGCCCGCCGGCATCGACGAGGCCTGCGATCCGCATTTCCGCGATCGCCTCGATGATCCCGGAGCCGCAGATGCCGGTGACCCCGGTCGCCGCCACGGCGCCGGCGAAGTTCTCGTCATCCGACCAGAGGTCGCAGCCGATCACCTTGAAGCGCGGGCGCTTGGTGGCCGGGTCGATCTCCACCCGCTCGATGGCCCCGGGGGCGGCGCGCTGGCCCGAGGAAATCTGCGCGCCCTCGAAGGCGGGGCCGGTGGGCGACGAACAGGCCAGAACGCCGCTCTTGTCGCCGAGCTGGATCTCGGCATTCGTGCCCACGTCGACGATGAGCACGAGGTCATCGGACTTGTCGGGAGCTTCCGACAGCGTCACCGCGGCGGCATCGGCACCGACGTGGCCCGCGACGCAGGGCAGAAGGTAGACCCTTGCCGAGGGGTGCCAGCCAAGCCCGAGCTCAGCCGCCGTGAGGTCGAGCGACCCCGAGGTCGCGAGCGCGAAGGGGGCCTGGCCGAGTTCGTAGGGGTCGATGCCGAGAAGAAGGTGATGCATCACCGGGTTGCAGACGATGACCCCGTCGAGGATGAGGTCGGCGGCGACGCCCGCCTCCGACGCGATCTCCTCGGTGAGCCGCGCGATGCCTTCGCGCACGACCTCTGTCATCGTCGCGGCGCCGCCTTCGTTCATCATCGCGTAGGAGACCCGGCTCATCAGGTCTTCGCCGTAGCGGATCTGGGGGTTCATGATGCCCGACGAGGCCAGAACCTCGCCGGTGCGCAGGTCGCAGAGATGGCCGGCGATCGTCGTCGAGCCGAGGTCGATGGCCAGCCCGCAGACCGAGCCCTCGTAGAAGCCCGGCCAGACCCGCTGGATCACCGGTGAGACGTCATCGCGCGCCTGGTGTACCGCGACCGTCACCTTCCAGCCGCCCTTTCGCAGGGCCGGTTGCAGCCCCCGGAGGACCGCGAGATCCGCCCGCGCGCCGGTGATGTCCCATTGCGCCTCAAGCGCCGTCGCGAGCCTTTCGAGATCTCCCGACGGCTCGTGCATGTCCGGCTCTTCCACCTCGACATAGACAAGGCGCACGGCGGGGTTCATGACGATGTCGCGCACCTCGGCGCGCTTTCTGACGACCTGGCGGTGCACCTGGCTTTCCGGCGGCACGTCGATCACCACATCCGACAGGATCTCGGCCTGACAACCGAGCCGCCGGCCCGCCTTCAGGCCGCGCTTCTCATCGTAGCGCGCCTCGACCGCGTTCCATGGGCTGAGAGCTCCTTCGGCCACGCTCACGCCGTGCTTGGGGAAATCGCCCACCCCCGGCGAGACCTGGCACTTCGAGCAGATGCCCCGGCCGCCGCAAACCGAGTCGAGGTCGACGCCCAGGTGCCGGGCCGCTTCGAGCACCGGGGTGCCGCGCGCCACGCGGCCGCGTTTTCCCGAGGGTGTGAAGATCACGAGTGGGTCGCTCATCGGAGCCTTTCGCCGCTGTTCGGGTCGAACCATAGACCTTTTGGGAGCGGGGAAAAGTCCGGGCGCGACGGCTCAGACCGCGCGCGCGGCACTGCCCCGAAAGCTCCCCCGGCGTTCCAGACCCACGTCATCGTTTGGCCATTCTTCACGGGATGATGGCACGGGCTTTCCAGATGTTCGGAAGGCCGCTGTAAAAACGGAGTAACGCGTATGGACCCTTTTGTCCCACTGATGGCCCTTGGCTATCTCGTCCTGCAGATCTCGGCCCTCTTCTGGTCGACGCCATCCTGGCGCAAGCTCGGCCGCTTTCCGATCTGGGCGTTCGGGGCGGCCACCGTGGTGCTCGTCGTCGGCAACGCCATCGGCTCGCCTCTTGCGTCGATCCTGCTTCTGGTGAGCCTGCCGCTGATGACGTTCTATCTGGCGTCCCTCTGGGTGTTGTATCTCGTCCTGGGCCAGCACCGCTCCGCAGCCGCCTAGCCTCCAAGCATCTCCCCGCCCCAGAGCCACACCGCGAGCGGCACCGGCAATACCGCGATGGCGATGGTCGCGATGGTCCAGCCAGGCGTGAAAAGCCGGGTGAGCCCCGTGACCATCGCGATCCCGCCGCCGCCGCCGATCAGCATATTGCCGGGGACGTTCAGCAGCACCGCGAGCATCACGTAGCGCCCGTGGATGGCCAGCGGGCGCAGCCAGCGGGGCAGGGCGGAGCGAAGCTCTGCGAGCCGCTCCTCGCGCCCCATGGCGCCGGTGCGCTCGATAAGGCGGCACGCCCGCCGCAGCCTCAGGTCGGCGAAGACGCGGTGCAGCCAGCGGTAGTTGAGGACTTCCCCCGCGCTGTAGGCGAGGACGAGCCCCGTCACGGTGGCGAGATAGACGTAGGGCGCCACGGTCTCGCCGCGCATCATCAACAGGGCGACACCGATCTCGATGCCCGGCACGAAGGGAACCGCGATGAGGCACGCGTAGAGCAACAGGAACGTCACGATCGTGCCGATCATCATGCCCCGGGATATGTCGTCGGCCACTTCGTCGGCCGTGCCCGTGACCCAATCCATCGCCCATGCGATGAGAAGGGCCGCCACGATGACCACCGCGAGTCGTCCCGCGGTTCGGGTCAGGGCCACGCGGAGCGGCGGCGTTTCAGGTGGGTTGATCGGCTGTCTGTCCATGGCCCGCGATCATGCAGCGCGCCGGGCCGTCCGGGAAGCGATTATCCCGCCCTCTCGGCCCAGCGACATCGGTCGAACCGGGTGAACTCGAGAAGGCCGGCCGGCCCGACCGCTCTCGGGACACGTCGCGAGCAGCCTTCGAACACCGTGGGGTTCTCGAATACGCCGACCGTGCCCGCGCTTTCCGCGCGACCCGCGCAGAGACGCTCGCCCGGCTCGAGCCAGCCTGTCACGCGGCCGTCGCCGTCATCACTCTCGGCGGTGCCGAAAAGTTGCTGGTCGCTTCTGTTCTCGAGGCAGACCGCGCCGGCGGGACCGGCGAGCAGCACAGCGAGGGTGATTGACAGTAATTTCATGCGGTCATCGTGGCATCGGGTTTCCAATTGCGCCAGTCACAGTTCCTCGCGGGGACTTGAGGGAACGGAAAGGTGAGGGAACGTGACCCGGCTTGATTGGGTTTGCAGAATGTGCCGGGCCTAGTCTTCGGCCGGTATGCCTCCGCATGCAAATCGAGAGAAAGGAAAGCCAGATGACGTCCAAAGGAATCCTAGCCACCGCCCTTTTCGCAGCAGCCTTCACCCCGCTCGGCGCGATCGCCCAGGACGCGCCCTTCGGAGGAGAGGACGACATCGCCTATGCCGGGCTTCTCTGGGAGGTCATGGAGGACGCACGCCTCGTCGGCGACAATGCACTCTACGGCTACCCCTACGCTGGCATCGAGCCCCATGGTTTCCTTCTCGAAACGTTCTATGAGGAAGCCACGGTCGACGGCCACACCGGAACGCTCGTGGTCAAGCGCAACTTCGGTCCGGAGGGCGTCGAGACAGACACGGTGATCGGCGACCCGGACGGAAGTCTCGCCGCGGTGACGATCATGTTCCAGCGCGAAGCGGGATACGATGAAGAGAACCAGAACTGGTACTGGGTGAAGTACCTGCCCGATGGATCGCTCGACCAGAACCCTGCCGGAATGCAGCTTGCCGGACGGGTCGGCAAGGGCGCCGACCAGGGGTGCATCGCCTGCCATGTGGGCGCCGGCGGGGACGATTACCTCTTCACGACCGACGCCATCGACACCGCGATGGCGGCCAATTGAAGACTGGCGGGCGGGCCGGCGTGCTCAGCCGGCCCGCTCAGCCGGCGCGGCGGCGCCGGCGTTCGCCGCGGCCGCCCCGCCCGCCGGGCGCACCCGCGCCGCCGGGCTTGTTGAGCCGGATCCAGTTCGCGCCGGAAGGGTCTTGATTCAATAGAAAATCCGCCGCCTTGATCGAAAGGATCTCTTCGGAGGTCGCGCCGTACCGGCCCCCGAGCCCAAGGAGGGGACCGAGCTTCGCGGCATCGATCTCGCCGCCCGGCACGATGCCGAACGTGGCGAGGTGGGCGAGCCGCTCGCCAACCAGCGCCTCGGTCGTGCCGAGCCCGATGTAGGGGGCCACCGCGGCGGGGTCGATGTCGTCGGGGATCACGAGGCCCGCGCCCCGCAACTCGTCGAGCCGGTCGGTGATGTTCTTCTTCGACGGCACCAGCGTGACCGGGTTCATGATCGCGCTGGTCATTCCCGCCGCCGAGGCCATGGCCAGAAAGGCGTTGTTGATGCCGTGGCGATTGGGCAGACCGAACGAGATGTTGGACGCTCCGCAGGTCGTGTTGACACCAAGCTCCTCGCGAAGTCGGCGGACGAGGGAAAACACCTGCTGACCCGCCGTGGCCATCGCACCGATGGGCATCACGAGGGGGTCCACGACGATGTCGTGGGCCGGTATCCCGAAATCCGCCGCCCGCTCCACGATCCTCTTCGCAACCGCGAAGCGCACGTCGGGGTCCTCGGAAATTCCGGTGTCGTCGTTCGAGATCGCCACCACCGGCACGTTGTATTTCTTCACCAGAGGCAGGACGGTTTCGAGCCGCTCTTCCTCGCCGGTCACGGAGTTGACGAGCGGGCGGCCCTCGGCGGTCGCGAGCCCCGCTTCGAGGGCGCCGGGAACAGAGCTGTCGATGCACAAGGGAACGTCGACAAGTCCCTGTACGAGCTCGATCATCTTTCGCATCAGCGGCGGTTCGGTCTGGTTTGGGTCGGGGTTCGAGTTGTAGACCACGCCCGCGTTCACATCGAGCACCGCAGCACCACAGGCCACCTGCTCGAGCGCATCCTTTTCAACCGTCGAGAAATCGCCCGCCTCGAGTTCCCGGGCGAGCTTCTTGCGGCCGGTGGGGTTGATCCGCTCACCGATCACGCAGAACGGCTCTTCGAAGCCGATGGTGACGGTCTTCGTCCTCGACGAAACAATGGTGCGGGTCATGTAAGGTCCTTCAGATGGCGGCTGCGGCGGTTGCCGTGCCGTGCGTTGCTGCCCATTCGGCCGAGGTCCTGATGCCCCCGAGCGGAAAGACATGTACTTTCTCGACGGCGAAGTCCGGGTTGGCCGCCTTGTGCGCGGCGAGGTCAGCGACGACCTCGGTGGGCTCATAGGGAAGAAGAAGCTTGGTGACATCCATCGCCCGGCGCTCGAGCACGCGCAGGGAGGGGCCGACGCCGCAGGCGATGGCGAACTTGATGAGCGTCTGGAGCTTGGCCGGGCCCGCGATCCCGATATGGATCGGCAGGGTGATGCCTTCGGCGCGCAGCCTGTCAGCCCAGGCGATCACCGGCGGCGCCTCGAACGCGAACTGCGTCACGATGGCCATTTCGGCGGAGGTCTGGCTGGCGTATTGCTGTTTCCAGACAAGGGCTTCGCTCACCCCTTTCATGCCGCCGTCGGCGTCGATGTCGCGGTTGCCCTCGGGGTGGCCCGCCACATGCAGCCGGGTGAAGCCAGCCTCCTCGAACGCGCCGGTCTCGAGCAATTGCATCGACGAGTGAAATGCGCCGACGGGCTGGGCCACGCCACCGGCGAGCACCAGCGCCTCGCGCACGTTCGCCTCGCCCTGGTAGCGCGCAATCCAGTCCCTGAGCGTCGTCTCGTCGGCGATGATGCGCGCCGGGAAGTGCGGCATCACCCGGAAGCCGTCGGCGGCGAGCCGCGCGGCCGTGGCAACCATCTCCTCGATGGGGGTGCCTTCGATATGAGCGATGTAGACGCGTGTGCCCTCTGGCAGCAGCGCGCGGAAATCCTCCACCTTCGAGGCGGTCCGCGGCATGACCTCGATGGAAAAATCCGTGAGGAAAGGGGCGATCCGCCCGCCACCTGTCGTCGGTCCGGTCTCGCGCCGGCGGAAGTTCAGAAGCGCCATCAACCTCTCCTTCAGGCTCAAGCCCGGCCGCCGCTCGCTATGAGCGCCCTGAGCCGGTCGGTATCGTATTCCCTGTCGAGCCGGGCCGCCTCTGCCTCGGCGACGCTCTTGTCCTCGCCTTCGACGGTCACCGGCGGCGCCTTGCGCCATTCTTCCAGATAAGCATCGGTGCCGGTCATGCCATCCTTCATCGCCGCGCGGTCGATCGCCTGCTCGAAGCGCTCGGGCAATTGCACCTTCGCGCCCCGTCGGCCCTTGCCGACGATGACCTGTGCGGGGATATCCCGCCAGTAGACGATGGTGACCTCGGCCATGCATGCCCTCCTGCCTTCCGCCCCTGCATACGCGCGCGTCCCGCAACCGGGACGGCGAATTTCGACATGGCGCGTCGCTCCTGCGACGTCGCGGAACACTATGGCGATGGCGGGTCGCGGCCAAGTCCGGGCCGGATGAAACCTTTTCATGGAAACTATGAGCGCGGCGTGGCTCGCGGACCTTGCGCGGGAGGCCAGCGCTCCCCTATGGTAAAGACAACCCAAATTCGGAGGGCGACATGCCGCCCGACCCCCCTGGCGGGGCGGGGGCCTTCCCGGCTCCCGTCGACCGCGCCCCGACGTTACGGCCCGACCCCGCGGACCTCTACGCGGCGCTGGACCTCGGCACGAACTCGTGCCGGATGCTGATTGCCCAGCCGAAGGGCAACCAGTTTCACGTGGTCGACAGTTTCTCGAAGTCGGTTCAGCTCGGCCAGGGGCTCGAGCGCTACGGGCGGCTGTCGCGTTCGTCGATCTCGCGGACCATCCAGGCGATGCGCATCTGCAAGCGCAAGGTCGAGCAACACGACGTCAAGCGGCTGCGCTTCGTGGCCACCGAAGCCTGCCGGCGGGCCACGAACGGCCCCGATTTCGTTGCCCAGGTCGAGCGTGAGACGGGCATGAAGCTCGAGATCATCGAGCCCGAGGAAGAGGCCCGGCTCGCGGTGATCTCCTGCGCGCCGCTCGTTTCGACGAAGACGGAGCAGCTTCTCGTCGTCGATATCGGCGGCGGGTCGACGGAACTGGTCTGGATCGACCTTTCCCGCGTGCCGCGATTCGATCGTCCGAAGGCGATCATGCGTCTGCATGCGGGCTTCAAGCCGGACGACGCCTCGCCGTTCCCGGCCGCCCGGGTGGTGGACTGGATCAGCGTGCCTCTGGGGGTCGCCACATTGCGCGACCAGTTCCACGACGTCGTCGACGACGCCGGCCGTTTCGCCCTGATGAGCTGGTTCTTCGAGGAGAAGCTCGCCGCCTTCTCGCCATACGATGCCGAGCAGGCCCGCGAGGGGTTCCAGATCATCGGCACCTCGGGCACCGTCACCACGGTCGCCGCGAGCCATCTCGGCCTGCGCCGTTACGACCGCAACAAGGTCGACGGCCTGCGCATGACCTCCGACCAGATCGACAGGGTGATCCGGTCGTATCTCGAACTCGGCCCGGACGGACGGCGCGCCGACCCGCGCATCGGGCGCGACCGGCAGGCGCTCATCATGTCCGGCGCCGCGATCCTGCAAGCCCTCCTGCGCGTCTGGCCGACCGACCGGCTTTCGGTCGCAGACCGGGGTCTGCGGGAGGGGCTGCTCTACGCGCAGATGTCGGCCGACGGCGTCCTCGATGACGGGCCCTACTAGAGGCATGGCGAAGAAGACGAGCGGGCGCGGCGAGCGCGACCTCAGGGTCAGGGTCAAGACGGCGCGGGGGCGGAAGCTTTCCTCGACGCGCTGGCTGGAGCGGCAGTTGAACGACCCTTACGTGCGCCGCGCGAAGGCCGAGGGCTACCGGGGCCGGGCGGCGTACAAGCTCATCGAGCTCGACGACAAGTACCGTTTTCTCGCCCCCGGCGCGCGGGTGGTCGACCTCGGCGCGGCGCCCGGCGGCTGGGCACAGGTCGCCGTCGCGCGCACCAATGCCGACGGCGCGAAGAAGGGCAAACCCGAAGGCAGGGTGCTCGGGGTCGACCTTCAGGAGATCGACCCGATCCCCGGAGCGGAGCTCCATGTGCTCGACTTTCTCGAAGAAGGGGCGGACGAGAGGGTCAAGGAGTGGCTCGGCGGTGAGGCGGACGTGGTGATGTCCGACATGGCCGCCGCCTCGTCGGGCCACAAGCAGACCGACCATCTGCGAATCGTCGCCCTGTGCGAGGCGGCGGCGGAGCTTGCCTTCGATGTGCTCGCCGAGGGCGGGACCTTCGTTGCGAAGGTGCTCGCGGGGGGCGCCGAGGGCGGCCTGCAGGCGGAACTCAAGAAACGATTCGAACAGGTCGCCAATGTCAAACCCCCCGCCTCGCGGGCCGACAGCTCGGAAAAGTACGTCGTCGCGACCGGGTTTCGCAGCAAGGGCGGGGACTGACCGGCAGTCTCCCGCCGCCTGTCGGAATCCGCGGCACAGCCGCCTTGCAGCCTCCCAATTCCGGGGTCAGAGTGCACGGGTCCGGAGCAGGGGGGGCTCGATGATCATGCTTGCGAAAGGCCGGTTACGGGCCGGGGTCATGTTGGCGGGCTTCGCCGCGCTGGCCGGCTGTGGCGGCAGTGGCGGCTCGCTCGTCGTCCGGTCGGTGCCCTACGAGAAGCCGGTGACGCAGACCGATTACGTCGGGAAGACCTTTCCGGTGTTCTTTCTCGTCGGCGAGGCCGGCGACCCGTCCGGCGATGCCGTGGCCGGACGCGGCACCATCACCTACAATACGAATGACACGGTCACCATGCAGCTGCCGGGCCGTGCGCCCGTCATCTTCACGCCGACGGGCTCGACGGCGCTTGGAACGACCTACCAGGCGAGTTCCGGCAACGCTTCGACCATCGACGCGGTGGTGACGGGGCTGGCGAGCACGGACGCGTTGCGCCTCGTTACCTCCGTGGGCGACCAGAGGTCGTTTCTGGGCGGGTTCGGCTTCGAGACCCTGGCCGCCGACCGGGAATCCCTGCCCACAGCGACCTACAACACCGCCGGCGCGGTCTTTCTCACGGCTACCAATGCCGAGGACTTCCTGCCGGTCGCGGGCGACGGCACGCTCATCGCGAATTTCGGGTCAGGCATGATCTCGGGCACGTTCCTGTCCACCGATCCCGTCGAGGTGCAACTCGCCGGCTCCGCGGGCACACCGGATGAACTCGCGCTCCGGTTCATGCTTCAGAACGGACAGATCACGCCGTCGGGCTTCTCCGGCGGAGTCACCGCCACGGGTGAACTCGTCGTCGACGGTTCCGGCCCGCCGCTGGCTCTCGATGCGGCCATCGCGAACGGGAGCGCCGAGGGCGCGTTCTTCGGCGAAGAGGCAGCGGCCGTCTCCGGCATATTCGAAGGCGATCTGGCTCTGTCGGAGGGCGGCACGTCGCTGGCGGACTTCGAGGCCGCCGGATTCGTGTCCGGGGCCAAGCAACCTTGAGGGGGCACCGGACGCATGGGTGACATCGGCTTCTTTGTGCTGGGCGAACGTGTAAGGCGCAGCTGACACCGGCGGTTCGGGCAAGATCAAGCGCCGTGTTCCCGAATTCAATGCGCTGGACCGGAGGGGCTACGTTGCGGCTGCCAAGCCCTGAACCCTCACGCTCCGTGACGAGAGCAACGTCTGGCGGATAGCCTTAAAGACAAGGGAAATCAGTAGTTTCCGTCCGAAACCTTACGTTCCTCCCAATTTCGGTTATGTCCCGAAGCGGTTCGGCATCCGCTCGCACGGTGCGTTCACGGGCACAGGTTCCGACCTTGACCTCGCGGAAGGCCGCGCGACCGAAGTGTTGCGCTGCCAAACCAATGGGTGTCTAGTTTCGCTCAGGGGACGCCGCGAGAAGACGTCCCGCAGAACCAAAAAACGGGAGAGATCCATGAATATTTCGCGGAAATTCGCCGCGGCCCTCCTCGCCGGCACGATGCTGGCCGGAGGGGCCTCGGCGCAGACGCTCGTCTATTGCTCGGAAGGCTCGCCAGAGGGCTTCGATCCCGCGCTCTATACCGCGGGCACGACCTTCGATGCCTCGAGCCGGCAGGTCTACAACAAGCTTGTGGAGTTCGCCCCGGGCACCACCAACATCGAGCCCGCCCTCGCCGAAAGCTGGGAAGTCTCCGAGGACGGCCTCGTCTACACCTTCACGCTGCGCGAGGGCGTGACGTTTCATTCGAGCGACATGTTCACGCCGACGCGCAATTTCAACGCAGATGACGTGGTGTTCTCGTTCGAGCGCCAGCGCCTCGAGGCCCATCCCTACCACGACGTCTCCGGCGGCACCTGGGAGTACTTCGGCGGCATGTCGATGCCCGACCTCATCCAGTCGGTCGAGAAGGTCGACGACATGACGGTCAGGTTCGTGCTGTCGCGCCCCGAGGCGCCGATGATCGCGAACCTCGCGATGGATTTCGCCTCGATCCTGTCGGCGGAATACGGCGACGCGATGATGGCCGCGGGCACGCCCGAGATGCTCAACCAGGCCCCCATCGGCACCGGACCGTTCGAGTTCGTGGCCTACCAGAAGGACGCGGTGATCCGCTACCAGCGCAACGACGACTACTGGGGCGAAGCACCGGCGGTCGAGAACCTCGTCTTCGCGATCACGCCCGACGCATCGGTGCGCTATCAGAAGCTGCAGGCGGGCGAGTGCCACGTGATGCCCTATCCCGCACCGGCCGACATCCAGGCCATGCAGGATGATCCGAACATCAACGTGATGAGCCAGGAGGGCCTGAACGTCGGATACCTCGCCTACAACACGACCCAGGAGCCGTTCGACAACGTCAACGTGCGCCGCGCGCTGAACATGGCGATCGACAAGCAGGCGATCATCGACGTGGTGTTCCAGGGCTCCGGCACGATCGCGAAGAACCCGATCCCCCCGACCATGTGGTCCTACCGCGAAGAGACGGTGGATGACCCCTACGACCCCGAGCGCGCGCGTCAGATGCTCGAGGCCGAAGGGATCGAGGATCTTTCGATGAGGGTCTGGGCGATGCCCGTGCAGCGGCCCTACAACCCCAACGCCCGGCGCATGGCCGAGCTCATCCAGGCCGACATGGCCGAGATCGGGGTTGAGGTCGAGATCGTCTCCTACGAATGGGGCGAGTACCTTTCGCGGTCCCGCGAGCTCGACCGCGACGGCGCGATCCTTCTGGGCTGGACCGGCGACAACGGCGACCCCGACAACTTCCTCGCCGTGCTTCTGGGCTGTGACGGGGTGACCCGCTCGAACCGTGCGCAGTGGTGCTACGAGCCGTTCGACGAAATCGTGCAGCAGGCGAAGATCATCTCCGACCAGGACGAGCGTGCGAAGCTCTATGAAGAGGCGCAGGCGATCTTCAAGCAACAGGCGCCCTGGGCCACGATCGCCCACTCGGTCGTCTTCATGCCGATGCGCAACGAGGTCGAGGGTTACACCATCGACCCGTTCGGCGGGCACATCTTCAAGAACGTCTCGCTCGCGGAATGAGACATCGGCCGGCCGGGGTCTCGCCCCGGCCGGCCGCCATTGGAATTCGGGTATTCATGACAGATCGCTACGGTGAATTGAAAAGCGTCGCGAAGGCGCTCGGGGTGGATGCGCTCGCTCTCGTTCCGGGGCCGAATTTCGAGCGGCTCTACGGCAGGCGGTTCATGAGCAACGAGCGGCCCCTCGTGGTGGTGATCCCGACCGAGGGGGTGCCCGCGGCCATCGTGCCCAACCTCGAACTGCGGTCCTTCGACCTCGTCGATTTCGAGGGCGCGGTTTTCGACTGGCGCGACCAGGACGGCTACCAGCGCGCTTTCGACGCCCTCGCGGACCACATGCCCCTCACTTCGCTCGCGGTGGAAGGGCAGGTCATGCGGGTTTTCATTCATCACGCTTTCGCCGCGGCCCTGCCGGGCCTGCGGATCGTCGATGGCGAGCATGAGATTTCGGGGTTGCGGCTCATCAAGTCGCCCGAAGAGATCGCCGCCATCGAACATGCGGTCCGGATCGCCGAGACCGCGCTCGGGGAGACGCTCGGGGCGGTGCGGGCCGGAATGACCGAGAAAGAGGTCGAGGCGCTTCTCACCCAGGCCCTCTTCCGGGCCGGCGCCGAAGAGCATGCCTTCAGCCCGCTGGTCGCCAGCGGCGCGCATTCCGCCCGGCCCCATGCCCATGCGCGGGCAGATGCACACATCGCCGAGGGCGACGCGCTGCTCATCGACTTCGGGGCGCGGGCGGACGGCCTCGTCTCCGACATCACCCGCACCGTCTTTGTCGGCCACGCGACCGACGAGGCCCACGCCGTCTACGACACCGTGCTGAGCGCCAACGAGACCGGCCATGCAGCAACCCGGGCCGGGACCACGGCCCATGACGTCGACGATGCGGTGATCTCGGTTCTCGAGGCGTCGCCCTTCGCCGACCGCATCCGCACCAAGACCGGTCACGGCATGGGGCGCGAAGTGCACGAGGCGCCCTACATCATGCGCGGCAACCATCAGCCTCTCGAGGCCGGCATGGTCTTCACCATCGAGCCGGGGCTCTACAAGATCGACGGCTTTGGCGTGCGCATCGAGGACGATGTGCTCGTCACTGAAACCGGGTGCCGTTCGCTGACGAGTTTTCCCAAGCAATTGCAGGTGGTTGGATGATCGGGTTCATTCTTCGTCGCCTCCTGACGTTCCTGCCGACATTCGTCGGCGTGACGATCATTTCCTTCGCTTTCATCCGGATGCTGCCCGGCGACCCGATCATCGTGATGGCCGGAGAGCGCGGCATGAGCGACGAGCGTTATGCCGAGCTTCAGGCGCAGTTCGGCTTCGACAGGCCGCTTCTCGAGCAATACGGCGAATATGTCTGGGGCGTGCTTCAGGGCGACCTCGGGGAGAGTTTCGTCACCAAGCGGCCGGTGTGGGACGAGTTCTTCACGCTCTTTCCCGCCACGCTCGAACTGTCGCTCTGCGCGATGATCTTCGCCGTCGCCCTCGGCCTTCCCGCGGGCGTGATCGCCGCGGTCAACCGGGGCAAGTTCTTCGACCGCGCGCTGATGTCCACCGCCCTTGTCGGCTACTCGATGCCGATCTTCTGGTGGGCGCTCCTGCTCATCATCCTGTTTTCGGGGGTGTGGGGCATCACGCCGGTCTCAGGGCGCATTTCTCTGCTGTATTTCTTCGATACGCCCACCGGTTTCATGCTGATCGACAGCTGGCTTTCGGGGCAGGAGGGGGCGTTCGGGAGCGCCGTAAACCACCTCGTTCTCCCCACCATCGTGCTCGGGACGATCCCGCTTGCCGTCATCGCCCGGCAGACGCGCTCGGCGATGCTGGAAGTCCTGTCGGAAGACTACATCCGCACCGCCCGCGCCAAGGGCCTCGCGCCCGCCCGCGTCACCGGCGTTCATGCGCTGAGAAACGCCATGATCCCGGTGATCACCGTGATCGGGCTCTCGGTCGGCACGCTGCTCGCCGGCGCGATCCTGACCGAGACGATCTTTTCCTGGCCCGGCATCGGCAAGTGGATGGTCGACAGCATCTACCGCCGCGACTACCCCGTGGTGCAGGGAGGGCTTCTGCTCATCGCGGTGATGGTGATGATCGTGAACCTCACGGTCGACGTACTCTACGGCTTCATCAACCCCAAGATCAGGAAGACCTGAGATGGCGCTTGCGACAGAACAGGAGACGCCGGTCGGCGACACGGTGGAACGTCCCGGCCGGCTCAGGGAGTTCTGGTTCTATTTCCGCGAGAACCGGGGCGCGGTTTTCGGGCTCTGGATCTTCCTCGGCTTCCTCTTCATCGCGATCTTCGCCCCGCTTCTCGCGCCCTACGACCCCGCCGAGCAGTTTCGCGGCGCGTTCCTGCAACCGCCGGTCTGGCAGGAGGGCGGCGACTGGCGTTTCCCCCTCGGCACCGACATGGTGGGCCGCGACATGCTTTCGCGGCTTCTGCACGGGGCGCAATACTCGTTCTTCGTCGGCGTCGTGGTGGTGGTGGTGGCCGCTTCGGGCGGAATAACGGTGGGGCTCATCGCGGGGTTCGCGCCGACCTGGATCGACACGATCATCATGCGGATCATGGACGTGATCCTCGCTTTCCCGTCGCTCCTCCTGGCGCTGGTTCTCGTGGCGATCCTCGGACCCTCGCTCACCAACGCGATGATCGCCATCGCGATCGTCCTGCAGCCCCATTACGTCCGGCTCACCCGGGCGAGCGTCATGTCGGAGCTGTCGAAGGACTATGTCACCTCGGCGCGGGTCGCGGGCGCGGGGCGGCTCAGGCTCATGTTCGTGACCGTGCTGCCGAACTGCCTCGCGCCGATCATCGTGCAGGCGGCCCTGTCGTTCTCGACGGCCATTCTCGACGCCGCGGCGCTCGGCTTTCTCGGCATGGGCGCGCAGCCGCCGACGCCCGAATGGGGCACGATGCTGGCCGATGCGCGCGAGTTCATCCTGCGCGCCTGGTGGATCGTGACGTTTCCCGGTCTCGCCATTCTCGTCACCGTGCTCGCGATCAACCTCATGGGCGACGGTCTGCGCGACGCGCTCGACCCCAAGCTGAAACGGAGCTGACCGGTGCCGCTCCTCGAAATCCGCAATCTCACCGTCGAATTCGCCACCACCTCGGGCAGCTTCCGCGCAGTCGACGGCTTCGACCTCACCATGGAGGCCGGCGAGATCGTCGCGGTCGTCGGCGAATCCGGATCGGGAAAGTCCGTCGCCTTCCTCGCCCTCATGGGCCTTCTGCCCTGGACGGCCACGGTCACCGCCGACAGGCTCGACTTCGACGGCGTCGACCTGCGGTCGATCACGCCGCGCGCCCGGCGCCAGATCGTCGGACGGGAAATGTCGATGATCTTCCAGGAGCCGATGACTTCGCTCAACCCCTGCTACACGGTGGGCTTCCAGGTCCGGGAGGCGCTCCGGACCCATCTCGGTCTCGACCGGGCTGAGCGGCAGGCCCGCGCTGTCGAGCTCTTCGAGGAGGTCGGCATCCCGTCGCCCGCAGACCGGCTGCGCGCGTTCCCGCACCAGCTCTCGGGGGGCATGAACCAGCGTGTGATGATCGCCATGGCCATCGCGTGCCGGCCGAAGCTGCTGATCGCCGACGAACCCACCACGGCGCTCGACGTCACGATTCAGGCGCAGATCCTCGAATTGCTGACGAGCCTTCAGCAGGAGACCGGCATGGCGCTGGTGCTCATCACTCACGACATGGGCGTGGTCGCCGAGACCGCGGAGCGGGTGAGCGTGCAATACGCCGGCCAGACGGTCGAGATGCAGGAGGTGGGCGCGCTCTTCTCCACCCCCCATCACCCTTACACGGCGGCGCTTCTGTCGGCGCTGCCCGAGCGCGCGACGACGAAGAAGCTGCCCACGATCCCGGGCGTGGTGCCGGGGCAGTTCGACCGGCCGACGGGCTGTCTCTTCAGCCCCCGCTGCCGCTATGCCGACGAGCGCTGCCGCACGCTGGTCCCGCCCGTCGTCGACGAGGCGGGGCAAGCGCGGTGCCACTACCCCCTCAACGTCCCGGAGACGGTGGAATGAGCGAGACGGTGCTGGCCGCGAATGGGCTGACCCGGCACTACCCGATCCGGGGCGGGCTCTTCGGCAAGAGCGGTGTGGTTCAGGCGCTGACCGGGGCGAGCTTCACCCTCGAAGCGGGCCGCACCCTCGCGGTCGTCGGCGAATCGGGCTGCGGGAAATCCACGCTCGCGCGTCTCGTGACCATGATCGAACCGCCCACCGAGGGGACGTTCGAGATCGACGGAGAACCGGTCACCGAGGACCGCTGGGGGGATTTCCGCGAACGCGTGCAGATCGTCTTCCAGGACCCATACGGGTCGCTGAACCCGCGCCACCGGGTCGGCGCGATTCTCGAGGAGCCGCTGGTCATCAGCAGGCCCGGGATGTCGGCGGCCGAGCGCGAGGCGAAGGCGCGCGAGATGCTTCAGAAGGTCGGGCTGAAGCCCGAGCATTACGACCGCTACCCGCACATGTTCTCCGGCGGCCAGCGCCAGCGCATCGCCATCGGGCGCGCCCTCATGCTCGACCCCCGCCTTCTGGTGCTCGACGAGCCGGTCTCGGCGCTCGACCTCTCGATCCAGTCGTCGATCCTTAACCTCCTGATCGACCTGCAGGAGGAGCATGGCCTTGCCTATCTCTTCATCTCCCACGATCTGTCGGTCATCCGGCACGTCGCCGACGACGTGATCGTCATGTATCTTGGCCGGCCGGTGGAGATGGGGGCCAAGGCCGACATCTTCGCCGCGCCGCGCCACCCCTACACGAAGGCGCTGCTGTCGGCGACGCCCCGGGCCGACCCGACGAAGAAGTCCGAGCGGATCAGGCTCGAGGGCGAGCTGCCATCGCCGCTCAACGTGCCGGAGGGCTGCGCCTTCGCGCCGCGCTGCTGGAAGGCGACCGACCGTTGCCGCGCAGAGCGGCCGCTTCTCGAAGGAAATGCGCAGCCCGCGGCCTGCTTCTACCCCGAAGCGCCCGACCCCGCAGAATAAAGCCCCAATGTCCGGGCGCGGGCGCGCACGAGGGCGAGGATCATGTCGATCGTCGGCGTGGCGACATCAGTGGCGCGTCCGAGTTCGCTCACGGCGGTGACGAGCGCGTCGATCTCGAGGGGTTTGCCGCGCTCGAGATCCTGCAGCATCGAGGTCTTGTGAGGACCGACCGATTTCGCGCCGCCCAGCCGCTGGTCCACGTCCGTCGCGAAGCGAACGCCGAGCGCCTCTCCGACGGCCTGCGCCTCGACCATCATCGCGCGCGCCACCGCGGCAAGGTCGTCTCGCTGCGCCAGCATGTCGAGCGTTTCGCCGGTCAGCGCCGAAAGTGGGTTGAATGAGAGATTGCCCCAGAGCTTCATCCAGATGTCGTCGCGGATGCAGGGTGACAGCGGTGCGTCGAAGCCCGCTGCCCGAAGCGCGTCGGCAAGGGCCGTGGCGCGTTCGGTGGTGGCGCCGGTGGGCTCGCCGAGAATGAACCGCCGGCCCGTCATCACCTCGACGAGACCCGGCTCGACGACCTCCGCCGCCGTATAGACGACGCAGCCGAGCGATTGCTCCGGCGGCAGCGCGGCGCTGACGACGCCACCGGGGTCGACCGCCTCTATCCGGGTGACGGGCGCTCCCGCGAGGCCGTGGAAATACCAGTGAGGCAGCCCGTTCATCGCGGTCACGATAGTGGTTTCCGCACCGATGAGTTGCGCGAGATCGGCAGCGGCCCCGGGCAGGGAACTCGCCTTCAGAGCGACGACGAGGTAGTCCTGTGGACCGAGACCGGCGGCATCGTCCGTCGCGGTAACGTCTGCGCGGGTTTCCTCGCCGTCCCGGACGACCCTGAGCCCCCGGTCCCGCATCGCCTCCAGATGGGCGCCTCGCGCCACGACAGAGGTCTCGAAGCCCGCGCGCGCGAGACCATGGGCCATGTAGCCTCCGACCGCGCCGGCTCCGAACACGCAGATCCTCATGTTCGCGGGGTCCAGCCCGAACCGGAGGGCCCGGGCTCGGAAAAGGAAAGACCGGCTAGTTTTTCAGAAGCATGCATCGGGCGCGAGCATGACGCGCTGCACCGCCGGGCGCAACGGGCGCTAGCCTTTCCGGCCGTTGCCCATCGACCGGAAAAAGTCGAAGGCCGCGAAACCGAACGTCAGCAGAACGACGACGATGAGGTCGGGGCTCGTGACGTGCAGGACCAGCACCGCGAGAAAGCCGCCAAGCGTGGCGAGTGCGATCAGGGGCAGGATGATATTCATGTGCTGTCCTCCGTTGCGGCGCCTTCTACCCAGTCATAGAGCCAGCGCGCGGTTCTGAGAAGCCTCGCATCACCCTCCCGGCGAGCGACGAGCTGGACGCCCATGGGCAACCCGCTCTCCGCCTGCAGGACCGGGATCGTCACCGCGGGCATGCCGAGGTAGGTCCAGAGGCCGTTGAAGATGGCGTTCCCCGTCGTGTCGAGGCCTTCGGGGGCGGGGCCGGGGGCGGCGACGGTCAGGATCGCGTCGGCATGTTCGAAGATTTCCTCGGTGCCGGCATAAAGCACGTCTCGCCAGTCGAGAGCGGCGAGATAGTCCTTCGCGGTGATCGCCGCGCCGGCTTCCAGCGCTTCACGGGTCGGCGTGCCAAGTAGATCCGGATTGCGGGTGTAGCGGTGATAGCATTTCGCCATCTCGGCAAGGTTGATGCGCTCGCGCAGCATGGCGGCGTGCTCGAAGGGCTTCGGCAGGGGCACCTCGAAGCATCGGTCCCCGAGTGCCGACGTCAGCTCTTCGAAGGCATCCTTCGTCTCGTCCGTGGCGATCTCATTCCAGCCCGGCGGTTTCACGAAGGCGAACACCGGGGCCAGCGGCGGCGGTTCGGATGCTGTCATGAGCAGCCTCGGCGGGGGGCTCACGCTGGTCGCGCCATCCTTTTCGTCATGACCGAAGAGCGTGTCCGCGAGGAGTGCCGCGTCCTGCGGCCCGCGGGCGAAAACGCCGACGGTATCGAGCGAAGGGCTCTGGGCGAGGATGCCCGTTCGCGGAATCGCCCCGAAGGTCGGCTTGAAGCCGGTGACCCCGCAGAACGCGGCCGGCCGGATCACGGAACCGCCCGTCTGGGTGCCTATGGCGAGCGGCACCATGCCTGCGGCCACCGCCGCCGCCGACCCCGAGGAGGATCCGCCGGGCGTGTGCCCGGGGTTGTGGGGGTTGGTGGTGACGCCCGGGTGCATGAAGGCGAGCTCGGTGGTCACCGTCTTGCCCATCACGATCGCGCCCGCCGCACGGATCCGCTCGACGACCCGGGCTTCCATGCCGGCGACCCGTCCCTTGTCGGCCGCGCAGCCGTTCTCGGTGGGGATCTTCAGGGTGTCGATGATGTCTTTCAGGGCCACCGGCACGCCGTGCAGCGGCCCGATCGCGCGGCCCGAGCGGCGCATCAGGTCGAGCTTGTCGGCCTGCCGGCGCACGAAATCGGCGTCGAACCATGCCCAGGCCTTCACCCGCGGCTCGTCGGCCTCGATCACCGCGATGAGCGCCTCGACGTAGTCGCGCGCGGAGAGCGCGCCGCTGGCGATGCGGTCCCGCGCCTCGAGAGCGGTGAGCCCGGCAAGCGCGGGGTTTGCCTTGGTCTTCGTGTCAGGGGCCATAGACGAGATTTGGCAGGTAGAAGACGATGTTCGGGTAATTGTAGAGGATCGCCATCGATATGAACACGCAGAACAGGAACGGCATGCATCCGGCGAAGATCTGCGTGAGCCGCACCTCGGGGGGCGCGATGCCCTTGAGGTAGTAGGCCGACATCGCCATCGGCGGTGTCAGGAACGAGGTCTGCAGGTTCAGTGCGACGAGGATGCCGAAGAAGAGGGGGTCGATCCCGAAGAGCGGCAGGAGCGGCAGGAAGATCGGCACGAAGATGATGATGATCTCCGACCATTCCAGCGGCCAGCCGAGAAGGAAGATGATGAGCTGTGCCATCAGCAGGAACGCCAGCGGGGTCAGGTCGAGGCCGATGACGAAGTCCTCGATGAGATGCTCGCCACCGAGGTAGGAGAAGACGCTGGCGAAGACGTAGGAGCCGACGAAGAGCCAGCAGACCATCGCGGTCGTCCGGACGGTTAGGTAGACGCTTTCCCTCAATCGCTGCCAGGAGAAGGCGCGGTAGGCCATGGCGAGGGCGATGCCGCCGAGCGCGCCGATCGAGGCCGCTTCAGTCGGGGTGGCGAGCCCGAAGAGGATCGAGCCGAGCACCGCGAGGATCAGGAAGGCGAGCGGGAAGAAGCTCGTCATCAGCATCAGAATGAGCTTGCCGATCGGGACATCGGGCACTTCTTCAGCGGTCGGGCGCGGGGCCACCGAGGGCTGCAGGATGGAGCGCCCCATCACATAGATGATGTAGAGGCCGACGAGGGTGAAGCCCGGCAGGAGCGCGCCCGCGTAGAGCCGCACGATCGAGACGTTCGAGGCCGCGGCATAGACGATCAGCATGATCGACGGCGGGATCAGGATGCCGAGCGTGCCGCCCGCGCAGATGATGCCGGAGGCGAAGGAATTGCTGTAGCGCGCCTTCAGCATCTGCGGCAGCGCGAGAAGCCCCATCAGCGTGACCACCGCGCCGACGATGCCCGTGGCGGTGGCGAAGAGCGCGCAGGTGATGAGGGCGGCGACACCCATCGACCCCGGCAGGTTCTTCGCCGCGATGTTGAGGGTCGAGAACAGGCGGCTCACGATGTTCGAGCGTTCGACGATGTAGCCCATGAAGAGAAAGAGCGGCACAGCCGTCAGCACTTCGTTCGACATCACCGAGAACGTCTGGTTCACGAAGAGATCGAAAATCCTGTTGTTGAAGAACCCCCCGATCCAGGTGGAGGTCGAGTCCCACCACGAGGCGTTCTCGTCGAGCCTGTCGAAAAACCGCCACATGCGGCGCTCGTCGTAATACGCGTAATAGCCGAAGCCGATGCCCATTGCCATCAGTGTGAAGGCGATGGGGAAGCCGAGGAACACCATGAAGATGAAAATCCCCAGCATCATGATTGCGACCTGCGGGTCGGTCATGGATGCGAATCCCTTTCGGCTTTGTCGGCTTCGCGCATCAGGAGATCTTCGGTTTCGAAGACGTCCTCGTCAGCCTCCAGCCATTCGTTGGTGCGGATCGCGAGAATGCAGCGCATGACCTGTGCGATCCCCTGAATGAAGAGCAGGATGCCCGCGGCCACGATCACGGTCTTGAACTGGTAGATCGGGATGCCGGCCGGCGAGTTCACGGAAACTTCGGTGTAGGAGATCGAGCGGGCGGCGTATTTCCAGCCCGCGAGGATCAGGGCGATGATGCCCGGAAAGAAGAACAGGAAGTAGAGGACGAGGTCGATCTTCGCCTGGGTTCTCGGCTGCCAGAGACGGTAGAGAAAGTCGCCGCGCACATGACCGCCGCGTGACAGCGTGTAGGCGCCGCCCATCATGAAGAGCGTGCCGTACATGATGAACGACACGTCGAGCGCCCAGGCGGTCGGGTTGTTCAGCACGTAACGGACGAAAACCTCATACCCGGTGCCCAGCGCCATCAGGAGGATCAGCCAGGCGAAGGCCTTGCCGAACCAGGCGGAGAGGGCATCGGCGAAACGGATGTAGCCGATCATGGGAGCCCCTTGCTGCAAGAAATCCCGGCGGCAGCACCGCCGGGATCGTCGTCATTCGGGTTCTGGTGGATCAGAGCGCGAGCTTGCCCGGGAAGAAGTGCTCGTAGGCGAGGGCGTAGTCCGGCGCGTTCATCAGCTCATAGAACGCGACCTGCTCCGCCCATGCACGCTGGCTGTCGACGATCTTCTTGAACATCGGATCCTCCTCGAGTTCGGGGAGGATCGAAGACCACGCGTCGATCTGGCCCTGGAGGATGTCCTGCGGGGTCCGGTGAACGGTGACGCCCGCCTCTTCCTGAAGCCACTGCAGGTCGGACGAGTAGCGGCGCATGGCCTTGTTGGTGTTGGCCGTCGCCGAGGCTTCGACCGCGTATTTCAGGATCGCCTGAAGGTCGGGGTCGAGATCGTCGTAGGTGAACCGGTTGAACAGGAACTCGAACTGTTCGGCGGCCTGGTGGTAGGACGACAGGTAGTAGTTCTTCGCCACGTCGTGCGCGCCGAAATCCCTGTCCGAGGACGGGTTGTTGAACTCGAACGCGTCGATCACGCCACGCTCCATCGC
>CAZPPH010000030.1:0-25783 GCA_964588375.1 uncultured Rhodobacterales bacterium | reverse complement strand
GCGCGACGCGCGCAGAATCGAGCCACGAGCAGGAAGGCGCTGGGATCGACCATCGCCCAGCGGCTTGGTGCATCGCGACGCGGTCGAAGTGGGTATGGGTGACGACGACCTGACCGCCAAGGAAGCGGTCGATCTCGGACGCCGCGTCTCGGAACGTCGGCGCACCACGCACGTCCGACTCCCCGATCCCGTGGATCGAAATATTGACCGGGTCGAAAAAGTCGTCTGGGTCAAGCAGCGAATACCACTCAGCCGCAAGTGCACCGTCCTCGAAGGCAGCAACACCGATGGAGCAGATAGACGCCATGTCGGCATTCGCGGTTTCTACGTCGATGGCAACAAAGCGTGACATATTGGTCATTCACCTCGCAAACTCGCAAACTCGCAATCTACGGCGAAGTTTAGGTGGAGGTACGATTCAAACGCAAACAAGCGCGGTGATTCAGTCATTGTAATCGAAGGCGATCAAGACCGACCTTCGTGTGAAGGTGATCCGGCGCGGGCCGGCGCCGCTGCACCCGATGCCGAATGCCCATGATGCCGGTGGCCGACAATCTCGCCTGAGCAAGGAACGGCCATGACTGACGCCCAGATTACAGCCGCACCCGACCCCGGATCGCATGGCAGCGGCAATACCGGCCGTGTCTCTCCGTTTGAGGTCGTCGGCGCCGGATTCGCCGGCCTGTCGGCCGCCCGGCGTGCTGGCCGGCGCGCCCGTCGATGTCACGATCGCCGACCGGCACAATCATCACCTCTTCCAGTCGCTGCTCTACGAGGTCGCCACGACTGGTCTGACGCCAGCCAAGATCGCCGGGCTGATCCGCGGTATTCTTCGTGGCCAGGACACTGCGCGCGTGGCAGGTCGACAATCTCGATGAGATCCTCGGGCGGTCCACCGTCGATCGGCGCAGGATGTTTCTGGTCATCGGCGCGCAGCGCCGGGGCTGACGCACCGGCGTCCGGTATCACGCGAACTCTGGCTGCCGCCACTTCCGAGGGCCGGGTCGCCTCGATGAAGCGACCGGCAGTGATCCGGCGCATGAGACATGTGCGGGCCGCTCAGAGCAGGGCATAGGGGTCGCGGCACCTATTCCGCCGCGACCGGAGCCTTGTTCAACGTGTCCCAGACCCTCTCGGGCGTGAGCGGCAGGTCGCGGATGACCACACCCGCGGCATCCGCCACCGCGGCGGCAAGCGCCGGTGCGGTGCACAGGATCGCGCCCTCGCTGACGCCCTTCGATCCTTTCGGGCCGGGGCCGTCCCCGTTCTCGATCATGCCGGTGGTCATGGAGAGGGGCATATCCCTGGTCGTGACGATCCGGTAGTCGATGGCGCCGAGGTTGCGGATGCGGCCGTCGGCGTCGACGAGCACCTGTTCGTAGAGCGAATGCCCGAGCCCCATGATCGCGGCCCCCTCGTCCTGCATCTCGACCTGCAGGGGGTTCAGCGCGCGGCCGACGTCCCCGACCGTGACGTGCTTGTGGATCAGCACCTCTCCGGTCTTGCGGTCGACCTCCACCTCGAAGGCGGTGCAGTTGAATTCGAAGAAGGCCGGCGCGCCGCCGAGGGGGTGGTCCGGGTCGGTCGGCTTGCGCATCCGGCCATTGCCGATCAGCTCGCCGTTCCACCGCCCGAGGTGCTTGCGGACGAAGTCGAAGATCGGCTCGGTCCGGTCGGGCAGGACGATGGCGCCGTTCTCGACCCGGATGTCGGTTTCGGGGATGCCGAGGGTGTCGCCGGCAAGCTCGATGACCTGCGCGTGGATGTCCTCGCAGGCGCGCGTGATGGCGGTTCCCATGAAGACGGTCGAGCGGCTGGCCGAGGTCTGAAGATCGAACGGCACGACGGCCGTGTCGCCCATTATGACCGAAACCCGCTCGTAGGGGGCGCCGAGGGCGTCTGCGGCGATCTGGGCGAAGATCGTGCGTGCGCCCTGCCCCATGTCCGATGTGCCGGCGAAGACGAGAATGCTGCCGTCCGCGAGAAGCCGGACCGTCGAGTTCGAAAGTCCGGTGGTGGCGCCCGCCTTGATCCCCACGGCGATGCCGCGGCCACGGCCCTCGGGCTTCGGCGTATTCCAGCCGAGAAGCTCGGCGGCCTTCTCGACCGATTGCGGCCAGTGCCCATCGGCGGGCACATCGCCCCGCACCACCTCGTCGCCCTTGTCGGCGACGTTCCTCAGCCGCATCGCCAACCCGTCGAGGCCGAGCCTGCGGGCCGCCTCGTCGATCTGGCTCTCGACCGCCCAGTTGATCTGCGGCGTGCCGAAGCCGCGATAGGCGGTGCTGGGCGTCGTGTTCGACAGGACCGCGCGGGCCTGGATACGCGCGTTTGGTGTTCGGTAGGGGCCGCAGGCGAGATAGTTCGCCTTGGTCATGACCCGTTCGGCGATGTCGACATAGGCACCGATCAGGAAATCCGACCGGATATCGTGAAAGACGAGGTCGCCCGCACTGCTGAACCCGCTGCGCACGGTCACCCTCGCGGCGGCACGGCGGACCTCCTGGAAGGTCTCCTCCAGCGTCAGGACGAGACGGCAGGGCCGCCCTGTCCGGCGCGAGACAAGGGCGAGGAGCGGTTCGTGCTTGGGGTTCTGCTTGCCGCCGAACCCGCCCCCCGGGTCGGGCGCGATGACCTGCACCGCACCGAGCGGGAGGTCGAAGAGCTTCGCCATGACCTTCTGCAGCAGGAACGGGTGCTGGACCGGGCTCCAGATCTTCATCCGGTCCTCCCGGGCGTCGACGATGAAGCCGTGCGGCTCGATGGCGAAGTGGGTCACCATCGGGAAGGAGTAGATGTTCTCGATGACGAGGTCGGCCTCGACACTCTCGACATCGCCCCAGCCGAAGTGGCGCTCCTTGAAGATGTTGGTTCCGGCCAGCGGATCGCCCTTCCGGAGGTCGGGGTTCTGAACGAGATGTGCGCCGGGGGCGAGGGCGGCGTCGATGGTCGTGATCGCGGCAAGGGGCTCGTAGTCCACCTCGACAAGGGACGCGCCGCGCGCCGCGATGTCGCTTGTCTCGGCGATGACGACCGCCACCGGTTCCCCGTGATGGGTGACTTCGCCCGCGGCGAGGACCGGGCGGTCCTCGTAGACCGGGCCGAAACGCGGAACGGGCTGCGGCAGGTCGTCGGCCGTCACCACATCGATCACGCCGGCAAGCGCCCGGGCCGCGGCCGTGTCGATGCCCCTGATCTTCGCCCGGCCCGCGTCGATCTGGACGAGCTTGACGTGAGCCATTCCCTCGATCTCGAGATCGGCAAGGAAGGCCTGCGCGCCGTTCACCCGCTCGACGCCGCCCGCGCGGCTGATATCGGCCCCGACCGTGGCGCCCGTCGCGGGCGCGGTCGTCTGGGCATGGACCGGCGTGCCCGCGGCGTCACGCATGGCATCGAACATCCGGTTGTAGCCGCCGCAACGGCAGAGGTTGCCGGCAAGGGCCTCGCGCACCTCGGCCTCGGAGGCGTCGGGGTTGGCCCTGTGCATGGCCTCGGCGGACATGACCATGCCGGGGATGCAGAAACCGCACTGGACCCCGCCGCATTTCAGGAAGCTGTGCTGCACGGTGCAGAGCTGGCCACCGGCGGAGAGCCCCTCCACGGTCTCGACGTTCGTGCCCCGCGCCTCGGCCGCGAGGTAGAGGCAGGCGTTCACCGGGTCTCCATCGACGATGACCGTGCAGGCGCCGCATTCGCCGACGCCGCAGCAGAGCTTCGCGCCCTTGAGCTTGAGGTCGTCGCGCAGGAAATCGAGCAGCGTGACATGGGGCAGGACCTCCCGGGAAACGGGTTGGCCGTTCACGGTGAGGTCAAGGCGCATCGGCTCAGCCATTCATGGCCTCCTGAAGGCGGTTTCTTGCGCGCGAGAGCGACCGCTCGGCCATCACGGCGAGCATCGCCATCCGGTAGCGGGCACTGGCGCGGACGTCGCTTATGGGGGTGGCGGCGGCGATCAGACCGGCGATAGCCCGGGCGCGGTCCTCTTTTCCTGCCGTGGGGTCGGCCAGAACGCCGGTGTCGTCCCGCACGACGAGGGGTCGCGGGGCGACGGCGCCGAAGGCGAAGGTCACCTCGCCCGCTTCGGTGATCGTGCAGCAGAGGTTCGCGCTGGCGAGGTCCACGCCGCGCCGGCGGGTGATGCGGTCGAAGGCGCAGCCGCGCGGCCCGCCGGGGAGCGGGATGACGACCGCCGTGACGATCTCGCCGGGCGCGAGGTCGATCTTCCGGTTGCCCTCGATGAAGTCGGCGACAAGCCTCTGGCGTACGCCGGAAGGCCCGTGCATCTCCACCGACGCCCCGAATGCCGCGAGGACCGGCACCGTGTCTGCGGCCGGCGAGGCATTGCAGATGTTGCCCGCGAGCGTCGCCCGGTTGCGGATCTGGACCGAGCCGACGACGGCGGCGGCCTCCTCGAGGCTCGGCAACAGCCCGTGGTCCTCGAGGTAACGGCCGAGGGCCTTCATGGTCGCGGTCGCGGGAATGCGCAGGCCCTGCGGCGTCGCGGCGATGCCGCCGGCGAACTCGTCCACGCGCTTCAGGTCGATGACAACGTCGGCGGCGAGGTGGCCGTGGCGCAGGGCGACCGTGAGGTCCGTGCCCCCCGCCAGCAGCCGCGCGGTGCGGCCGGTGTCGCCCCAGGCGCTCGCGGCCTCGGCCAGGGTCGTGGGACTGAGATAGTCGAATGGCTTCATGCTCTCGGCTCAAGCGCGCGTGTCCGCGCCTCCCATTCCTTGCGGCTCCCCTTCGTCGGAAGGATATCCCGCCGGGTCAGCGCATGTAATCCATGACGAGAACGCGGGTCTCGTCGGGAATGTCGGCCTTCGTCAACTCTGCATCGTAGCCGAAGGCGAAATCGACCTGTTCGTCGTGGAAATTCGCGAGAAAGCCCTCGACCCAGTGCGACCGGCGCGGCTTGTAGGTCAGGGTGCGGAAATGCATCGGGATCACGACTTTCGGTTTCTGAATGTGGATCATCTCCATCAGGTCGGGAAGCTTGATCGTCAGCCCGCCCCCGGTCAGGGCCAGAAGGAGGTCGACATCCTCGTAGAAGGCCATCTGTTCCTCGGTCAACCGGTTCCCGACGTCGCCCATGTGGGCGATCCTGATGCCGTCGAGCTCGAAGCGGTACATCGCGTTCTGCCCCGGGATCGCGTGGTCGGGGTGGTGCTCCCACTCCATCGCCTCGAGCACCCTGATATCGACCCCCTGCACGGTCGTCGCGCCGCCCATGCCGATCACGTCGACCGCGTTCAGCACCTCGGGCTCGCCCGGCAAGAGGTCCGCGCGGCAATGCCCGTCGTCGTCGTCCGACGAAGTGATCACCAGATCCGCGGTGTCGGGGATCGGCGCATAGCCCACGAGGTCCGGAAGGTAGGGGTCGGTGATGATCGAAGGCCCGTTTTCAGGCGTCAGCCGAAAGGCCGCGTGGCCGTACCATCTGATCTGCATCGTACTGAATTCCTGTATCGCGCGAGGGACAGAACGATCATGCGGCCGAACGAAGCCGTCACGCCGCCCAGAAGTGCGGCCCGGGACACCGATGGCGCCCCGGGCCCGAACGTTACATGGCCTCGAGTTCGAGGACCGCGTCGCCATCGACGCTGCCCACCTGGACGAGTTCGCCGTCCTGCCACTCGAAGATGCCGAAGAGACCCGAGACGATGCCCGTCGGCGTGTATTCCATGGTGCCGGTCACGCCGTCATAGTTGATCTCGTTCCCCGCGCGGATCGCGGCAAGGCCGTCCTCGTAGGTGTAGACGACTTCTCCGTCGCCGCCGGTGACGTCGTACATCGCCTCGCTCCAGCTTTCGGCGTTGATCTCGCCGGTCTTTTCGATGGCCAGCGCCGTGGCGACCAAGAGATCGTAGTACTGGATCGCGTAGGAGTTCGAGACATCGCCGATGTCGTCGATCCACTGCGAGTTCTGGGCGAAGGGCTCGTAGACTTCCCAGGCCGGGTTCTCGGCGTGGGAGAACGCCGCGATCACCACTTCCTCGTGCTGGGCGAGCGCGCTGTCGGTCGCGGTGTCGACGAATTCGGTCTCCTGCCAGTCGGTGGGCCCGACGATGAACCAGCTCTCGCCGGCCTCCGCGGCGTTCTTGACGATCGAGCCGCCGGCATTGGTGGACGAGAAGATGACCACCGCCTCCGGTTCCAGCCGCGCGATCCGCGCCACGACCGAGCGGTAGTTGCTGTCGCTGGCCTGGATGTCGAAGTCGTCGAGGACCTCCATCCCCAGGGCCTCGGCCGTCGCGAGCGCCGCTTCCTTCTGAAGCTGGGCCCCGGCGGTCTCGGTGGCCACGATCACCACGTTCTTCTTGCCCGCGTTCTGGGCATGAAGAAGCGCGGCCGTGCCCTGTGCGGTGTCCATCGGAGAGCCACGGAAGATCGGCTCTTCGGGGATGCCGCCGATGGTCCCGTCGATGGCTCCGCCATGGACCGAAGGCATGATCGGGTAGCCGTTGGCGGCCACCGTTTCGAGCATGAACTCCCGGTAGGACTGGTAGCTGTGGGCGGGGTTCAGAAGGATGTCGACGTCGTCGCTGTCGACGAGCTTGCGCGCCGCGCGCGCCTCGCCGACCGTCCCGATATCCTGGTGGATGGCCCGCATGGGGCGGCCGAGCGGCGGGTCCTCGTTGATCTTCGAGAGCGCGACCTCGGTCACGCCGTCGAAGAAGGCGCCGAACGCGCCGAACTCGCCGGTGTGGTAGGTCAGGTGACCGACGACGATTTCCTCCTGAGCCATCGCCGGTATCGCGCCCCCTATGCCCGCGGCAAGGGCCGCGGCACTGGTCAGCATCATCTTGCGTCTCATTGTGGTCTCCTCCTCTGTCGGGCCGTTTGGGCCCTGGTTAGATGTGGTAGGCCTCCGTGATGTCCGACATCGTCAGGCCGGACGTCTCGCGCAGCAGGTGCATTTCTCCCAGTGACAGCACCATCACGCGATCCGCGATTTCCAGCGTCTTCACGGCGTTCTGTTCCGCCAGGACGATCGTCACGCCCCGGTCGCGCCGCGTTTCGGCGATGCTGGAAAACAGGGTGTCGACGAAGATCGGCGACAATCCCGCCGACGGCTCGTCGAGCAATAGTATCGAGGGTTCCTGCATCAGGGCCCGCCCGACCGCGAGCATCTGACCCTCGCCGCCCGACAGGGAACCTGCCGCCTGCCCGCGGCGCTCCTTCAGGCGGGGAAAGAGCTCGAAGACCTCGTCGAGTTTCTCGGACTTCGGCCGGGTCCCGGTCCGGCCTCCGATCGACAGGTTCTCGAGAACCGAGAGGTCCGGGAAGACGTTGCCTTCCTGCGGGACGTAGGCCACCCCCCGCCCGGGCATGAGGTGTGCCGGTTCGCTGGAGATGTCCGAACCGTTCAGCGAGAGCGAGCCGCTGTGCAGGGGCAGGAGGCGCGAGAGCGTCTTCAGAAGCGTCGTCTTCCCCGCCCCGTTCGCCCCGAGGACCGCGAAGACCTCGTCCTCGATCGTGAACGTCAGGTCTCTCAGCGCCGTCATCTCGCCGTAGCCGCTGGAAAGGTTCCGGGCCGCAAACATCTCAGACCCCCATGTACTTTTCGGCGACGACACGGTTCGACTTCACCTCGTCGGGCTTGCCCTCGAACAGGATCGAGCCCTCTGACAGGAAGTGCACGTAGTCGCAGTATTCCCAGATCATGGGCAGGTCGTGCTCGACCACCACGACCCGCATCTCGCCCGCCGCCACCTTGTCGCGGACCATGCCCATCACCCTGTGCGTGATGTCATCGGGAAGGCCCGCCGTCGGCTCGTCCATCAGCAGGAGTTTCGGGTCCGCGATCAGACAGCGCAGGATGTCGACGAGTTTCTTCTCGCCGCCCGAACGCGCATATCCCTCGCGGTCGGCGAAGGGAAAGGCGTCGAGGTACCGGTCGATCCTTGCGTCGATCTCCTCGGGGTCGCGATCCCTCGAAAAGAGGCTGGCGAACCCCTCCTCCTTCGGCGGGGTCGCGGCCAGTCGCAGACTGTCGCGGATCGTGAGGCTGTCGAAACCCTGGATGCGCTGGTTGGTCTTGATGAGGCCGATCCGCGCCACTTCGTGGGACTTGAGCGGGTTGAGCTTCTTCGGACCCCGACCGATATCGAGTTCGATGGATCCGCTCGTCGGAGCGATGCGCCGCGTCAGAAGGCCCATCAGCGTGCTCTTGCCCGCGCCGTTCGGGCCGATCAGCCCCTCGAGACCCTGCGCCCCGAAGGTCACCTTCTCGATGTTGACCACCTCGTGGGCGTGGTAGGCCTTGGTCAGGTTTGTCGCTTCCAGCCTCATTCAACCCTCTTTCGCGACAGGTCGGGGAACGGAACCATCACCCGACGCCCGGCGCTGCCGCGGCGCCTCGACACCGAGGATGCCCGCCGGGCGGAACATGATGATCGCCACCAGCAGCACGCCGTAGCAGAAGAGCTTGAAGTTCGGCAGCAGGATCGCCTGCTCGGCGGGGACCGGGGCGTAGGTCTCGATCAGGATATCGAAGAGCCCGAAGGTGACGAAGACGCCGATCATTGCTCCGAGGTTGTGGCCTTTTCCACCGAGAACGAGCGCGATCCAGACCGCGAAGGTCACCGAGGGCGCAAGCAGATAAGGGACGAGGAACTGGTTCAGGGGTGCCGACAGCCCGCCGAGAAGCCCCATCAGCCCACAGGTGACAACGAAGGTCATGCGCTTGGTCGACACGGTGTCCTTGCCGAGGCTCGCGGCCAGTTCCTCGTTGTCGCGCATGGCGATCATGACGCGGCCCATTCTGGAATCCCGCAACCTCGCCGAGACGTAGATCAGCGCCCCCACGACCACGGCGATGATGACGGCGAAGACCAGGTTGCGGTTTTCGAAGTCGGCGAAGGGATAACCGATCGTGCCGAGCCCGCGGACGCCGCCGGTCAGGTCCTTTTCGGTGATCACGAGCGTGGCGACGATGGCCGCGAAGGCGAGCGTTGCCGCGAGAACCGCCTGCCCGCTTCGCTGCAGCACGAGGAAGGCCAGCACCCACGCCGTCAGCGCCGCCAGGAAGGAGGCCACGAGGATGGCGAGCGCCAGGGGCACATCGAACTGCACGTAGAGGACGCCGGTGCCGTAGAGGCCGATGCCCCAGAACCCGACGACGCCGAAATTGGGTATGCCGGCGAGGCCGAACTGCACGTACAGAAGCTGCGCGAGCCCGATGTAGATGAGCATGAGCGAGAAGGAGAAGATCAGGTAGTCCATCAGGTCGCCCTCGCCCCCCGGTAGGTCAGCACGCCGATGAACGCGAGCAGCAGCGCGACCTCGGCATAGAGGGGCTTCGTCACGAGGGTGATGAACGCCGTCAGAATCCCCGCCACCACACTGGCGACCAGTGCGCCCCGCACGCTGCCGACCCCCGCGACGATCGTCACGAGCATGGTGATCAGGATGATGTTCCAGCCGATGTAGGGGGTGACCTGGGCGAACACGCCGGAGAAGATGCCCGACAGCCCGCCCGCGCAGCCTGCGATGAACCAGATCGCGACCGATGTGCGATGCGGATTGATCCCGCTGGCCATGGCGAGGTCGTGGTTGTTCGCCAGCCCCCGCATCTGCTCGCCGAGGCCGGTGTTGTAGATCATCCAGTAGAGGATGCCGGCCATCACGAAGACGAGCACCAGAGCGGTGAGCTGCAGGTTCGTGGCCCCGAGCCCGGCGAAGCTGAGGTAGGTGATGTTGGGTTCGTTGAGAAACAGGTTCTCCGGCCCCACGACCAGCACGAGGCCGTAGCGAAGCATGAACGAGACGCCGACCGAAAGTATGATCATTTCCGTGGGCCTGACACCTCGGTCAAGCGCGGGTCTGAAGATCGCGAGGTACACCAGGACGCTGAGGAGACCCGAAAGCAGCATCGAAGGTACGATCGCGACATAGAAGTGCGCGCCCAGAACCACGTTGAAGAGGACCGCGAAGTATGCGCCGTAGGTGATGCTCTCGGCATAAGCGATATTCAGGAAACCATTCAGGTAATAGATCAGCGTGAAGCCCATCGCCGCGAGGATCAGCGGCGAGGCTTCGAGAAGACCTATGAAGACGGCGTCTAGGAGCATCGGGCCCGTGTCCTTCCCTTGCCTCGGGTCACTCGGCCATGACCATGTCGGACGGATCGAAGGTCGTGACCTGAACATACATCAGGCCATCCCGCGTCACGTAGGCGTCACCTCCGCGATAGGGCTCCGCCAGAAAGTCGGCCTCCATGCGCCACGAGACGCTCACCGTGTCTCCGACGGTCTTCACCTTCTCCGGAATGAAGGTCGCACCGAGAAAGCCGCCCTCCTCGCGCGGCAGGCAGAAGCCGCTGAAGACCTCTCCGATGGCCGCGCGCCCCTCGATCGTGACGCCGTTCGGTAGCATGAAGAGCACTTCTTCGGGATATTGCGCCATAAGGCGGTCCCAGTCGCATTCGTTCAGCGCGTCCAGATGCTCGAACGTGGTGATCTCCGCATTGGCTTGCGGCACGAGCGGCGGAAGGGTCGGTGCGTGAGCCTCGGCCCAGGCGAGGGCCGGCAGGCCGATCATCAGGGACGCAACGAAGAAACGTGTGTTCATAATCTCTTTCCTCCGGGAATCGATCGAGCGCGCTGGAAATGCATGGCGCTCCTCATGCGTCACCTCGGGCCAGCGCAAGCGCCGCGTCCGCGATGGTGTTCTCGTTCGGCACCAGAACCGACTGAAGCGCGGCGCTCGCCGGCATCCTGACATCGGGCGTGGCAAGGCGGCGAATATCCAGCGGTCCCTCGAGGCCCTCGTGCAGGCGCGCGGCGATCTCGGCGCCGAACCCCGCCGTGAGGGTGGCCTCGTGCAGGATGAGAGCCTTCCCGCCAGCCGCTTTCACGGCGTCGGCGACGGCTTCCCAGTCCAGCGGCGCGAGCCAGCGCAGATCGAGCACGGCGATGTCGAGGCCCTCGTCCTTCAGAGCCTCGGCGGCTTCGAGCGCCGGGGGCACCATGTTGCCCCAGGTGAGAATGACGGCGTCCGTGCCGGAGCGCTTCAGCGCGGCCTTGCCGACGGGCTCGGCGCCCTCTGTGATCGTGACCTCGCCCTTCGTCTGGTAGAGCCCGCGCGCCTCGATGACGACCACCGGATCGGGGTCGGCGGCGGCGGCGCGCAGGAGCGAATAGGCATCCTGCGGGCTCGCCGCGAGCGCGACCTTGAGACCGGGGACGGAGGCGAGCATGCCCTCGATCGACTGGGAGTGCTGCGCGCAGGAGCCCGGCGTGACCCCCTGCTGGGTCCGCACGACCATGGGGCAACTCGCCTTGCCGCGGGTCACATAGCGAATGTTCGAGGCCTGGTTGATCAACTGGTCGAACGCGACGAACAGGAAGTCCGCCCACATGATCTCGACGATGGGCTTCAACCCGTTGAGCGCGGCACCGACGGCGGAGCCGAGGATCGCGTTCTCGGCGATCGGGGTATCGAAAACCCTGTCGGCGCCGAAATCTCTCTGCAGATACCGCGACGCCCCGAAGATGCCGCCGGCGTTGCCGACGTCCTCGCCATAGACGACTGTCCTCGGATCGGTTTCGAGCTCGGTGCGGAGCGCGCGATTGACCGCCTCGATATAGCTGAGGGTCTCGGTGCCGGCGGTTTTCGGGTCGCTCTCGATCGGCGCCGCGATGACGTGATCGCGCGCGGTCGACAGCTCCGGATCGCTCCCCTCCATGGCCGCCTCGCCCATGTCGTGGGCGCGTTTGCTTTCAGCCTCGATCACATCGGTGATCTCCCGCTCGTCCATCATGCCGCCGGTGACGAGACGCTCGGCCAGAACCTTCAGGGGATCCTCGGCTTCCGCAGCCTGGCGGTCGGCTTTCGGGCGGTAATGTTCGATGTCCCGGTTGTAATGGCCCCAGAGGCGCGGCACGCGAAATTCGAGGAACGTGGGCCCTTTGCCCGACCGGCAGTGGTCCGCCGCCCGCGCGATGCTGTCGCGCACCGCGATCGGGTCGTTGCCGGCGACGGTGGCCCCCGGAATGCCGTAGCCGGCCGCGCGCTTGGCGAGCCGGTCAATCTTGATCATCGAGGCGCCGGGTGTCAGTTCGGCCCATCCGTTGTTCTCGATGACAAAGATCACCGGGAGATCGCGGGCAGCGGCAAAGACCAGCGCCTCGTGCACCGCGCCCTGGTTCGTCGCCCCGTCCCCGATGGAGACGATGACCACCTGCTCGTTTTCCGCCGCGAGGTTGCCCATGGCGATGCCGCAGGCCATCGTCGTGCCGGCCCCGACGATGGAGTTTTCGCCGATGAACCGCGTCTCGGGCGCCATCATGTAGGCCGACCCGCCGCGTCCGCCGTTGATGCCGTCGGCCTTCTGGCAGATTTCGGCCATCACGGCGTAGGCATCGAGACCGGATGCCAGCGCCCAGCCGTGGCCGCGATAGGTGGCGATCATCTGGTCGTCGGGCCGAAGCCCCGCTGCCGCGCCGAGGGGCACGGCCTCCTGTCCGGCGCAGAAATGCATCGAGCCGGGCACGCGCGGCGGATTGGTCTGGGTGAGCTTCAGCGCCGTCTCCTCGAAGGCGCGGACAAAGGCGATGCGCGCGAGCATGTCGCGGGCGAACCCCTCGTCCTGGCGCGGGATCGGGCTGGTGGAAGCCATTGTATTCATGCGGTTACCGGGCGGGATTGAAGAAGAAAGATGTCGCTTCCGAGGATCGCCCACTCGATATCCTGCGGTTTGCCGTAGTGGTCTTCGAGCTTGATCGCGAGTTGGGACAGGCGCACCAGTTCATCCTCCGAAAGGACGCCGCCGTGGGGCGTGTCGGACTTCTTCTCGCGCCCCTTGCGGTCGACGACGTAGTGGTCCGGTGTGACCTCCCCCGAGACGACCTGCTCTCCGAGACCCCTGACGGCCTCGATCAGCATCCGGTCCTTGCGCCGTGTCACGGGGTGGATCGAGAAGGCGACGCCGGCCTTGTCGGCATCGACCATCTTCTGCACGACGACCGACATGCGCAGGTCTTCGAGGCACCCCTTCTCTCCCCGGTAGAACAGCGCCCGTTCCGAAAAGAACGAGGCCCAGCAGTCGATGACCCGCCTGCGGACCTCCTCCGCGCCCTCGACTTCGAGGTAGGTCTCCTGCTGACCGGCATAGCTGGCCGCCTCGGAATCCTCGGCGCTGGCAGAAGAGCGCACGGCCACCTGTCCGCCGAGCCTTGCGTAGGCTTCGAGCACTGCGTCAGGCACGCTGGCCGTTTTCTCGACCAGCCTGACGGCCGCCTCGTGGTCCCTCGCGCGGGCGAAGCCGCGCAGCTTCTCTGCATCGACGGACATCTCGAGAACGGAGGCCGGGATCGCAAAGCCCGGCGGGACCGGCAGGCCGGCATGCGTCATAGAGGCAAGGCTCGCCCCCTTGCCGCCCGCGGTCGCGATTTCGGCACATCCCGGCTCGTCGAACCAGAGTATGGTGGATGTCTCACCCATCGATGATTCCGACCGCCCGTACAGGCGCTCCCGTCGTGCCGACCCACTTGATCGGGAAGACCGACAGCTTGAACCCATGGGGCGGCAAGTCGCCGAGGTTCGTCAGATTCTCGATGTGCCAGTAGGGGTCGGTCTGCATGACCTTGTGGGCGAGCCAGAACTTCTTGGTCTCGAACATCGCCCAGATCGGCGGATCGTAAGTCGGTGCATCGGTTCCCGTGACGCGGCAGTCCTGTTCGATCAGCCACTTCGTCGCCTCGGCCGTCATCCCGACATGATCGGTCATGTAGCGGTCTTCGTCGTTGTACTCAGACGCGCCGGTGCGGATCAGCACGATATCGCGCGGCTTGAGCGTGTAGCCGATCTTGTCGAGGGCCTGCTTCATGTCATCGACGGTGATCGCCGATCCGAACTTCAGATGCCTGAAGTCAAGCACCACGCCGTCCCCGAAACAGTATTCGAGGGGTATCCCTTCCGGCCCTGGCGAATTCTCGTCGCCCATGTGCTTGAGCGCATCGATATGCGTGCCGGCATGATCGCTGACGGTGACCGAGTAATGCGCGGTCAGGTGATCCTCGCCGTATTCTCCCGCGCCGATCCCGTCGGCGAAGCCCTTCCAGCTCTCCTTCATTTCCATCTTCAGCTCGGCCAGCCGGGGAAACAGTTTCATGTCCTTGTGGACCGGCATGGAGAGGTCGACAACGCGATGTGCCATATATTCATTCCTTCGATTCAAGAAGCTGGGGCGCGCCCCCGACCGGGAGGTGTCGGGGGCGGAGGATCATTGACCGATCAGGTCATTATCTCGACCAGACCCGTCGTGCCGTTCACCCGCAGGGTGTCCCCGGTCTTGATGTCCTTCGTCGCCACGGACGTGCCGACGACCGCCGGCAGACCGAACTCACGGGACACGACCGCCGAGTGCGACGTCGTTCCGCCAGCATCGGTCACAAGGCCGGAGATCTTCGTGAACAGGACCACCCAGGCCGGGTTGGTCATCCGGCAGACAAGGATCTCTCCGTCCTCGACGCTGTCGAACTGATCGGACGTGGTGATGACCCGCGCCTTCGCCTCGATGACACCCGGCGAGGCGGCAAGCCCGACGATCTCGCCCGCCTTGGTGGGCGGCTCGCGATAGAACTTTTCGGGAAAGCCCCAGAGCCCGGCATAAGGGAAAGCCAGCGCCTCTTCGGTGGCGGTGCCGATCCAGTCCGGCGGCCGCTTGGTGGTGGCTTCCTCGTGCTCGTCTCGACGGTCCGAGACGAGGTCGCGGGCATCGTGCGCCTTGGGGTCGCCGACGAGCTGGCGCAACTCGTTGTAGCGCAGGAACATGATGTCCTCGGCGTCGTCGATGATGTCGGCCTCGACGAACTTCCTGCCGATGGCGATCAGCACGGTGCGCAGCCGCGCGTTGGTGCCCTGGTCGATATAGAAGTGATGGTCCGGCGTCAGCGGGTTCATCTTGAGCGACTGGTCGAGCGCCGCCTTGAGCTTGTCGTGCGCCTCACCCGTCACGCCCTCGAGGGTTTCCGCAATCGCGGCATTCAGGTCTTCCTCGACCCCCTTCAGCGTGGCATGGAAGTCGTAATCGGAGAGAAGGTATCCGCGCACCGCCTCGATGGCCGGTGCCGGATTCTCGATCCAGAGCGGGAACATGGTCTCGTGCGACCAGAGCGCCTTGTGCCCGAATTCCTGCAGGTAGGGCTCGAGCTGCTCCTTGATCAGCCTGCGCCCTTCGTCGGAACCTTCGAGCGCCGTCATCACACCCGCCGCCGTTTCGGCCTCGAAAGCCTTGCGGAGGGTGTCGCTCTTCTTGATGGCCTCCTTCATCTTCCAGAGACCTTCCACGGCATCCCAGTTGCGGTCATTGACCGAGCTTTGCAGGCGCCCTTTCAGATCCGGCTTGGCGTCCGGCTTGAACTCGTCGATCGCCCCGTTCAGCGCCATGGTGGCCGAGAACTGTGCGAAGTTGAGCATCCAGTGGATTTTCCAGTGCCGGTCGTGGATGTCGATCATGTCTTCCAGAAGAACGGCCAGCGCGGTGAGGCTGGCGCCCTCCTTGTCGAACCCGTCGATGTAGGCGAAGTTGCGCTGCATCTCCGGCAGGATGCGATCGTTCCACCAGTCGAGGAAATTCTCGGCGTAGTGCGGCAGAACCGTGCCGAGATAGGGACCTATCTTTTCGGCATAGTCATCATTGCGGGGCACCCGCGGAACATAGCGGGACTGATACTCGGTCGCCTCGGCGTGGACGCCGGGGGTCGCCGGGATGGCCGCCGTGTAGAGGTAGCCGTTGACGTTCTTGGCGACCCAGTCGCTTGCGAACGGCGCGCCGAAACGCCGGAACATATGGTCACAGGTCAGCCACCAGCCACCGATATCGAAGAACATCGGCGACAATGGATTCGGGCAGTGAAGGTCATCGAGAATCCAGAAAAGCTCCTGCTCACCCTCGTCCCAATCCACCGGAAACCCGTCGTTGCCGAGGTTCTGACCAAGCACCTTGGTTTCGTCCAAACTCATTGCGTCCTCCCGTTGACTTGCGACCGTTTTCGACCGCCTTTGCGAGACCGTAATCCGCTGGCTCGACAGCAGTCAAGCGATTATCGATAATTGACGGATCCGCGAAAGTGAGGCTAGGTTGCGCTGAACACCGGATGGTCTGAGCCAGCAAAAATTGAGCGATCGGAAATCCGGGAAAAGCCCTGTGGGGCGACGAGTGGCGATGGGCAACGGATCGTCGAGACGCGAAAGTCGGGAGTTCACATGAAAATTGCGCTAATCGGAACCGGAATGATCGGGCGGGCCTGGGCGATTTCCTTCGCGCGCGCCGGGCATCAGGTCGTGATGCAGAATCGCAGCCGCGATCGTGCCGACGCGGCGCGCGAAACGATCGTCGGCATGCTGCCCGCCCTGGCCGAGAGCGGGCTCCTCAACGGAGCGTCTCCGAAGGATACGGCCGATGCGATCAGCGTCGTCGACACTCTCGAGCAGGCGTTGGCCGGCGCAGACTACGTTCAGGAAAACGTCGCCGAATCGGTGGACGTCAAGCGAGAGGTCTTCAGCGCGCTGGAGGCGCACACACGGCCGGATACGATCCTCGCGAGCTCCACATCGGCTCTCGTCCCTTCTTCGTTCACCGATCATCTGACCCACCGGGAACGGTGTCTCGTCGTCCACCCGCTCAACCCGCCCTACCTCATTCCGGCGGTGGATGTCGTTCCGTCTCCGTGGACTTCGAAAGAGGTCATCGACCGGGTATCCGACCTTCTGGTCTCTTGCGGGCAGGCGCCGATTCCGATGGACAAGGAGGATCCGGGTTTCCTGACCATCCGCCTGCAGGGCGCGATCTACCACGAGGCCTTCCGTCTGGTCTCGGAGGGGCTGGCCTCGCCCGAAGCCGTCGACGTGTGCATTCGCGACGGGCTCGGCCTCAGGTGGTCCTTCATGGGCCCCTTCGAGACCGGCGACCTGAACGCCCCCGGCGGCATCCGCGATTTCGTCGGGCGCTACGGGCAGTCCTACGACGACATGTATCCGCGCGGCGGCCCGTTTCCCTGGACGGGCGACGTCCTAGACAAGGTGGAGGCCGCACGCCGCGACAAGCTGCCGATGGATGAACACCGCCAACGCCAGGCCTGGCGTGACCGGAGGCTGGTGGCGCTCATCGCCCACAAGCGCGCCCAGGCCGAGGCCGAGGCGTCCGGAGGCGGCAAGCCTTGAAGATCGTCCGCCTCGCGGCGGCGGAGTGCAAGCTACCCCTGCCCCGCCCGATCCGCTTGGGGCCCGTCGAGATCACGACGCGCGACTTCGTCGCCCTGAGGATAGAGACCGACAGCGGAGCCTTTGGCGACGCCCTCGGCTACCCCCGTGGCACGGCGTTGCTCGCCTCCGCCGAACGGCTGGCCCCGCTGGTGCTGGGTCAGAACGTGCATCGGCGCCGCGGCATAACCGAGAGCCTGCTTTCGGCCTTCGTCAACGGCCGGCCCACCTTCGTCAAGGCGGCCAGCCTGATCGATATCGCCCTTTGGGACCTGGCTTCGAAGGCCGCCGGGCAGCCGCTGATGCACCTCCTGGGCGGCGCACGCGCACAGGTGCCGGTCATGGTCGTGGCCGGATACTATCCAGATGCGAGGCCGGTGGAGGACATCTGCGACGAGATCCGCCGCCGGATGGACGAGGGTTTCGAGCGGATCAAGATCATGATCCGAGGAGATGACGCGGAGGCGGACGTGCGCCTCGTGGAAGCGGCGTGGGAGGTCGCCGGGCCTCGTCTGAGCGTCGATGCTCACTGGGCGTGGCGCAACATCGCGGAGGCCCGGCGGACATGCCGCCTGATCGACCCGATCGGCCTGCGCTTCATCGAGGACCCCTTCGGCCCGAACCGGTCGTTCCAGGCCCGGCGTCTTCAGGCGAGCCTGGCGACACCGCTCGCAATCGGCGAGGATCTGCCGGATGCACAGACCATCGCGGCCGCACTCGAGGACATCACGATCCTCCGGCTCGACGCGACGACCTGCGGCGGCGTGACCGCCGCCGTCGCCGCTGCCGAAACCGCCGACGCGAAGGGCGTCAGCGTTCTGCCGCACGTGTTCCTGCCGATCCATGCCCAGCTTGCCGGGGCACTCAGCCAGATCGAGGCGGTCGAACTGATCCCCGAAGACACCGAAGCCTGTCCGATGTACGACTTGCTGGAGGGATCGCCGCAGATCGAGGACGGCCTCCTGACCATCGATCAGACGCCCGGAGCGGGGTTTCGTCTGAACTGGCGGGCAGTGGAGCGCCACGCCGAACAGTCCTGGAGCGCCGCGCTCTGACGGTGAGCTATAGCGTCCCTGTTCGGTCGCGGAAGGCGTAACGCACACCTGCGTCGCTCACTTCGACGTTCACAGCCTCGACCCAACCGGGCTCGCCGGGATCCGGCAAACCCAGACCGTTCACCACGAGAGCGCGCAGCACCGGCGAATGGGTGACGCAGGCCACCACAAGGCCGCTCCCCTCCCCGATGGCAAAACTCCTGGCGAACTGCAGCACGCGCCGACCGACGAGCGCCGCCGACTCGCCGGGCGGATCCTCGTGGGTCAGCCAGTACCCGATACGATCTTCGGCGGTCAGGAAGCCGTGAAAGAAGGGATGGGACAAGACCTCTTCCGGCGTCAGCTTCGGGTGAGAGAGTTGCCCGGCGATCGCCTCTGCCGTCGACATCATCTCGACCCGCGAGCCGGCAAGATAAAGGTCCGGGTTGCGCAGCCCCCAGGCGGGCTCGACCCCGGGCGCATCCGGTGCGATCGCCGAGCGCAATGCATCGGCCGTCTGACGCGACCGATGGGTTCGCGTGGCGAGGAACACGAACCTGTCCCCATCCCGTCCAAGCGCGCGAAGTCCATCGGCCGCGGCATCGATGTCCGCGCTCGAATCCGCGGTCAGGGGCATGTCCCCTTCATGCGACGGCACCTTCGCGTGGCGCAGGAAAGACAGAGTCACGTGACCCATGGGGACCTCCTCGTTCTTCGGAGCGGCGGACCGGACTCAGGCGAGGCTGGAGACGCGATCCGTGCCTTTGCGCGCATCGGCGGGCTGCCCGTCGTCCCCGAGAACCTCGGATTCCTGGGTCTCGAAGATATCGTGCATGACCGAGCCGAACTCCTCCACATGGCTCCGCATGACGCCGCCGGCCCGTATGGGGTCCCCTTCACGCAGGGCATCGATGATCGGGCGATGTCGCGCGGCCAGATCGAGGTTCGGTTGGGTCGCCATGAGATTGCGCAGCGTCACAAAGGTCCGGGCCTCGATCATCAGCGAATTCCACGCTTCGATCAGAACCTGGTTTCCGGTCGCCTCCAGGATCGTGCGGTGAAACATGACATCCCAATGCGCCATCTTGCGGGGGTCTCCCGCATCGAATGCCTCGGTCATCCGCGCCACCAATTCCTCCAGCTCACCGAGCTGGTCCGCGACATTCTCGACGGCAAGGTTCCCGGCAAGTTCTTCCAGAGCGGCCCTTACGGGATAGATTTCGAGTACTTCGCGACGTTTGATCCGGCGCACCCGGGCGCCCTTGTGCGGGACCACTTCGACGAAGCGCATTGCCACGAGGTCGCGCAGGGCCTCTCTTACCGGCGATTGGCTGATGCCCATGCTGCGCGCAATCTGGGATTCAACGAGCCGATCACCGGGCTTGTAGCGTTCCGACAGAATGTCATCCAGGAGAGTCTCCTTGACCTGCTCGCTCAAAACCACACGCTGAATCATACCTGTTCATTCCATCTCTTTGCCAAATACCGCATGCAGCTATTAACCCGCTTCCTCCGTGCGCCGGAGCAGATATGCACATGTCTGATCTTATCAGTATCGAGCCGAGCCAAGTCAACGATTATCGATAGAAATTCCCCAAAAGGAACAGGAATTGACGATTGAATGCAGGCCGGTCGTCTGTCGCGTGGTCTGCGCGGTGTTTCGCCCGGCCGAAGCGGCCCGACGTTCGCGAGCGGCCTTCCTGCGTGGATGGGGCCGAGACCGCGACAATTGACGGAACGGCAACGCAAGCAGGGTATTCCGACAGCGGGGCGGACCGGTCGGCCGCCGACCCCCGGGGACATGGCGAAACCGGGCGGCATCGAGACCGGAGCGGCAGAAGAGGGGCGGCCAAATCAAACCCGGCAATCTCGACAACATGTCTTCCGGGCGCATGATTGAAAATGGTGCCGGCAGAGGGACTCGAACCCCCGACATCGTGATTACAAATCACGCGCTCTACCAGCTGAGCTATGCCGGCCCGTGGCACCGTTCGGTGACCGTTTTGCACCCGGCGCGTGGGCAAGAGCCACAAGCGCCCGAAAAGGTGATCCTCTTGTTCCTTCCGCCCGCTGTTGCAGACCAGATGCGCTTCCAGCCGAGCTGTCAGGGCACAACCGCCGGATTACGACCTATGCCCGCGCCGATCAAGGCGTTTGCGGCAAGGTCGGGCGGGGCTTTCCCTGCACGGCAGGCGAGGTATGATCCGCAGAAGGGGCGTGGGAAGGACCCGAGAGGCTGATCGAGAGCAAGATGCAGATCGTCTACCAGATCGGCGCCCACGTCACCGACGAGGGTGCCCTCATGCGATCGCTCCTGCGCAATCGCGACACGCTCGCCCGGGAGGGGGTCATGGTTCCCGGCCCGTCGCGCTACCGCAAGATCCTGCGCGACGTGATGACCACCCTGCGCGGCCAACCCGCCGACCCCGGGTCCCGCGAGGTCATGCTCGAGGCTCTTGTCGAGAACGACGGGGCTGAGCGCATCGTGCTGTTCAACGACAGCTTCATCTGCATCCCCCTGCGCGCCGTCGAGAACGGCCAGCTCTACGCGCGCGCCGCGAAGGCCGCCTGGCTGCGCAACATCTTCCCCGAAGACGAGGTGGAGTTCTGCCTCGGCATACGCGACCCCGCCACCTTCCTGCCCGCCCTCTACAACAGCCTCGGTGCAGGGCGGCCCGACTTCACCGAGTTCCTCGATGGCGCGGACCCGCGAAGCCTGCGCTGGTCGGACTACATCGCCCGTCTCCACGCCGCCGTACCGGATTGCCGGATCACCGTCTGGTGCAACGAGGACACGCCGATCATATGGTCGGAGGTCATGCGCGAGGTGGCCGGCCTGCCCCACGGGACACAGCTGGAGGGCGAACTCGACATCGTCATGGGTCTCATCCACCGGAAGGGACGGATACGCCTGAGGGCATTTCTGGAAAACCGGCCGCCCGAGACCGAGGCCGGACGGCGCCGGGCCATCGCCGCCTATCTCGAGAAATACTTCGTGGAGGACAAGGTCGAGGACGAGATCGACCTGCCCGGCTGGACCGACGCGCTCATCGACGAAATCTCGGCCGCCTATGACGACGACATCGCAGACATCGCGAACATACCCGGCGTCACGCTGATCCAGCCGTGAGGGCTCACATGCCGAGCGCCTGCTTGTAGAGGTCGAGCACCGCCTCCTCCTCGGCGATATCGGCGCTGTCGCGCTTTCTCAGCGCGACGACCTTGCGCAGGACCTTGGTGTCGTAGCCCCGGCCCTTCGCCTCGGCCATCACCTCCTTCTGCTGGTCCGCGATGTCCTTCTTCTCCGCCTCGAGCCGCTCGAACCGCTCGATGAATTGCCTCAGTTCGTCGGCGGCCACGCGGTAGGTGTCGGGGGTCTCGTCCTGCATCTCGCCTCTTCCTCTGTCTCGTTCCGGCGTCTTGCTAGCGCCCCCCCGATCCGCCGGCAAGGGCTGGACGCGGGCGGCGCCAGGGGTTAGGCGCAGGCGGCATGGAATGGCTTGTCTGGACAGGAACGGCGGTCACGCTCACCGGTGTGGCATTGCTCGCCTGGTGCATCGTCCGGGTGGCGCGTGCGCGCCGCGCGGGGCTTGACGATGCTGCGCTGAAGGCGCGTCTGCAATCCATCGTGGCGCTCAATCTCGGCGCGCTCGCGGTATCGGCCATCGGCCTCATGCTGGTGATCGCGGGCCTCTTTCTCGGCTAGGCTTGCCGGCCGGGCGCGGGCGACCACCCGCCGCGTCCCAGCGCCGCCCCCCTTACCCCGACGGGCGCTCCCGACAAGACGTTCATCGTCACGCCGGCGTCTGCGAACTTCCCGTTGTCATCCTCGATCCCGTCGATTTCCCAGACCGGGTCTTGCTTTCTCCTGCCCCGCGCTCCGGCGCTCCGGGCCCGCGGCTGTCCCCGGTCACGCAGGACCGGGTCGGGCCGCTAGGCGCGATGTCCGGTCTCGGACATTTTGCGCCCGAAAGTGGGCGGATCGCCGGGAACTGCCTTTCCGGCGACGCGCCGAGGCTGCCCGGCGGCACCGGGCAACGAGCTCTTCGCCCGCCCCGCCACCGTGCGGACCTGCCCGGCCCCGGGTTCCGACGCAGGGCCGTCTTCGTCCCGGACATACCTCCCGCCGGAGGCTGGTGATTTCGGGAGGGTCGATTGCGGGCGACGCCGAAAAGGCGGCCCGACGGGCTGGCCCCGCGAGAGGAATACAACCGTCGAAGCAAGGGGCCGGGTCGACCCCCGAGCCGGCCGGTCAGCCGTTGAGCGACCCGAAACGCTTGCCGTTCTTGACCAGCGTTCCGACGAGCGGGTCCGGTGTCCAGAGCGCCGGCACGTCCTCGGAGAACCGCTTCAGCCGTTTTTCGAGCCTCAGAAGCCCCTCGATATCCGCGTTGACGAGCGGTCCGCCGCGCCACCGCGGCAGGCCGAGGCCGTGGACCGCCAGCATGTCGATTTCGGCGGGCCGGGCGACACGCCGCTCGCGCACCGCTTTCGCTCCGGCATTCGCCATCGCCGTCAGGCAGCGCGCGACGATCTCCTCGGCCTCCACCGGGCGGCGCACGAAGCCTCCGCGCTTGCGCGCGGCATCGAGAATGGCCTCGATGCCGGGGTCCGGTCCTGCACGGCTGCCGTTGGGACGGTAGCTGTAATAGCGCTTGCCCGCCTGCCAGAGAGCCTTGTCGAGCCCGCCGGGAAGGGCCGAGCCGACCCGGCCGCCGCCGGCGAGGTCGCGTGCCTCGAAGGGGCCGAGACGCGCGCCCCAATTCCGCATCGCGCGGTCGACCTCCTCCACCCCGGCCCCTGCCATCAGACACCAGTCCGCGGCGCCGTGATAGGCGGCGGCCAGCGCGTCGGACACCGCTCCGCCGGCGGAGATCACGGGGAGCCGCCCGAGCCGTTTCAGCACGTCCCAGGCCGTCGCCCCGGCGACGACCGACGTCTCCTTGCCCTGGCGGAGTTCGGCGGCCCGGAACCGGCGCAGCGGCGGGAAAACCCGCAAGCCGAGAATGTCCGGCGCGCGCGAAGTCGACGCGGCGAGGGCCGCGAGATCGGCGCCGGTATCGGTCAGCGCCAGCACCGCGCCGGCCTTCATCGCCCCGTCGAGGGCGGCGATCGCGGTGTCGGCCCCGTCTCCCGCGTCCGACAGCGCCTCGATCAGGAAACCGGCCTCGCTCAGCGACGAAGGCTGGTAGGCGCCCGCGAGCCGGGCGATCCGGGCCTTGCCGTCCTCCGCCTTGAGCCGCCCCGCCTCCACCTCGGCATCGGTCGCCTCGATGATCGTCAGGACCGCCTCCTCGAGCCGCGCCTCGTCGCGTTCGCAGAGCACGACCGAGAAGTCCGCCGCCAATGCCGCCAGCGACAGTTCGGTGCCGATCCGCCCCGCGCCGACGATCCCCACCGTCTCGACCTCGCGGGGTCTGGCCTCGCGGAGCGATTTCGGCGCGATCCGCATCGCCTCGGCGCGCGAGATATGCGCCAGCGCGCGCGCCTCGGCGCCGTTGAGAAGCTCCGCCCGGGTTTCCGCCTCGAAGGCGAGCCCCTCGTCGAAGGGCAGAAGCAGCGCCGCCTCGACGCAGTCGATCATCCGCCGAGGCGCGGTCAGGTGGCCCTCGTCCACCGCCTCGCGGCGGGCCCGGCAGGCGGCGAGATAACCGCCGGCGTCGCGCAGCCTGCGGGTCTTGCGGCGGGTGGGCTCGGGGCGGCCGCCTGCGGCCGCCCGCTCCTGGATGTAGCGCACGGCATGGATCACCGGGTCATCGGCCACCGCGCCGTCGATCATGCCGGTCTTCGCGGCCACGGGCGCCGGCACCGCCCGGCCGGACAGAAGCACCTCGAGCGCCGCAGCCGCGCCCACGAGACGGGGCAGGCGCTGGCTGCCGCCCGCCTCGGGCACGAGACCGAGGCGCACCTCGGGGTAGCCGAGCACCGCCTTTTCGGCGGCGAAGCGGAAATGCGCCGCGAGGGCGACGTCGCAGCCGGGGCCCAGCGCGCCCTGCGCGATGGCCGCGGCGACGGGTTTCGGCGCTCCCTCGATCAACGCGCAGAGGTCGGAGAGAGACGGCCCCTCGCCGCCGGGGTCGTTGGCGGTGGGAAACCGCCCGTCAGGGCCGGAAAGAACGACCCCCGCGACACCGTCGTCCGCGAAGACCTCTCGAAGGGCTTCGGCGATTCGCGACCGGGCTGCCGCATCCAGCCGGTTTGGGGTCTCGGTCTTGAACCTGACCTCGGCCACGCGACCGCCGATCGAACCTGTGGTGCCGTCTTCCATGGCCATCCCCGGCCTGCCTGACACCCTATCTACCGAAAGGACGGGCGAACTCAATGGCACGTGTCGCAGACAGGGTGCGTCGGCGGGCCGCCGTCGGCGGGGCGCAAGCGACACCGGGTCGGCACCCCCGGGTCAGACCGGCACGTTGTCCCAGAACTCGTCGATATCCTCGGTAGACGGCCCTGTCGTCACGGCATGGGCCACCCGCACCACCTCCGGCGCAGTCATCTTCTGTCGCAGCAGGGCCTTGATGTCGCCTGCCCGGGTGGGGTTCTCCAGAAGTGCATCGACGATTCGGTCGATGTCGTCGCGGCCCTGTCGGGGTTCGCTCATGTCTTTCAACGCGCTACCTCCCAAGCTTGGTGTCGTTGTCCCCGCACGTCTCGAGACGATACCACAGCAGCGCGGTTTCCCTCAGGCCGGACTCCCCGCATCCTCGGCAAATCGCGTCGATCAGGCGGGTTCCTGCCGGATTTTTCAGCAAGCGCGGCCCGATCTGCCCGATCAGGTCGCGGCGGAACCGCGGCAGAAGGCGCAGTAAAGCGCCTCGAGCACCGGCGCGACCCGCTCGTCGGCCAGCCGGTAGCGCACCTGGCGGCCTGAACGCACGCCCTCCACGAGGCCCTCTTCGCGCAGCCGCGCCAACTGCTGGCTGACATAGGCCTGTTCGCGGCCGGTCCGCTCCATCAACTCCCCGACACTCCGCTCGCCCTCGACGAGGTGGCAGAGCAGCAGAAGCCTTGCGGGGTTCGACATGAGCCGCAGCATCGCCGCCGCCTCACCGGCGGCCGCCGTCATCTCGTCGACCGACATCTCGATCGTTTCGCTCATTACCCCTTGCTCCCGGGCGAATTAATACATATCACTATCTGCATATAACACCGAACCCCCATCCGGAGGCAAGTGAAATGCAACCAGACGTGACGGCTTTCTTCGACGAGGCCACCAACACGATCTCCTATGTCGTCCGCGACCCCGAAGGCTCCGCGGCGGCGATCATCGACAGCGTGCTCGACTTCGACTACGCGTCCGGCCGCACCGATACGGCGTCGGCCGACGCCATCGTCGCCCATGTCGAGCGCGAAGGGCTCGACGTGCAGTGGATCCTCGAGACCCATGTCCATGCCGACCACCTCTCCGCCGCGCCCTATCTGCAGGAAAGGCTCGGCGGCAAGATCGGCATCGGCGACAACATCAGGATCGTGCAGGACACCTTCGGCAAGGTGTTCAACGAGGGCACCGAGTTCCAGCGCGACGGCTCGCAGTTCGACGC
>CAZPPH010000029.1:0-25833 GCA_964588375.1 uncultured Rhodobacterales bacterium | reverse complement strand
ATCGCTGCTGCGTCGCAGTCATGACGGACCGCCCTGTATTCTCGACCTCTTGAGGCTCGGCGGGCCCCTTCGTCGCATTCCCGCATCCCACGCAGGGCGACCGAAGCACCACGAACCTGCGGCGCCGGACCGGAAAAACCCATCAGAGAGCCGTCGCCCCGATCTTCACCGCGCCAGTCCATCTCGCCGCCGCGGTTCCCGAGGCTGCCGGCTGAATACCGGAGCGGGCGCCTTTCGAGTGGCGCGCCCGCGTTCCGTCGCAATCCGCAGCGTCATGTGCACGGGCGTCGCGACCGGGCGCTTTGATGCATTGTCGCACCAGTTTCTCCACAAAAATGCCGCATCCCGCAGCCATGGTTAACGGCGAGTTGCTGCGTTTTCCGAAAGATGGCAGAAATTGGGCGAAAATGAGGCATACCGCCATAATCGGCGGAATCTCAGTGGGATAAGGGCCGTGCATCGCACACGGCCCGGCCATTGTGAGGGGTTGGGGCAGTGATCGCTCGGCTGACAGGCGCCGTATTGCGCGCAATTCTCGTGGTGATGCTTGTCGCCACCCCGGCGCTCATGTTGCCGGGCACCACGGATGATTCCGCGCAAATCGTCACGCTGGTCGCCATCTTTGCCGCCGCCCTCGTGATTTTCGAATATGCCTCGTCCTATCCGGGGCTCATCGAGTTTCGCGATGCCCCGCCGTTCAACCGCATCCGGTTCCTGTCTCTCTTCGTGACTGTCTTCCTGCTCGCCACGATGGCGCGCGGACAGGCGGACCCGACCAACCTCACGATGCTCGTGGAGGCCGTGGGCCGCCTCGTCGGTCATGTGATCGACTTCCCTTACAGCCCGGTGCGCCTCGTCGTCCTGATGTTGCCGCCCGACGCTTCGGTCGAACAGATCGACCTGGTGCGCTCTTCGGCCGGCATCGCCTACCTCATCTCGCTGATCACCCTTGCGCTCTTTCTCATCATCCAGCGCCTGATCGGCTGGCCTCTCGGTTCGGGCAGCTTCAATGTCTGGGTGAACCTGCCGACCTTCGACCCGACGGCCGGCGGCGACGTCGTCGAACGTCTCGCCCGCGACGCGCGCTTTAACATAGCGTTAGGGTTTCTTCTGCCATTCGTCGTGCCAGCGGTGGTGAACGCGGCCTCGTCGCTCTTCGGCTCGGTCTCGCTCGAAAGTCCGCACACGCTGATCTGGACGGTGGCTGCATGGGCCTTCCTGCCTGCATCTCTCTTCATGCGCGGCATCGCGATGGGGCGTATCGCGTCGATGATCCGCGAGAAACGCAAGCGCGCCGCAAAGGCGGCCGAAGGCGACTTGCTTACGGTCTGAGCGTCGCGCTCGCGGCACCAGCCGCCGCTGATCCGATCCGGGTCGCCACCTACAACGTCGAGCTTCAGCGGGAGGGTCCCGGCCTTCTCCTGCGCGACATCCTGGCTGGCGAAAGCCCGGATATCGCCGTCGCGACCGGCGTAATTGCCGAGGTCGCTCCGGACATACTGGTGCTGACGGGCATCGATCACGACCGCGACGGGCACGCGCTGACGGCCCTTGCCGGGCGGCTGGCCGCACTCGGGCTGGACTACCCCCACCGCTTCGCACCGGCCCCGAACACCGGGCACGCCACCGGCGTGGACCTCGACGGCGACGGTCGCCGGGGCACAGCGCGCGACGCCCAGGGTTACGGCGAATTCCGGGGTCAGGGCGGCATGGCGCTCCTGTCGCGCTGGCCTGTCGACGCTGCCGCGGCGCGCGACTTCTCGACACTCCTCTGGCGCGATCTGCCCGGCGCGATTCCACCGCCGCTGACACCCGAGGTGGCGGAAGTTCAGCGGCTCTCGACCACCGGTCACTGGGACGTGCCGGTCCTCACGCCGACCCACGGCACGGTGCGTATCCTCGCGTTTCACGCGACACCCCCGGTGTTCGACGGACCCGAGGACCGCAACGGGCGCCGCAACCATGACGAGACGGCATTCTGGCGCGTCTGGCTCGACGGCACGATGGGGGGTGACCCGCCGCAGGCGCGCTTCATCATCGCCGGCGACGCAAATCTCGACCCGGTGGACGGTGACGGACGGCCGGGCGCGCTCACTTCGCTGCTGACCGACGCCCGGTTGCAGGACCCTGCTCCCCGAAGCGCCGGGGCGGTCGAAGCCGCCCGCGCCCAGGGCGGGGCGAATGCCCGGCACCGGGGCGACCCGGCCCTCGACACGGCCGACTGGGACGATGACGGCCCCGGCAACCTGCGGGTGGACTACGTCCTGCCCTCGTCGGACTGGCAGATCAGGGACGCGGGTGTCTTCTGGCCCGCGAGCGACGACCCACGTGCCGTGCTGCTCGGTGCGCCCGGCGCCGAGGCCACACGTCACGGGCTGGTCTGGGTGGACATCGACCTTGCCGAGCCCCGCCGTTAGCACGGAACGGTGGCGGCCTCCGGAATCGAGGCAGCTTCGCCAGGCGACAACGCCGAACCGAGCCGACACGTCAAGGCCGGAGCCCGCCGACGTCCGCTTTCGGTTGCCCCAGAGCGCCTCCCGGCGGGCCCGGCATTCTGGCCCGTCCGAGTTGGCCGGGCCTCGACCCTTGACCCCACCGAGGGCAGAAGCTACCGCCCATCTGGTCCCACGAAGGAGCGCCCTGCATGTCCAATCCCTCCATCCTGATCCTGGCCGGCGACGGCATCGGCCCCGAAGTCATGGCGGAGGTGCGCAAGGTCATCGATTGGTTCGGCGCGAACGGGCACGCCTTCGATGTCGAGGAGGGCCTTGTCGGCGGGGCAGCCTACGATGCCCACGGCACGCCGCTCACCGACGAGACCATGGAGCGGGCCCAGGCGGTCGATGCGGTGCTCCTCGGCGCGGTGGGCGGGCCGAAGTACGACACGCTCGACTTTTCTGTGAAGCCCGAGCGGGGCCTTCTGCGGCTCCGCAAGGAAATGGACCTCTTTTCGAATCTTCGCCCCGCCCAGTGTTTCGACGCCCTCGCCGACTTCTCGTCGCTGAAGCGAGAGGTGGTCGCCGGCCTCGACATCGTCATCATCCGCGAACTCACCTCCGGCGTCTATTTCGGCGAGCCGCGCGGCATCTTCAAGGAAGGCAACGAGCGGGTCGGAATAAACACCCAGCGCTATACCGAGAGCGAAATCGCCCGTGTCGCCCGTTCGGCTTTCGAGCTTGCCCGCAAGAGGCAGAACAAGGTCTGCTCGATGGAGAAGGCCAACGTGATGGAATCGGGCATCCTCTGGCGCGATGTCGTCACCGAGATTCACGCGGCGGAATATTCCGATGTCGAGCTTTCGCACATGTATGCCGACGCCGGCGCCATGCAGCTTTGTCGCTGGCCGAAGCAGTTCGACGTGATCGTGACCGACAACCTCTTCGGCGACCTGTTGTCCGACGCCGCGGCCATGCTCACAGGCTCTCTCGGCATGCTGCCGTCTGCCTCACTCGGCACACCGATGGAGAACGGTCGCCCCAAGGCGCTATATGAACCGGTTCACGGCTCGGCCCCCGACATTGCCGGGCAGGGCAAGGCCAACCCCATCGCCTGCATTCTCTCTTTCGCCATGGCGCTTCGCTACAGCTTCGACCTCGGCGACGAGGCCGAACGCCTCGAGACCGCCGTCGAGACCGTGCTCGCCGAGGGCGCGCGGACGGCGGACCTTCTCGGCCCCGAGGGCGGCACCCCGATCTCGACCTCCGAAATGGGCGACCGCATCATCGCCGCGCTCGCGGGCTGAGGGATTTCCGCCGCAGCCCCATTCGCGCGCGGCGGACCACCGATTTCCAGCTTGCGAAGGCGGACGCGATGGTTTTGGCGTAGGGGCGAAAGCGGCACCCTCCGCCCGGGATCCGACGCATGACCGATATCGCCAGATCGAACCTCAAGGGGGCCGTCATCGCGCTGGTGGCTTTCGGGCTCTACGCAACCCACGACGTTGGCGTGAAGACGCTCGGGCAGAGCTACGCACCGTTCCAGATCATCTTCTTTTCGGTGCTCTTCGGATTTCCGCTCGCGACGATCATGCTGATGCGGGATGCCACGCCGGGCACCCTTCGGCCCGTGCACCCATGGTGGACGGCGCTGCGGACGATCGCGACCCTCGTTACCGGCGTTTCCGCCTTCTACGCCTTCTCGGTGCTGCCGCTCGCGCAGGTCTACACCTTCATCTTCGCCGCCCCTCTTCTGATCACCATCCTGTCGATCCCTGTTCTTGGCGAAAAGGTCGGCATCCACCGCTGGGGCGCGGTCATCGTCGGGCTCGCAGGTGTGCTTTATGTACTCCGGCCGGGCGCCGAACCGCTGGCGCTCGGCCACATTGCGGGGCTGACCGCGGCTCTGGGCTCGTCCTTCGCCTCGGTGATCGTTCGCAAGATCGGCCGGGACGAGCGCAGCGCGGTGCTGATGCTTTACCCGATGATGGCGTCATTCGTCGCCATGGGTCTCGTTCTGCCCTTCGTCTACCGCCCGATGCCGGCGCAGCACCTCGGTATCGTTGCGATGATCGCCGTGTTCGCCTTCGTCGCGGGCCTTCTCGTGATCGCGGCCTACCGCCGGGGCGACGCCGCGGTCGTCGCTCCGATGCAGTACTCGCAGATCCTCTGGGCTGCGGGCTACGGTGCCGTCTACTTCGACGAAGTTCCCGATGCGCAGACACTTGTCGGTGCGGGCATCATCATCGCGTCCGGCCTTTACATCGTTCTGCGGGAGACCGTTCGCGGAGGAAGTTCCGAGACCCCTGTGCTGCGCACCCGATCGCGGGCCGCAACGATTTCTTCGCCGCGCATAAGCACGCTCCTGCGCGCCCAGGCAGAGCGGATGCCTCCGGGCCATGAGGCCCTTGCAAAAGCCCGGGAGGGGAAGTAACCCGGCCAGCACGGTCGGAGTGTAGCTCAGCCTGGTAGAGCACTGCCTTCGGGAGGCAGGGGTCGTGAGTTCGAATCTCGCCACTCCGACCAGTATCCACCACCGTTCTCCGCGCTTGAACCGGTTTCGCAAGGTCCCCCGTCAACGAATTCGCGCCGTGGCGAGTCCGGGATCGGCGGTGAAACGGCACCTTGCCCGAAGCGGATACGCGGCGCCCTCTGGCGTCGGGCTTATCGGCCGGTCGGGAAATGAGAGAACGCTGTCCTTGCCGAGGTGGACCGGTGTGCGGCCGAACATCGAGTGCTGGCCGTGCGAAAGCGCCGAGCCGGTCGCTTTCCCGGACGAGAGGGTCAATCGGCGGGCACTGAGGCGCCGTCAGGACCTCGACATCTCGAGAAACGCGCGCAGCTGCTCCCGCTGGACATAGGGGGTCCACACCGCCGGGCTCGTCACCCCCGCCGCCGAGAGCCCGAAGACGAATGTCGCGATGGCCACCCGGAGGTGCTCGAACCGGTCGCGCGGCCAGCTTCGCGTCTCCGGCCAGGCCGTTCGGATAGCCTCGGCGAAGATCTCCGCGCCCTCGCCATGGAGCCGGGCGTTCAGCGGGCGAAGGCTCTCGTCAGTGGCGGCGAGACCCCAGAAACTGACCCAGACGGCAGTCTCCGCGGCCTGGGCCTTCGTGACCGGAATCGCCGGCTCGAGAAGCTCGGCGAGGTCGGTTTCGCCGCCCTCGATGCGCTCCTCGATCCGCAGGCGGATGTTTTCGAATGGCACCCTCAGGGCGGCGGCGATGATCGCCTCCTTGCCGTCGAAGTAATTGGTGATCATGCCGGTGGTCACCCCGGCGGCCTTCGCGATGTCGACCATCCGCACCCGGGTGAGGCCCCGTTCGGCAATTGCCCGGCAGGCGGCCCGGGCGATGTCGCGCCTTGCTACGGCAGAATCAACGCGTTTCGGCATCGAGCCGCCGGGCCCAGGCGTTGAGCGTGCGGCCCGCGCCGATGTCGTGTTTCGCGAGCACCGTCTGGATCGCCACGAGGCATTCGTCACGGATCGCTTCGAGGTCGCGCACGCTGCGCCCGCCCGCCTGCCGGGCGGTTCCTTCGACGAAACGGTCGACGATCTCGGGCGTCAGGTCCGGGGCCTGAAGATGGCTCCAGGGTTCTTCCAGACAGGGTCCGAACTGCTCCATGAAATGCCGCGCGCCGCCCTCGCCGCCGGCGATCATGTAGATCTGGTTCATGCCCATGAAGGCCCAGCGCAGCCCCGGACCGTAGACGATGGCCGCATCGAGCTCGGCGGTCGTCGCGATATCGTCGTTGAGGCTGTGAAGAATCTCCCGCCACATCGCTTCCTGAAGCCGGTCGGACAGGTGCCCGGGGACTTCCTTTCTGACCAGAAGCACCTCCATTCCCATGGCCTCGTAAAGGGTGGCCGCCGCCCCCGCGGCCTCGTCCGAAGTCGCCTTTCCGGGGACGACTTCGACGAGGGGGCAGAGATAGACCGGGTTGAACGGGTGGCCGACGAGTATCCGGTCGGGATGTCTCAGCCCGGCCTGCAGATCGCTCGGCATGAAACCCGATGTGCTCGACAGGATCAGGACGTCCGGCCCCGCCACCTCCGCCACGCGGGCGAGCGCAGCGCGCTTGATGTCGACGACCTCCGGTACGTTCTCCTGGATGGCATCGCACGCTTGCGCCATTTCCGCCGGGTCGGTGGTGAAGGACAGCCGGCCCGGCGCCGGCAGGGCGAGGCCCTCGGTCAGCCTGCGCAGTGCCGGCGCGGCGGTTTCCACCGCGCCCCTGAGCCAGTCTTCCATCGCCGGGTCGAGGTCGCAGGCCACCACGTCGAACCCCGCGTGAAGGGCGCGCGCGGCCCAGCCGCCGCCGATCACCCCCGTTCCCAGAAGGCCCAGCGTGCGCACCTGTCTCATCGGGCCAGCCCCATCGCGCGCGACCTGCGGGGCAGGGCCGCCAGCTCCGCCTGCGACAGCCGCGCCGCGGCGATGCTTGCGGTGGTGGCCGCCGGCATCTCCGCGGCTTTCGGTTCCGGCGTCTGGCGCACATGCAGCTCCATGAATTCGCAGACCGCGCGCAAGATCCCGTCGGCAAGCATTGTCAGATGGAGATGAAACCGTCTGGCATCCGACCCGATGACGCGCGTCTCGACGACAAGCAAGTCGCCCTCCTTGACCTCGGCGAGGTAGAAGCAGTGGTCCTCGACGAGGTAGACCGTGCAGCCGGTCCTTTTCCGGTAGGCCGCGTCGAGCCCCACCTCGTCCTGGAAGGCGTCCACGGCGTATGAGAAGACGAGCCCGTAATAGGCGTCACGCATGTGGCCGTTGTAGTCGATCCACTCGCGCCGAACTCCTGTTTCGTAGCGAAACACCGCGCTCACAGCCCGAGCCTTTCGCGCGCGTGATCCGGCCCCCGCACCGTCGCTCCCATCGCTTCCACGATGGCGCGGGCTTTCTCGACGAGTTGGGCATTGGTCGCGTGAACGCCTTTCGAGAGGTAAAGATTGTCCTCGAGGCCCACGCGCACATGCCCGCCCATCAGCACCGAACCCGCGACCATTGGCATCTGCATCCGACCGATTCCGAATGCCGACCAGAAGGCTCCCTCGGGCATCATCGCGGCGAGCCGCGACTGCAGGCCGAGGTCGAGCGGCATTCCCCAGGGAATACCCGCGCAGAGCTGGATCATCGCGGGCGCATCGACGAGCCCCTCCTCGATCATCCGAAGAACGAACCAGAGATTGCCGGTGTCGAAGACTTCGAGTTCCGGCTTCACCCCAAGCTCGCGGATGAGCGCGGCCCCCTTCCGGAGATAGGCGGGAGGAGAGGCGTACATCCGGTTGGCGTTGCCGAAATTGAGCGTGCCGCAATCGAGCGTGGTGATCTCGGGGACGTATTCCCCTTCCTCGCAGAGTTCGACGATGTGGGCGAGCCGCTTCTCCTGAGAGACGAAGTCGGTTCCATGTGCGACGCCCCGTTCGAGCCCGTCTTCATGGACCTCGATATAGCCGCCCATGCCTGCTGTGAGGTTGACGAGCGGGTCGACATCACTTTCCCGGATGAGCCGGACGACATCCCGGTAAAGCCGCGTTTCACCCGAATAGCCCCCGGTCTCTGGGTCGCGCACGTGGATGTGCACGATGGCGGCGCCGGCCCGGGCAGCCTCGATGGCACTCGCAGCGATGTCTTCGGGCGTGACCGGGCAATTCGGATTGCCGCTGGCCTTGTCGTCGTCACTGGTGACGGCGCAGGTGATGATGACATCGCGGTTCATGGCATTTTCCATAATTATGGATATATAATAGTTATTACCTAAAGAGCATTGAGACTCAACCCCTGCGACAGGGGCGATTCCGCCCTTTCCCGCACAGGGTCCTTACGTTAAAGCCCCGACGTTACCTTTAGGAGCGAACGAAATGGGCTACCGCGTCGTCGTCGCTGGTGCCACGGGCAACGTGGGCCGCGAAATGCTGAATATCCTGGCCGAGCGCCGGTTCCCGGTCGACGAGATCGTGGCCCTCGCATCGCGCAGATCGCTCGGCACCGAGGTGAGCTTCGGCGACGACACCCTCAAGACGAAGGACCTCGCGACTTTCGACTTTTCGGGCTGGGACATCGCGCTTTTCGCCGTCGGTTCGGAGGCGACGAAGGAGCACGCGCCGAAAGCGGCGAAGGCAGGCTGCGTGGTGATCGACAATTCGTCGCTCTACCGCTACGAGCCTGACATTCCGCTGATCGTACCGGAAGTGAACGCCCATGCCGTCGACGGCGTGCGCAACAGAAACATCATCGCCAATCCCAATTGCTCGACCGCGCAGATGGTCGTCGCCCTGAAGCCGCTCCACGACCGGGCGCGCATCAAGCGCGTGGTGGTCTCGACCTATCAGTCGGTCTCCGGCGCCGGAAAGGAGGGCATCGACGAGCTTTGGGACCAGACCAAGGGTCTTTACGTGCCGGGTCAGGAGGTCGAGGCGGCGAAGTTCACAAAGCAGATCGCCTTCAACGTCATTCCTCACATCGACAGTTTCATGGACGACGGGTCGACCCGCGAGGAATGGAAGATGGTCGCCGAGACGAAGAAGATCATCGACAAGAGCCTGCGCATCACGGCGACCTGCGTGCGGGTGCCGGTCTTCGTCGGCCATTCCGAGGCGATCAATATCGAGTTCGAGGAGTTTCTCGACGAGGACGAGGCGCGTGACATTCTCCGTCAGTCGCCGGGTGTTCTCGTCGTCGACAAGCGCGAGGACGGCGGCTACGTCACGCCGGTCGAATGCGTTGGCGACTTCGCCACTTTCATCAGCCGTATCCGGCAGGATTCCACCATCGACAACGGCCTGAACCTCTGGTGCGTGTCCGACAATCTCCGCAAGGGGGCAGCACTCAACGCGGTGCAGATCGCCGAGCTTCTGGGCAACCGGGTGCTCCAGCGCGCCTGAGCGGCGTGTTCCCTTGGGGCGCGTGTTCCCGGCGGACCCGTTTTCGCAACGACGAAGGCCCCGACGTCAGCCCGCCGCTCGCCGGCTTTTTCCCGGATAAGCTCCGGCATCCGCAGGCCGCAGCTCGGGGGCGGGAGGTTCCCCGGCACCCAGCCTGCGGATGAGCTCGGCATAGCTGAACCCGAACTCCGCCGACTTGCAGATCGGCTCGTCCGAGGGCCAGGCATGCAGCATGAGCCCCAGCCCCCTGACCCGAAGGGCGAAACCTTCCGCCACCAGCGCGTCCTGCATCGCCGCCCAGTCCTGCGCCGAGAACAGAATGTCCGAGACGAGTTCGCGAAGCGTAGACACACTTGGACTCGCCGGCCTCGGAATGGCGTCCGGCCGGATGCCTGCGCCTTCCGCCTTCCTGGCGACATGGTCCCTGAGATACTGCCCCGGGGTGACGCGCGCCTCCTGCGCGAGCGCGCGCAGCGACATCAGAAGTTCCGGTGGCAGGCGAAGAACGACCCAATCATCTCTCATGGTCCCTGTCTGGGCGATCTTGGTTAAGGCTTTCCTAAAACCGTTCGGCGCGCAGCACCTGCGCATCGGTGATCGACACGACACCGATATGGGACTCGACCACCTCGAATGCCGCATCGAGGAGCCCGTCGAGCCTGTCGGCGCGGATCAGGCAGACGACCGCGACCATGCCGCCGGCTGCCGAAACCTGTCCCTCCCGCGTCCAGGTCCCCGAGCGACCCGAACCGCCGAGCACGGGCAGCACGGTATAGCCCGTCACGCCCGCGTCGCGGAGCGCTTTGGTGAGCCGCCGCGCCATCGGTGCCTCGATGATGATTTCCACCCGTTTCGCCTCATGGGTCTCCATGGCGTTATCCTCCCGTCGCCAGTGTCGCAGCGCTCAGGTAAAGCGGTATCCCCACCGTGAGATTGAAGGGAAACGTCACGCCGAGCGACAGCGTGAGGTAGATCGACGGGTTGGCCTCGGGCAGCGCCACCCGCATCGCCGCCGGAACGGCGATGTAGCTCGCCGAGGCCGACAGCACCATCATGAGGACGACCCCGCCGGTCGAAAGCCCCAGCAGGAGCCCGGCGATCAGCCCGAACGTCGCCCCGATGGGCGGCATCAGGCAGCCGAAGACCACCGCGCCGAACCCGAGCACGCCGCGCGACTGCCGAAGCCCGCGACCCGCCACCAGCCCCATGTCCAGCAGAAAGAGGCAGAGCACCCCTTGGAACGGAGCGACGATGAAACTCGAGATCTGCGCGAGCCCCTCCTCGCCGGTGATCCAGCCGATCGCGAAGGAGCCGACGAGCAGTACGATCGAGCCGTTTAGCAGGATCTCGCGGACAAGGCCCGCTTCCATCTCGGCCGCCCGGCCGGTGCGCGCCACGATCCAGAGTGCGGAGAGGATCGCCGGGGCTTCCATCACGGCGGCGACCGCGACCATGTAGCCCTCCGACGCGATGCCCTGCGACTGCAGCACCGAAGTCGCGGCAACGAAGGTGACGATGGAAATGGAGCCGTAATGGCCGGCCACCGCAGCGGCGTCCACCGGGCCGAGGGCTGATATTGCACGCAGGAGCCCGAAGGCGACGAACGGAATCGCGAAGGAAAGCACCAGCCCCGCGACGAGCGCGCCGACAAGCGTTGCGTCGAGCCCGTGTGCGGCCACGCCGGCCCCGCCCTTGAAGCCGATCGCGAACAGAAGGTAGAGCGACAGCGCCTTCGCCGCGGCCTCGGGCACCGAAAGGTCCGACCGCGCCAGCGCCGCGCCGAGCCCCAGTGCGAAGCTGAGGATGATCGGCGAAATGAGGTTCGCCGCCGCCAGTTCGAACAGGCCCATCGAGATCCCCTTCTTCCCCGGGCGAGCGCGTAGCCCGGATCAGATCGGAGCGAAAGCCCTGCCGGCGGCGTCGAAGACTTCGAGCCCACCATCGGCGAGGTCGGTCACCGCGCCGTGGATCGAGAGCCGGCCCTCGTTCATCGCCTGGTCGACGAAGGGGAAGGTGATGAGGTTCTCGAGCGACCGGATCACCGCCGCCCGCTCGAAGGCGGCGACCCGCTCGGCCTCTCCGCCGGCCGGAAGCTCCGGGAACGACGGAGCGAGAATGTCCATCCAGCGCCCGACGTAGCTCTCTTCGCGCTCGAGATCCGGAGCGCGGCCGGAGCACATTTCGTAGCAAGCCTTCACCCCACCGCAACTTGTATGTCCGACGACGACGATATGGGCCACGCCCAGCCCCTGGACGGCGTATTCCACCGCCGCCGACGTGCCGTGATGTTCACCGTCGGGCTCGTGAGGCGGCACGAGGTTGGCGACGTTGCGGTGAATGAAGGCCTCGCCGAGGTCGGCCCCGAAGATCGCGTTGAGGTTGATGCGGCTGTCGCAGCAGCCGATGATCATCGCCCGCGGACGCTGGCCCTCGGAGGCGAGCCGGCCATACCAGGCGCGGTTCTCGGCGTAAGTCGTTGCCTTCCAGCCTTCGTAGCGCTGGACCAGGTAGCGCGGCAGCGGCTTGACCCTGTGCATTCGTTGAAACCCTTGTTTTCCTATGTGTTTACGCATGATTTGACCGGTTTTCGAGCGATTTTTGCCGCCCCCCGCTAAGGCTTCGGAAAAGTCTTGCCTGCGATACCGGGTAACCGTAGCGGGAATGGAGGGTGCCGATGGCGGCCATCGCGACACTCAGACAGGCCGAACGGGTCGTGATCGACCGGGCGCGCCTCGTTGACCTGGTGCACGACCTCGGCGAGGCCGGGGCCGAGCGCGTGCTGGACCGGGCGGTGGAAGAGATTTCCTGCCGACTTCTCACGGTGGAAACCGGCTGGGCGGAGGGAGACTGCGCCCGGGTTGCCCGGACGGCCCGTTCGCTGATGGCCATCGCCGACCAGGTGGGCATGCACCTTCTGGCCCATGTGGCCTGCGACATCGCCTTGCTTGCCCGGTCGGGCGACGCGCCGGGCCTCGCGGCGACGGTGGCCCGCTTGCAGCGTGTCGGCGAAGGCTCGATGCGCGCGGTGTGGGGGGGTAAGGACATGCGGCTTTGATGGCTTGCCGGTGCCGAACGGTCAGCTAGGCTCGCAAGCGAAAAATCGACCGGAGATAATGCATGACCGCCCTCGCCTTCGCCGCGTCCGACAGCGACGCTCGTCCGCTTCATGCCGTTACCGCGGAGGACGCCGAAGCCTGGCGCGACAGCCTGCCACCCGCGCATCGGGCTTGGGTCGAAGCCGCCTGTTTCGAGGGCAAGGCTGGCCAGTTCGTGCTTCTCCCGGGCCCGGAGGGAGCGCCGGTCGGGGCTGCCGCCGGCCTTGGCTCTGCCGAAGAGCGCCGCCGGGGGCGCTTCCACATTGCCTCGGCAAGGGCGAAACTCCCCGAAGGCGTCTGGCGGCTCGAAGCCGACCTCGTCGGATCCGCGCTTGCCGAGGCTGCGCTCGGCTGGCTGCTGGCCGGTTACCGCTTCGGTCGCTACAGGGCCGCTCCTCCGCCGAAGGCCGACCTGCTTGCTCCCGAGGGCGTCGACGCGCCCCGTCTCGAGGCTATCGCCGCTGGCGAGGCGCTCACCCGTGACCTCATCAACACGCCCGCCTCCGACATGGGCCCCGACGAACTCGAAAAGGCCGCGCGCGTCCTGGCGAAAGACCACGGCGCTGACATCCATGTCATCCGTGGCGAGGCGCTGCTCGACGAGAACTTTCCCCTGATCCACACGGTCGGTCGCGCGTCCACCCGCGCGCCGAGGCTCATCGACATGACCTGGGGCAGCACGGGGCCGACGCTGACCCTCGTCGGCAAGGGTGTGTGCTTCGATACCGGCGGGCTCAACCTGAAGCCCGGCAATTCGATGGGCCTGATGAAGAAGGACATGGGCGGAGCGGCGACGGTTCTGGGCCTCGCCGGCATGATCATGGCGACGAAAACGCCCGTGCGTCTTCGCGTGCTCGTCCCGGCGGTGGAGAATTCCGTGTCGGGCAACGCCTTTCGGCCCGGTGATATCCTGACCTCCAGGAAGGGCCTCACGGTCGAGGTGAACAACACCGACGCCGAGGGCCGTCTGGTGCTGGCCGACGCTCTCGCCCTCGCCTCCGAGCAGAGCCCCGACCTCATCGTCTCCATGGCGACGCTCACGGGAGCTGCCCGTGTCGCCGTCGGAGCCGATCTGGCACCGTTTTTCACGGATGATGAAGCGCTCGCCGCGGCGCTCTCCGAAGCCGCCGCCGAGACCCGCGACCCTGTCTGGAGGCTCCCTTTCTGGGACGCGTACGAGACGAGGATCGAACCGGGCATCGCCGATCTCGACAATGCGCCCTCGGGCGGCATGGCCGGTGCGATCACCGCCGCGCTCTTCCTGCGCCGCTTCGTGTCCGAGACCGACCGCTATTGTCATTTCGATATCTACGGCTGGAATCCGACCGCCGCGCCGGGCCGCCCGAAGGGCGGGGTGGGAATGGGCGCGCGCGCGCTCTTTCAGGCGCTGCCGGGGGCACTCGGGGTCTGATGGACCCCCGCGAGACCCCTTCGAACGGCCGCGTCGCCCATGTCTCGCTCGAGGGCAAGGTCGAGGCGGACCGGTTCGTCGAAGGCGATCTTCGCCATGTCGGCCGGCCGCCTTGCGCCACGCTCTGGAGAAAGCCGACGGGAGTGAAGGACCGCGAACTGCTTTTCGGCGACGCCTTCCGGGTTCTCGAGACCCGCGACGGTGTCTCCTACGGCATCTCCGTCAAGGACGCTTACGTCGGCTATCTCGAAGCCGATACGCTCGTCGACGTTTCCGCCCCGCCAACTCATCGGGTTTCGGCGCGTCTGACCCTCGCCTTCGCGAAGCCGGACGTAAAGGCGGACGAGCACATCCCCCTGTCCTTCGGATCACCCGTCCTCGTTGAGGAGGAAGGTGAGTTCTGGTGCACGATCGTGACGGACGGGGGCCGCCGCCATGTTCCGAGGGTTCATTTGAGGCCTCTCGACGCGCCCCTTGCCGACCCGGCCGCGATCGCCGAACGGTTTCTCCACACCCCCTATCTCTGGGGCGGTAACACGAGCTTCGGCATCGACTGTTCCGGCCTCGTCCAGGCCGCACTTCTCGCCTGCGGCATCGCCTGCCCCGGCGACAGCGACCAGCAGGAGATCGGCATCGGGCAGGGGCGGCCGACGAATACGCCGCTCGAGCGGAACGATCTCGTTTTCTGGAAAGGACACGTGGCTATCGCGCTCGACAAGGTGCGCGTCATTCACGCCAATGCCCACCACATGGCTGTCGCCATCGAACCTTTCGAGACTGCCCGCGCCCGCATCGCGGCGAACGGCGGCGGTGAGGTTACCTCGCTCCGCCGCCCCTGAGGGGTGCTCTTCACGGACCTGCGGCGCCCCGGAAGTGTTTCGGGGAAGATGAAAGCCCGGCAAGTACATTTTGCGTTCCCGGGGGAATGCTCCGGGCTCAGAGTCCGCAGGAGCCGAGGGTAACGCGCATTATTCCTTCACCGCGCGGATGAGCTTGCGGTCGAAGACACGCAGCACGGTCTTCAGGTCGTGCCCGCGCTTCAGAATCTGTCCGTCCATCCCGATCGCCGAATACATGCCTTGCCGTCCGCGCAGCCGCGGCCGCTTCTCGATGCGGTAGATCGGGTGCTCCGCGGCGCGGCGGAAGATCGAGAAGATCGCCACATCCTTGAGGAAGGACATGCCATAGTCGCGCCATTCGCCGGCGGCGACCATGCGCCCGTAGACGGTGAGAATCACGCCGAGTTCGCTCCGGTCGAAGACCACCTGATCGGGCAGGTTGCTGGGTTTCGGCGGAACCTGCTGAAACGTCATTGCCGAACCCTGCCGCCCAAACCCCTGCAAATCAAGTCCTGCCTTGGTTCGGACATGAAAATGCCCCCGGCCCGTCCCATGCCCGCCGCGCTCCCGCCGCGCTCCGGGGTGATTTTCGAGTCGTAGCGAAAGACGCTCACCCCGGTGCCGCGGATATTACAGCCCCCACCCAGCCCGCGGCACCGGGGACCGCTTCCCGAAAGACCCCGCTCCGGCGGGGTTTTGCATGTCAAGCGAACCGCCCCTGGCAGAACCAGCCCGCGCTCATCGTCCCGCCATGGGCGAAGTAGAGCCAGAGCACCTCGCCGGCATCCGTGGTCACCCGCCAGTAGTCCCGCATGCCGGTCCGCCAGTCTGGTTCATCGAGCCACCATTCCGGTGCGATCCGCTCGGGACCCGTTGCTGCCACCGCGCCAAGGTCCCGCTGCCGCCACCGAAATCGCTCGGGCAGAGCGGGCACGTCGGGGGCAGTCACCATCTCCGGCCGCCACAGCAGCACGGGCCGCGGCCCCGGCGGTTCGGGCCAGCCGGTCGCAGGCTCCGACCAGGCCGCCGCCATCACCAGTGCCGTCTTCTCCGGGATATGGCTGTCACCCGGATGCAGACGGGTGATCGCCTCGAGCCCCACCCGCGCCCCGAGCTTTCCGACGAGATCGTCGAGCGGCGCGCCGCTGCCCCGCGCCCCGCCGTCACGCGCCGCCTCGAGATGCCCCCGGTGCTGTTGGGCGTGCACCGGCTCGGTCACCGGCGCGACGATTCGCACCCGGTCGATGCCGAAACCGGCGTCGATCTCGCCCAGCGTCAATTCCAGGAGTGGGCGGATCCGGTCCGGCTCGGCGGAGGGGCGTGCAAGCCCCACCTCGATCACGGCCGCCCCGCCATCCACCCGGTGCGCCTCGAGCCGCACCATGCGCGCCCCGCGCCCCTTTTCGCGCAGTCTCTCCGCGAGCTGCGGCAGAAGCCGGTCCACCGCCGCCATCACGTCTTCCTCGAGCCCGATGGGCTCCGGCAAAGTGAGACGCACCGCGAAATTGTCGGGCGGTTTTGCCGGCGTGATGGGCTCGGGCTCCACCCCCATCGCCTGGTCGAGCCGGCGCACGAGCATCGCCCCGAACCGGCGCGCAAGGCTCGCGCGCGGCTGGCCCGCGAGGTCCTCGATCCGCTTCAGCCCCAGCCGCACGAGTTCGGCCACCACCTGATCCTCGAGCCGCAGCGCAGCTACCGGCAGTGCCACGATGGCACCCCGCGTCTGCCCCGGTGCCGCGATTCGCGTCGTCTCCAGCGGTGGGGGCCGGGATGCAGCGCCCTCCCTTTCCGAATGCCGCCGTCGCGCAGCGCGGGACCGCGTCGCCCGCGCCTCCTGGTCGATATCGTCACCCGACCGCGCCGCGCCGCCGGACCGGCCCGCGTAGCGCGCCAGCGCCCAGGCTGCCCCCGCGGTATCGGCAATGCCTGCGCGCACGGTCAGCCCGAGGTCGGCGCACTCGGCCTCGACCTGGCGCAGAAGGGCCATCTCTCCGCCGAAGAGATGCGCGCAGCCCGTGAGGTCCACCATCAACCCCTCGGGCGGCTCCTCGGCCACCCAGGGCGAAAACTTTCCTGCCCAGCGCCGGAGCCCTCCGAGAAACACCGCCTCGGCCACGGGGTTCTGCAGGCGGGCGACGAGCCCGGGGCACATTGCCTGGGCGTCGCGCAGGGGCTGGCCCGGGGTCAGTCCCGCATCTGAGGCCGCCGCGGAAAGCGAGACGAGCACCTGCATGTTACGAATATCCGTCACCACCGCGAGCGGCGCTTCGGTCAGCCCCCGGTCGAGTCGGAGGAGGCGCTCGGCCCCGAGGCGCGGGAACCAGAGCGAGAGGATACGGCGGTTCGGCATCGGCTCGGCAGCGAAGACGTTCCTGTTTCGTTCCAGACTTAGAGGGGCATTTCCCGTGAGTCGAGTCGTCCGATCCCGTTGCGTGCGGGGCGGGCCGAACCGGAGGCGCCGGCCTGCCATCTTCCCGACCCGCCAAGTGGCGCCTGCCCGAAAACGGGCACCGCGATCAAGCGGCGAGCCGCACACCGCCTCGCTTGCCGGTTTCGCGCCACGCCCGGGCGAGACGGCGCAAGATCCGCTCACCCTGCACGCCAGCGACACCTCACCCCTTTTCCTCGCGGCCCTCACCCCTCATATAGACGCCAAATCAAACAGACCGCCGAGGACCACCCGAATGCTCGAACTCGGAACCACCCCCGCCGCCACCCCTGCCGACCTCATCAAGGACGTCTCGGAAGCCACCTTCATGGCCGATGTCATCGACGCCTCGAAGGAGGTGCCGGTGATCGTCGATTTCTGGGCACCCTGGTGCGGCCCCTGCAAGACGCTGACGCCGACCATCGAAGGCGCGGTGAAGGAGGCCGGCGGCAAGGTTCGGCTCGCAAAGGTCAATGTCGACGAGAACCAGATGATCGCCGGGCAGTTGCGGGTGCAGTCGATCCCCACGGTCTACGCCTTCTGGCAGGGCCAGCCGGTCGACGGGTTTCAGGGCGCGCAACCGGGCTCCGAGGTCAAGGCCTTCATCGACCGCGTTGTGGCCCTCGCTGGCGACGGCGGGCTCGGCGATGCCCTGGAGGCTGCCGAGGAGATGCTTGTCCAGGGAGCGGCTGCGGACGCCGCGCAGACCTTCGCGGCCATTCTCGGCGAAGAGCCGAAAAACGCCGTTGCCTACGGCGGTCTCGTCCGCGCCCATGTTGCCGCTGGCCAGCTCGATCAGGCCGAGACCCTGCTTGCACAGGCTCCGGAAGAAATCGCCACCGCGCCTGAAATCGAGGCGGCCAAGGCGCAGATCGAGCTTGCCCGCCAGGCTGAAAACGCGGGTCCCGTGGCCGAGTTGCGCGCGAGGGTCGAGGCCGACCCTTCCGATCTCCAGGCGCGGTTCGATCTCGCCCAGGCGCTTCAGGCCGCCGGCGAGACCGAGGCCGCCGTCGAGGAGCTCCTCGAGCTCTTCCGCCGCGACCGGGAGTGGAACGAGGGTGCCGCCAAGGCCCAGCTCTTCACCATCTTCGACGCGCTTTCGGCGAAAGACCCGATCGCCCTCGCCGGGCGGCGGAAGCTGTCGTCGATGATATTTGCCTGAGGCCTGCGCCGGCCTACTTCACAGGTCATGCTATCAGCCGCCGATCTGCCCAAGACGATCCCCGTATTCCCGCTTCCGGGGGCGCTGCTTCTGCCGCGCGCCCGGCTTCCTCTGCACATCTTCGAGCCGCGCTATCTCGCGATGCTCGACGACACGCTGAAGACCTCGCATCGGCTTATCGGCATGATCCAGCCGCGAGACGTACCCGGATCGAACGAGCCCCGTTTGCAAAGCATCGGTTGCGCGGGTCGTCTGACCGGTTTTTCCGAAACGGAGGACGGGCGCTACATGATAACGCTGGCGGGAATTTCCCGTTACCGGATCACGTCCGAGGTCGAAGGCTTCACGCCCTACCGGCGCTGCGACGTCGACTGGTCGCCGTTCGGTCGCGACCTGGGGCCGGTGGAACACGATGATTTCGACCGCGACCGGTTCATGGATGTTCTTGGCCGCTACTTCGAGGCCAGCGGGCTTTCGACAGACTGGGAATCGCTCCGCGATGCAGAGGACGAGTTGCTCATCAACTCCCTGTCGATGCTCTGTCCGTTCGAGCCGGAGGACAAGCAGGCGTTGCTCGAGGCACCCTCGCTCTCGACCCGGCGCGAAACCCTCGTCACCCTCATCGAGTTCGCCCTTCGGGGCGGCTCCAACGAAGAGGTGATGCAATGACCGACAGTCCCGTGCCGGCGTGGGATCGCAAGATGCTCGAGGCGCTCGTCTGTCCGGAGACGAAAGCGCCGCTCAGCCTCGATCGTGAGCGCGGCGAACTCGTGTCGAAGGCCGCTCACCTGGCCTATCCCATTCGCAACGGTATCCCGGTCATGCTTGTCGACGAGGCTCGCAAGCTCGAGTGATGCGTTTTTTCGGGACGGCGCGTGGTCCGTTTCCGCGCAATGCCTGCCATACATCCTTGCGGAGAGTCTTTTTCGGAATCGAGCTTCAGAGCGCCCGGCCCTCCGCGAGCCGCGGCAGCGTTCCCGTAAGCCCGGCAGCCTCGCGCATGAAGCCCCGCCGCAACGACGGCATGTGGCCCACGACCCCGAGCCCGAGGTCGCGACCAAGCCGAAGAAGTGAATTGTCATTCGAGAACAGGCGGTTGAATCCGTCGGTGGCGAGAGCCAGCGCGGTCGCGTCGAACCGCCGCCAGAGCTGGTAGCGCTCGAGCACCTCGGGTCGCCCGATATCCTCGCCCCGCCGGCGTGCATCCACCAGAACCTCCGCCAGCGCCGCCACATCCCGCAATCCCGCGTTGAGACCCTGCCCGGCGATCGGGTGGACCGCGTGCGCGGCATCTCCCAGCAGAGCGAGCCGCGTGGCGACGAAAGCGTGGGCCAGAGAGAGGCCGAGAGGGTAGGTAAATCGCTCTCCTGCAAGGGAAATGTCGCCCAGAAACGAGCCAAAACGCGGACGGAGGACATCGAGATACCCGCCCTCGTCTAGCGCGTTGATCTCCGCTGCAGCCTCGGTGCGTTCGGTCCAGACGATGGAGCAGCGATTGCCTGTCAGCGGCAGCACCGCGAGCGGCCCGGACGGCATGAAGAACTGGTGCGCGATGCCGCCATGGGGCAATGCGTGCTCGATGGCGCAGACGAGGGCTGTCTGACCGTATTGCCACGCGACCCGGCCGATGCCGGCCCGCGTCCGCGTCGGGCTCTCGCGTCCGTCGGCGGCCACGAGACATGCCGCCGTCAGCGCACGGCCATCCGAAAGGGTTACGGAAACGTTGCCTTCACCGGCAGCATGGTCGGTGACCGAAACTCCGTCGTGGCGGGTAATGCGATCCTGAGCTTCAAGTGAGGCCAGCAGTGCGGGGCGGAGGTGTCGGTCCTCCACCATCCAACCCATCGGGCCCTCCTCGAGTTCGGCATGGTCGAACTCCAGAACGAAGGGTGAAGGGCCCTCGCCCGGCCGGCCGTCGGAGACCTTGATCTCGAGAATGGGCTGGGCATTCTTCTGGAGTTCCTGCCAGAGGCCGAGTGCAGCGAGCACGCGCTGGGATGCTACGGCCATGGCGTAGGACCGCCCGTCGAAGCCCGCGCGTTTGCGAATCCTCGCCGGCGACGGGTCGACGATCGTCACCGAAAGTCCCGCCCCGGCCAATGCCAGCGCGAGAGCGGCTCCGTTCAGCCCACCGCCTGCGATCAGAACGTCCGTATTCATGCTCATGCGCCGCAAGGTGACGCGAGACACGGCATTGTCGATAGGGCATCGGGTCGCTAGGTCTCGGGCGGCGAATACGGGGGGAGCACGATGAACGACTGGCAGAGCGTGAGCGCGGCGGCACTCGGCCGGGGCATCGGCGAAGGACAGATCGACCCGGTCGAACTTGCCGACGCCTTTCTCGAAGCTATCGCCGTCCACCCCCACGGACCCAGGATCTATGCGCGAACCTGCCCCGAGCGTGCCCGAGAAGAAGCCGTCGCCGCCCGGGGCCGCGCCCGTTCGGGCGCGCGCCGTGGCCCGCTCGATGGAGTCCCCCTGTCCTGGAAAGACCTCTTCGATACCGCCGGTCTCGGTACCGAGGCCGGCTCGAAACTGCTCGCGGGCCGGGTGCCCGAGGCCGATGCAGCCGTCGTCGCGACCGCCCGGGAAGGCGGTATGGTCTCGCTCGGCAAGACGCATCTTTCCGAGCTCGCCTTTTCCGGCCTCGGCCTCAACCCTGTCACGGCGACGCCGCCCAACATCCACGACGAGGGCGCGTTGCCGGGCGGGTCGTCTTCCGGCGCGGCGGCATCGGTCGCTTTCGGGCTCGCGCCGCTTGCCATCGGTTCCGACACGGCGGGGTCGGTGCGAATCCCGGCGGCATGGAACGATCTTGTGGGGCTCAAGACGACCCACGGTCTGCTGCCGGACGAGGGCACCTTGCCGCTCTGCCCACGCTTCGACACCGCAGGTCCGATCGCGCGCAGTGTGGAGGATGCGGCACTTGGCTTTGCCGCACTGGGAGGGCCGGCGGTCGATCTCGACGGTGCGTCCCTCGACGGCACGCGCCTTCTGGTTCTGGATGGCCTCGTCCTCACCGAGCTCGACGAAGGCATTTCCACCGGCTTCGAAGGTGCGGTCGAACGCCTCGCCGCCGCCGGGGCCAGCATCTCCCATACGACCCTCGCAATGGTTGAGGAGGTGTTCGAACTGGCAACGATCTTTGCCCCGGAAGCCTACGGCACGTGGCGCGGGATCATCGAGACGAACCCGTCAGTCATGTTTCCTCCGATCCTCGAGCGCTTCCGGAGCGGGGCGGCGATGTCGGCGGCCGATTACGTGGCCTGCTGGCAGCGCCTCGAAAGCCTGCGCGCCGCCTACCTCGCCGCCACCGAGGGTGTCGATGCGGTGCTTCTGCCGACCTGTCCGATCCTGCCGCCGAACGCCGCACATCTTCTTGAAGACGAGGCGGCCTACACCCGCGCCAACCTTCTTGCCCTGCGCAATACGCGTGTCGGGAGCCTCCTCGGGCTCACGGGTCTTACCCTGCCCACCGGGACGCCATCGGCGGGACTTCTGCTGCAGGCCGGGCCGCATGCCGAGGGCCAGCTGCTTCGCCTCGGGGCGGCCGCGGCGCGCGCCTTGGCCTAAAAGCCACAGGCCCGCCGCCCAACCCCCGGATTCCGCCCCGAAAATCTGGACGAGGCCGCGCGCCGCGGGATAGGGTCATGTCAAACGGGGCGAAACGACCCCGGACAGAGGCAGTAGATGAATTACCCCGAGCGGTTTGCGGACCTACCGGAATATGCATTCCCGCGCCTGCGTGCGCTGCTCGACGGGCTCAAGCCCGGCGGCGAGGTGGTGCCGATGACCATCGGCGAGCCGCGCCATGCCCCGCCGCAAGCTGTACTCGAGGCCATCGCCGCACATGCCGCCGACTTTTCCCGCTATCCGCCGAACGAGGGCACACCGGAGCTTCTGGGCGTCATCGCCGCCTGGCTTGACCGCCGATATGGCGCCGCGGTGGATCCCGATACGCAGATCATGGTGCTCAACGGCACCCGTGAGGGGCTCTTCAACGCCTGTCTCGCGCTCTGCCCCGAGACGAAGGCCGGTCAGCGCCCGGTCGTTCTGGTGCCGAACCCTTTCTACCAGGTCTATGCCGTCGCCGCGCTCGCCGCCGGGGCGGAGCCCGTCTACGTGCCCGCGACGTCCGAGACGGGCTTTCTGCCCGATTATGCATCGCTTTCCCCGGAAGTTCTCGACCGGGTCTCTGTCGCCTATCTCTGTTCGCCCTCCAATCCCCAGGGTGCGGTTGCGAGCCATGCCTACTGGAGGGAGCTTCTCGCTCTCGCCGAGCGCCACGATTTTCTCGTCTTCGCCGACGAATGCTATTCGGAGATCTGGCGCACCGGGCCGCCGCCGGGCGCTCTCGAGGTTGGCACCGACCCCGAGCGGCTCGTGGTGTTCCACTCATTGTCGAAGCGCTCGAACCTTCCCGGCCTCCGCGCGGGCTTCGTGGCCACCGGATCGCGGAACATGAAGCGCCTCCGCACTCTCAGGGCCTATGCCGGCGCGCCCCTCCCGCTGCCCCTCCAGCGCGGCGCCGAGGTCGCGTGGGCTGACGAAACCCATGTCGAGGCGAGCCGCGCCCGATACCAGGCGAAGTACGCAATCGCCGATGATGTCTTCGCCGGCGTGGAGGGGGCGGGCGCCCCCGAGGCGGGGTTCTTCCTGTGGCTGCCTGTCGAGGACGGCGAGAAGGCCACCATCCGGCTCTGGACCGAAACCGGCGTGCGGGTGATGCCGGGCGAATATTTCGCCCGGGCCACCGATACCGGGAACCCCGGCAAATCCTATATCCGCGTGGCACTCGTCACGCCCGAAGACGAAACCGAACGCGGGCTCATCAAGATCCGCGATTGTCTCTACCAGTGAGGAAACGCGCCATGGCCATGACCACGAGATCCCGTGACCCCCTGTTCGACGCGGATACGCAAGAGGTGATCGAGCGGCGGGGGCGCGAACTCGCGGGGCTGGCGCTTTTCGCGCTCGGTCTCGCAGCTGCGGCGATGATCTGGTCGTACTCGCCCGACGACCCGAGCTGGCTGTCGGTGACAGACGAGCCCGCTTCGAACTGGCTGGGGCGTATCGGTGCCGTCATTGCCTCGCCACTGCATGTCATCATCGGTCTCGGCTGCTGGGCCATCCCGGCCGTGCTCGTCGTCTGGGGCCTCAGGTTCCTCTTCCACCGTGGGTCCGAGCGCTGGGCGGGCCGGCTTATCTTCGCGCCGATCGGGATCGCCCTTGTCTCGGTCTATGCCTCGACCCACGTGCCCGGTCCCGGCTGGACCCATTCGTTCGGCCTTGGCGGCCTGTTCGGCGACACCGTGCTCGGCGCGATTCTCGGAGTGGTTCCGGTCGGGGCCGCGCTCGGCCTCAAGGCAATGTCGATCGCCGCCTTTGCGGGTGCGCTTGCCATGGCCGCCTTTGTTCTCGGCTTCACTCGGGACGAACTCTGGGCCTATGCCCGCTTCCTGCTGCGCAGCGCGATCATGGGATACGCGGTTCTCCTCGCACTCCTCTGGCGCGGGCTGCGCGGTCTCGGCCGGGCAGTCGCCGGGCTCTGGGCCCGAGAGCCCTCCGAGACCGGTTTCGCCGAACCCATGGCCGAGGCTGTTCATGCTCCCGAGGAGCGCGCCCGAACACGCCGCGCCGAACCGCGCCTTGCTGCCGATGATGGCGCAGAGACCGACGGCGGCCTTCTGGCCAGGCTGCCGACGCTTCTGAAGCGCAAGACCTCCGAGCCGGTGCCCGATGTCGTCACACAGCCCGACGGTTCGGAAAGCGACGAGCGCATCAAGGCGCGCATCGCCGACGTGATCCGATCGCGCGTGCGCCAGCCAATGGTTCACAACGCCCGCTCCGAGCCGCCCGTCGAGCGCCACCCGAAAGGTCCTCAGCCGATGATCCTGAAGGGCGCCGGCGACCTTGCCGCAGACGATCCGGATTTCCCCGAGATGATGCCCGAGCCTGAACTCGTCGAGGGCATCGTGCCGCCGGCCCCGGCCTTCAACACTTCGCGCGGCGCGGCCCCGGAGCCGAAGGCGGTCGTCCAGTATCCGAAGCCCAAGACGCAGGTCTCCCAGCGCGCGAAGGCAGAGGCGCAACCACAGTTCTCTTTCGACGATGCTGTGCAGGATTTCGAGTTGCCGCCACTCGGCCTCCTGCAGGACCCCGGCCGCATCGAGCGGCACCACCTCTCGGACGTCGCTCTCGAGGAGAATGCGCGGATGCTCGAGGCGGTGCTCGACGACTACGGCGTGAAGGGCGAGATCGTCTCGGTCCGTCCCGGCCCCGTGGTCACGATGTACGAACTCGAGCCTGCCCCGGGCCTCAAGGCATCCCGCGTAATCGGCCTCGCCGACGATATCGCCCGCTCGATGTCGGCTCTTTCGGCGCGCGTTTCCACCGTTCCCGGCCGCAGCGTGATCGGCATCGAACTGCCCAACGAGATGCGCGAGAAGGTGGTCCTTCGCGAGATCCTTTCGGCACGGGACTACGGCGACGGCCACCACAGGCTGCCGCTGGCGCTGGGCAAGGACATCGGCGGTGACCCGATCATCGCGAACCTCGCCAAGATGCCCCACCTGCTGATTGCGGGGACGACGGGGTCGGGCAAGTCCGTGGCGATCAACACCATGATCCTGAGCCTGCTCTACAAGCTCACGCCGGAAGAATGCCGGCTCATCATGATCGACCCCAAGATGCTCGAACTGAGCGTCTACGACGGCATCCCGCACCTTCTCTCCCCGGTCGTGACCGACCCCAAGAAGGCGGTGGTGGCCCTGAAATGGGTCGTCGCGGAGATGGAAGAGCGCTACCGCAAGATGTCGAAGATGGGCGTGCGCAACATCGAAGGCTACAACGGCCGCGTGGCCGAGGCCCTCGGCAAGGGCGAGTTGTTCTCGCGCACGGTGCAGACGGGCTTCGACGACGAGACCGGCGCGCCGGTGTTCGAGACCGAGGAATTCGCCCCCGAGAAGCTGCCCTACATCGTCGTCATCGTCGACGAGATGGCGGACCTCATGATGGTCGCGGGCAAGGAGATCGAGGCCTGCATCCAGCGCCTGGCGCAGATGGCGCGGGCGTCGGGCATCCATCTCATCATGGCCACGCAGCGGCCTTCGGTCGACGTCATCACCGGCACGATCAAGGCGAACTTCCCCACCCGGATCAGCTTCCAGGTCACCGGCAAGATCGACTCGCGGACCATTCTCGGCGAGCAGGGGGCGGAACAGCTTCTCGGCATGGGCGACATGCTCTACATGGCCGGCGGTGCGAAGATCACCCGGATACACGGCCCCTTCGTCTCCGATGAGGAGGTCGAGGAGATCGTGAACTACCTCAAGGGCTTCGGGGCACCCGACTACGTGAGCGGCGTCGTCGAGGGGCCGGACGAGGACAGGGAAAGCGACATCGACGCGGTCCTCGGCCTCAGCACCGGCGGCAATACCGACGGGGAGGATGCGCTCTATGACCAGGCGGTGCAGATCGTCATCACCGACCGCAAATGCTCCACGTCCTACATCCAGCGCAAGCTCGCCATCGGCTACAACAAGGCCGCGCGGCTGGTCGAGCAGATGGAGGAG
>CAZPPH010000028.1:6911-26402 GCA_964588375.1 uncultured Rhodobacterales bacterium | reverse complement strand
TCGGGTGGATAGGCTACGCCACCGCGCTCGAGACCCTTCCGGTGGCGACCGCCGGCGTTCTCTACATGACCTACCCGCTCTTCACGGCCCTTCTCGGCTGGCTCTGGTTCGGCTTCCGGCCCACGCAGCGCACGCTCCTCGCCGCCGGCCTCGTTCTCGCCGCGGCCCTCGTGTCGTCCTCCACCGGGCCGGTCTCCCGGTCCGACCTGCCGGCGATGCTGCTCGCCCTCGCCGCCCCCCTCGGGTTCGCCTACGGCATCGCGGTGCTGACGATGAAGCTCGCCGCCCTGCCGGTCCTTTCGCGCATGGCGAGCGTGCAGCTCGGCGCCACCCTCGGGCTCCTGCCGCTTTTCGTCGCCACGGGCGGCACCGCCGCCGCCGTTGTGCCCGCCAGCGCCGGGGGCTGGTGGCTCGTCGCCGGCGCCGCCATCGTCACCGCCCTCCTGCCGCAACTCGTATACACGATCTACGCGCCCCGCGTCGGCGCCACGCGCACGGCGGTCGCCGGCAGCGCGGAGCTTCCCACGATGTTCCTCGTCGGCTGGCTCGCCTTTTCCGAACCGCTCGGCCCGGGCCAGTGGCTGGCCTGCGCCCTCATCGTCGTGGCGATCTTCCTGGCCCCGGCGCGGCCGACGCGGGGCGGAGACCCGGATGAAGAAATAGGGCGCCCGAAGGCGCCCTGAGGTGGCTACATGCTGAGGGAAAACCGTTCACACCACGGGAACCGCGGTCACCAGTTGTCCGGACCCTTGTCGGCGAAGGAGTGGACGAGAAAATCGATGAACGCGCGGACCTTCGGCTGGGTAAACCGGCCCGGCGGATAGACGGCGTAGATGCCCTGGGTCTCGTTCGGAAGGTCGGGAATGGCCTCCCGGACAAGCCCCTGCTCCATCGCGTCGCCATAGAGAAAGCTCGGCAGGTAGGCGATGCCGAGGCCCGCAATGGCGGCGTTGAGAAGGCTCTGGCCGTCGTTCACGGTGAGCCAGCCCGCCGTGCGCACCTGGCGCTTCTCGCCGGAAGGAGCCGTGATCTTCCAGACATTGCCCGACGACTGGTTCGAATAATGCAGAAGCTTGTGCTCGTTGAGATCGTCGATCTTTGCCGGCTGACCGTACTTTTCGTAATAGGCCGGGCTGGCGATCATCCGCTTCGTGGTCTCGCAGAGCTTGCGGGCGCGCAGCGTCGAATCCTCGAGTTCCCCGATGCGGATCGCCATGTCGAAACCCTCGGAGATGAGTTCGACGTAGCGATTGTTGAGCACCATGTTCACGGTGATTTCGGGGAATTCCTGCAGGAACTCGCCCAGCACCGGTGAGAGATGGTTCACCCCGAAATCCGTCGCCACGGAAATCCGCAGGAGCCCCGAGGGCGCCGATTGCATCGAGGTAACGAGCGCGTCCGCTTCGCCGGCGTCGTTCAGGACGCGCCGCGCCCGGTCATAATAGGCCAGGCCGATCTCGGTTGGGCTCACCCGCCGCGTCGTCCGGTTCAGAAGCCGGGCCCCGAGGCGCGCTTCGAGCGAAGAGACGTGTTTCGAGACGGCGGATTTCGAAATCCCCATCTTCTTGGCAGCATCGGTAAACCCGCCCTGATCGACGACGGTCGCGAAAGCTTCCATTTCGGTCAGTCGGTCCATCTTGTCTTTCAACCCTTCAACGAGGCCGCCCCCCAGCGGTTGTTTCCCGTATCCCGGTCAATCAAGGCGAGAATTTGGTCGCGGCCCGACAATATCGCGGTTTCTTGCCGATCGTGCTTCCCGAAGAAACAGGCTCGTGCCCAAACGGTTAGAATGCTTCGGAAAATCACGGCGAAACTTTTTCGGGCATGGGCTGGTCTAGAGCTGTGCCGCCAGCCGTGCGCCCTGGTCGATGGCGCGCTTTGCATCGAGTTCCACCGCCATATCGGCCCCGCCGATGATATGCGGGCGCCGGCCGCTGGCGGTGAGTGCGTCGGCGAGGCCCCGCACCGGCTCCTGGCCGGCGCAGAGCACGACCGTGTCAGCCGGGATGAGCTCGGGGCCGCCAGGACCCTTTATATGGAGACCCTCGGCGTCGACCCGGTCATAGGTGACACCGCCCCGCATCCGCACGCCCGCCCGGCGGAGCGACAGCCGCTGGATCCATCCTGTCGTCTTGCCGAGGGTTCGGCCGAGCTTCGAAGCCTTTCGCTGAAACAGCGAGATGTCGCGCTCTGCCTCCGATGCCTCGCCGCCGCTCCCGGCAAGCCCGCCGGGAGCCATTTCCGGGTCGACGATGCCCCATCTGGCGAGCCAGGCCTCCCGGTCGGGCGCCGGGGTCTCGCCCGGATGGGCGAGAAATTCCGCCACGTCGAACCCGATGCCACCGGCCCCGACGATCGCCACCCGTTGGCCCACCGGCGCGTCGCCGGCCAGAACGTCGCTGTAGGAGACGACATTGGCGCCCGACCCGCTCGGAATCGCAGGGTCACGCGGAGCGACACCGGTGGCGATGACCACTTCGTCGAAGCCGCGCAGCATGTCGACGTCCGCCCGGACGCCGAGGCGCAGATCGACCCCGGCGCGCCGCGCGCGGCGCTCGAACGACGAGACGAGACCGTGAAATTCCTCCTTGCCGGGAATGCGCCTGGCCATGTTGAGTTGCCCGCCCACCTCGCCGCTGGCCTCGAACAGCGTCACCGCATGACCCCTCTCGGCGGCGACCGTCGCGGCCATCAGACCGGCCGGACCGGCCCCCACAACGCCGACGGTCTTCGGCTCCCGGGTGCGGGTGTAGCGCAACTCGGTCTCGTGGCCGGCACGCGGATTGACGAGGCAGGAGGCGATTCTGCCCTCGAACGTGTGGTCGAGGCAGGCCTGATTGCAGGCGATGCAGGGGACGATCTCGTCGGCCCGCCCTGTCTGCGCCTTTTCCACGAACTCGGAATCGGCGAGGAACGGCCGGGCCATCGAGACGAGATCGGCCGCACCCTCGGCGAGTATGGCTTCGGCCACCTCCGGCGTATTGATGCGGTTCGAGGCGATCACGGGCAGCCCCACCTCGGGGCGCAGCTTCGCCGTTACCCAGGCGAAGGCCGCGCGCGGCACGCTCGCCGCGATCGTGGGGATGCGGGCTTCGTGCCAGCCGATCCCGGTGTTGAGCATGCTCGCCCCGGCGGCCTCAACGGCCTGCGCAAGCTCGACCACCTCGGCCCAGGTCGACCCCTCGGGCACGAGGTCGAGAAGCGAGATACGGTAGATGACGATGAAATTCGGCCCCACGGTCTCGCGCACCCGCCGCACGATCTCCACCGGCAGGCGCATCCGGTTGGCGTAGGAACCGCCCCAGGCGTCTCTGCGGTGGTTGGTGTGACGGGTGAGGAACTGATTGAGAAGGTATCCCTCCGACCCCATGATCTCGACGCCGTCGTAGCCTGCCGCCTGGGCACGCCGCGCCGCGGAAGCAAAATCGGCGATCTGTCTCTCTACCGACGCGGCGTCGAGTGCGCGCGGAGTGTAGGGCGCGATCGGCGCCTTGATCGCGGACGGGGCGACCGCCCCCTTCGAATAGGCATAGCGGCCGGCATGCAGAAGCTGCAGCGCGATCTTTCCGCCGCAGGCATGCACGCGGTCGGTCACCACGCGGTGACCCGCAATCGCGGAATCGTCCCAGAGCCCCGCCGCGCCTTCATAGAGAACGCCCTCGGGGTTCGGAGAGAAGCCTCCCGTCACGATGAGCCCGACGCCACCAAGCGCCCGCTCGGCGTAGAATTCGGCGAGCCGCTCCCAGTCTCCCGTCTCCTCGAGGCCGGTGTGCATCGACCCCATGATCACCCGGTTCGGCAAGGTCACATGGCCGAGGTCGAGCGTGCGGAAGAGATGCGGATAGGCGCTCATGCGCGCAAGAATGACGACGGGTGCACCAAAGTCACTTGCGACGCAGCGTCACCCGGCGGTGCCCTCCCTCAGCCCTCGGCGCAATGACGGCGGAAGGCGCGCTTCAAGAGGTCGAGTTCCGCCCGCAAGAGGTCCATCTCGGCACGAATATCGCCGCCGAGAGGCTCGCCGAGCGACACCGCGAAACTGTCGAGCAGCAGCCCCGTCTCCCGGTCCACGAGCACGAACGTCTGCACGCCGTCGGCCAGCGAGTTCACCGGCACGGGCACCCGCACGGTGAAGGACGTGTCCGACCTTGCGGTCACCTCCGCTTCCCCGAGCGGCACGTCACGGTGGCAGATATCGATCCGAGGCGGGCCCTCGCCGGGGCCGACACGGGTCAGAAGCCCTTCCCACACACCTTCGCGAACGGCTGTCCTCTGAAGCCGGAGCCCGGAAAGCCCCATGTCCTTCACAGCGCCGCCCTCGGCCGGCGGGTGAGCGCAACGTCGCGCACCAGGATCTCGTTGAAGGCCGGCCGCTCGAAGATGAGGTCGAGCCAGGCTCGCTCGACGCGCCGTTCGTTCATCCGCGAATAGGCCAGATCGAACTCCACCGCCCGATCGCCGTTGCCCGGCGGCACCTCCCGCACGACCTGCTCGGTGTTCGGCCCGTGACGCACGTTCAGCCGCGCGAAAAGCTCCAGCGGTCGCTCCGTCGTCACCCGGGTTTCGAAACGGACGATATGGTTCTTCGTCAGCCCGTCGACCGCTGCGGGCGGCAATTCGACCACGAGGGAAAGATAGGAGCCGTCGAAGGCGAAAACGTCGATGCGCGCGCCATAGGGCGCCAGGTCCTCCCCGTGTGTGTTGCGGACCTGGCGCAGAGTGATTTCCGACCAGTCGCAGTCGTGAAACAGCGTCGTTTCCGAGCCGAGGCGCGTACTCGTCGAGACCGCGACCGCGCCGAGGGGCCGCACGGGGCCCGACCAGAGTTCGGGCCGCCAGGCCCAGTCGGTATGCAGCTGTTTCCTGATGCCCGAAGCCCCCACCATCGGCAGGGCCAGCCGCTCGTCGGCGACGTGAATGAGCCGGTCCACCCGCTGCTGAAGCGACCGGGCGCGAGAGCGGATGCGCTTGAGCGTTTCGGGGTTCTCGGTGCCCGCACGGTCGGCCAGACGCGACCAGCGGCGCAGCGTCCGCCGCTCCACCCAGCCCTGCATCCGTGCCGCCACGTTCACGCCCATCGAGCCCCTTTTCCCGCAAGTCCGGCGGCATTCGGGGCCGTCATGGCGCAGAAACCTTTCATCGAGGCAAACCGGGCGGGTTTTCGCGCCGCAGACGGTCGGTCAGAGCGGCCAGCGTCCTCAGCCCGTCGCCGGGTTCGAGCGGCCGCGCCTCGAAGCCGATCACCGTTGCCGTCACGAGATGGCCGTTGAGGTCGAGAAGCGCGCGCCAGTAGTCTTCGGCGACGCCCGCCGGCCGCTCGCCCGACAGGTCACGGGCGCGCACGAAAAGCAGCCCGCCCTCGGAACGGGTCTCGAGCACCTCGACACTCTCGGCCCGCCCGTCGGCAGACAGCGCGATGCGGCCTTCGTCACTGGAGAAGAACCGCTGGAGCTGTTGTTCCGACGCTGCGGAGAAGACCGCGCCGCCGCCTGCGGGCGACACCAGCACGGTGAGCACGCCGGGCGCGTCCGGCATCGCCCGGATGCCGTCACCGGAGAGCGACGCACAGCTTCCCAGCAGAACGAAAGCGGCCGACCCGGTCTCGCGAACCGCCCCGGCGTCGATGCAGTAGCCAGGCGGCCCGGCCACCACGACATTCTCGGCCACCAGCACGGTTTCGGGGGCGAGCCGGGCCACGTCGACCGGCGCGCCGCAGCCCGCGAGGGCGACGGCCGCGCCGAAAACGGTGAGCCTAGAGGTCCATGTAGACATGCCGTTCGCCGGCCGCTCCGGGGTGGGTGACGGCACCCTTGCGGGTCGAACCCACCATCTGCGCGAACTTCCAGACCGCGCCACTGGAATAGATCGTCTCACGGGGGCCTGCCCACTGCTCTTTCCGCTGGCCGAGTTCCGCCTCGGACACATCCACCGAGATCTCGCCTTTGTTTGCGTCGATCGTAATCACATCGCCGGTCCGAATCAATGCGATCGGCCCGCCATGGGCGGCTTCCGGCCCGATATGGCCGACGCAGAAACCCCGCGTCGCGCCCGAGAACCGGCCATCGGTGATGAGGGCCACCTTCTTGCCCATGCCCTGGCCCGAAATCGCGGCGGTGGTCGCGAGCATCTCGCGCATCCCCGGCCCCCCGGCGGGCCCCTCGTTGCGGATGACGATCACCTCGCCCTCCTGGTATTCGCGCGCCTTCACGGCGGCGAAGGCGTCCTCCTCGCATTCGAAGACCCGGGCCGGGCCGGTGAAGACCTGCTCGGCCTCGCTCATGCCGGCGACCTTCACGATCGCGCCCTCCGGGGCGAGGTTGCCCTGAAGACCGACGACGCCGCCGGTCTTCGTGATCGGCGCATCGACGGGGTAGATCACCCGCCCGTCCGCCTCCCGCGTCACCTCGTCGATCTCCTCGCCGATGCTCCGGCCCGTGGCGGTGATGCAATCCTCATGGATGAGCCCGGCGCGGCGGAGCTCCTTCATCACCACCGGCACGCCGCCGGCCTCGTAGAGGTCCTTCGCCACATATTGCCCGCCGGGCTTGAGATCGACGAAATACGGCGTGTCGCGGAAGATCTCGCAGACGTCCATGAGGTCGAACTCGATCCCCGCCTCATGGGCGATGGCCGGCAGGTGCAGCCCCGCGTTCGTCGACCCGCCGGTGCAGGCCACGACCCTCGCCGCGTTCTGAAGCGACTTCAGGGTGACGATGTCGCGGGCGCGGATGTTCTTTTCGATGAGTTTCAGGACCGCCGCCCCCGAGGCTTCGCCATAGGCGTCCCGGCTCTCGTAAGGGGCCGGCGCGCCGGAGGAGTTCGGCAGAGCAAGCCCTATCGCCTCTGAAACACAAGCCATCGTGTTCGCGGTGAACTGGCCGCCACAGGCCCCCGCCGAGGGGCAGGCCACCCGCTCGAGAATGGCGAGTTCGGCGTCGGAATAGTTTCCCGCCTGGTGCTTGCCCACAGCTTCGAACACATCCTGCACGGTCACGTCGCGGCCCTCGAGCCGCCCGGGCAGGATCGACCCGCCGTAGATGAAGACCGACGGGGTGTTGAGCCGCACCATCGCCATCATCATCCCGGGCAGGGACTTGTCACAGCCCGCGAGCCCGACGATCGCGTCGTAGCCATGGCCGCGCATGGTCAGCTCCACCGTGTCGGCAATGGCCTCCCGGCTCGCGAGCGACGAGCGCATGCCCTCGTGCCCCATCGCGATCCCGTCGGTCACGGTGATGGTGGTGAACTCCCGCGGCGTGCCGCCTTCGCGGCTCACCCCGGCCTTGACGGCCTGCGCCTGCCGGCTGAGCGCGATGTTGCACGGAGCTGCCTCGTTCCAGCAGGTCGCCACGCCCACGAAGGGCTGCGCGATCTCCGCTTCGGTGAGCCCCATCGCATAGTAGTACGACCGGTGCGGAGCCCGCGCCGGCCCCTCGGTCACATGCCGGCTCGGCAGTCTAGACTTGTCCCACTTCTTCTGCGGCATGGCGGCCTCCCTCGGTTCTGTCCGCCAAGGGAATAGGCCGAAGCCGCCTCGGCGACAAGCGATCCGCTGATCCCCGGCGCGGCGCGGCTCCGGGAGTGCCTCCCTGATGAATGGCCGAGCGGCGGCGGTCATCGGGGCGGCCACGGGAGTCCGCGAGATCATCGCCGACCCCCTTCCCCCGGCGGGAGCCCACGGCGCTCGTCACTCCCTGCACCGCAGGGTGCGGCCCCTGACTTTCGCCACGGCGCTCATCTCCGACTCCGTCCGGCTCGGCGGCTGCCCGGCCACCGCCAAGGGTGACAAGCGCCCTCCGGCCCCCTACCTCTCCCCAAGCTGAAGGAACCCCGCCCCATGTTCGCCCCCGTCTTCGAGAGCTTCGTCGCCCCCGCCCGCGCGCGCGCCGCCACGTGGCGGCTCGCCCTGGGCGCCATTCTGGCGGCCGTCATCTACCTCGCCGGCAGCTTCGGGGCGATGCTGGCGCTCTGGGCGGCGACAGCGCCGGGCACGGACTTCCTCGTCTGGTCGGCGCAGGTCGCGCAGCCGACCACGCCGGAGGCGACCTTCCTCGTGCTCTTCGCGAGCTTTCCCTTCATGGCCCTCGGCGTCTTCGTCGCCGCGCGTCTCCTTCACGCCCGCACCCCGGCCACCCTCTTTGGCCGCGCGCCGGTCGTGCTGCGCCACTTCGCCGTCGGCGTGGCGGTCATGTTCGGGCTCACGGCGATCACGCTTCTGCCCGTCCTGCTCGTCGGCTTCGACGGCATCCCCAACCTCGACCCGGCGCGCTGGGCGATGCTCCTGCCGCTCACCATCTTCGGCGTGCTCGTGCAGACCGGGGCCGAGGAGCTCGCCTTCCGCGGCTACCTGCAACAGCAGCTCGCCGCGCGGTTCCGCTCACCCATGGCCTGGCTCATCCTGCCCTCGGCCCTCTTCGCCGTGGTCCACTGGAACCCCGCCGCCATGGGCGGAAACGTCTATCTGCCGCTCGCCGTCGCCTTTCTCTTCGGCCTCATCGCCGCCGACCTCACCGCGAAGACCGGCTCCATCGGCGCCGCCTGGGGCATCCATTTCGCGAACAACTTCAACGGGCTGGCCCTTGTCGCCACCGACGGCACCATCACCGGCCTCGCGCTTTACCGCACCCCCTACTCGGCCGCCGACCCCGACCTTCTGGGCTGGTCCATCGTGCCCTCGTTCCTGCTGCTCGCCGCCGCCTGGTATCTCACCCGTCGTCTCACGGCGCGCTGATTGCATTTCCGGCCCGCGGGCATTAGGTCTCCGTCCACTTCAACCGGGACCCCGCGCGCATGAACTGGATCTCGAACTACGTTCGCCCCCGCATCAACTCGCTGTTTTCCCGCCGCGAGGTGCCCGAGAACCTCTGGACCAAATGTCCCGAATGCGGGACGATGCTGTTTCACCGCGAGCTGGCGGACAATCTCAACGTCTGCACCAATTGCGACCACCACATGGGGCTTTCCCCCCGTGACCGGTTCGCGGTGCTCTTCGACGGCGGCATCTTCAACGAGGTCAAGGTGCCCCAGCCCGTCGCGGACCCGCTCCATTTCCGCGACCAGAAGCGCTATCCCGACCGGCTGAAGGCAGCGCAGAAGACCACCGGCGAGACCGAGGCGATGCTCGTGGCCGAAGGCGAGATGGGACGCACCCCCGTCGTCGCGGCGGCGCAGGATTTCTCCTTCATGGGCGGGTCGATGGGCATGTATGTCGGCAACGCCATCATCGCCGCGGCCGAGCGCGCGGTGGCGCTGAAACGCCCGCTCATTCTCTTTTCCGCCGCCGGCGGGGCGCGGATGCAGGAGGGCATTCTCTCTCTCATGCAGATGCCGCGGACGACGGTGGCCGTGGACATGGTCAAGGAGGCCGGGCTTCCCTACATCGTCGTGCTCACCCATCCCACCACCGGCGGTGTCACCGCGAGTTACGCCATGCTCGGCGATATCCATATCGCCGAGCCGCAGGCGCTGATCTGCTTCGCCGGCCCCCGGGTCATAGAACAGACGATCCGCGAGAAGCTGCCCGAGGGCTTCCAGCGCGCGGAATATCTCCTCGATCACGGAATGCTCGACCGCGTCACGCACCGGCGCGAGATGAAGAACGAGCTCGTGCGCATCACCAGAATGCTCATGGACCTTCCTCCGGCGATCGCCGGCGACTTGCCGAAACCGGAGGAACCCGAGGCGGTGGCAAAGGCGTCACCGGAGCCCGAGGCAGAGGCCACGGCACCGCCGCCGAAAGCGGACGCGGCGGAGTGATGAGCCCGTCGTCAGACGTCATCCTCCAGCGGATGATGTCACTCCACCCCAAGCACATCGACCTCACCCTCGACCGGATGTGGCGCTGCCTCGACCGGCTCGGCAACCCGCACGAGGCGATCCCGCCGGTGATCCATGTCGCGGGCACCAACGGCAAGGGCTCTGTTCAGGCGATGATCCGGGCCGGCCTCGAAGGCGCGGGGCAGACGGCACACGCCTATACCTCTCCCCATCTCGCGCGCTTTCATGAACGCATCCGCATCGCGGGCGACCTCATCACCGAAGACGCGCTGACAGCCCTTCTCGACGAGGTGTTCGAGGCCAACGGCGGCGAACCCATCACCTATTTCGAAATCACGACGGCGGCGGCCTTTCTCGCCTTCGCGCGCCACCGCGCCGACTGGACGCTGCTCGAGGTCGGCCTCGGCGGCCGGCTCGACGCCACGAACGTCATCGCAAGACCCCGCCTGTCGGTCATCACGATGGTCGATTACGACCACCAGCAATTTCTCGGCGAGACGCTGACCGAGATCGCCGGCGAGAAGGCCGGCATCATCAAACGCGGATGTCCCGTGGTCGTCGCCCCGCAGCACGAGGAGAGCCTCGCGGTCATCGAGGCGAAGATCGCCTCCATGGGTGCGCCCGCCCTCATCGCCGGCCAGCACTGGCATGCGCGCGCCGAGCACGACCGCCTCGTCGTCGAGGATGAGACGGGGCTTCTCGACCTGCCCCTGCCGACCCTGCGCGGCCCCCACCAGGTCCCGAATGCCGGGGCGGCTGTGGTGGCGTTGCGCCATCTGGGGTTCGGCGCGGCCGCCTGCGAGGCGGCGGTCACGAAGGCCCACTGGCCCGCGCGGATGCAGCGGCTGAAAACCGGTCCGCTCGTCCGCATCGCCGGGCCGGCCGAACTCTGGCTCGACGGCGGGCACAACCCCGCCGCGGGAGCCGCCCTGGCCGAAACCCTCAGGGGTCTGCCGCCCCGGTCCACCCGCATGATCTGCGGCATGCTGAAGACGAAGGACGTCGAGGGGTATCTCGCGCCGCTCGCGGGAACCGTGGACAGCCTCCACGCCGTCGCGATCCCGGGCGAGACCGCGACCCTGCCCGCCGAGGATACCGCCGCCGCGGCTCGCGCCGTGGGCCTCGAAGCGCAGGTCGCCCCGAGCATCGAGGCAGCCCTTGCCGCCATCGTCGCCGAAACCCCCGACTGCCGGGTGCTGATCTCGGGGTCGCTCTATCTCGCCGGGGCGGTTCTGCGCGAAAACGGCTGACCCTCCGAAGGCGTCTCATGCCGACCGACGTGCCGCCGGAGCGCAGCCGCGCACGGCGTCGCGCGCAGAGCGCCTCCCTTTTTGCCGACGGGATGCCGACGGTTTGCCGGTCGCCGCTCTATGCCCCGAAGGCGCCGCTCGTCATCTCTCTCAGCCGGCTCGCGGTGCGCTCGAATTCGAATGTCCCCTCGCCTTCGATGTAGAGCGCCTCGGGCCGGTCGGCGGCGGTGGCGACGAGCCGGACCCGCGCTTCGTAGAGCGCGTCGACGAGCGTCACGAAGCGGCGTGCCTCGTTGTAGTTCTCGCTCGACAGCCGCGGGATGTCCTCGAGCAGGAGCACCCGGCAGACCCCGGCCACGGCGAGGTAATCCGCCGGCCCGAGGGCCCGCCCGCAGAGATCGTAGAACTCCGCCCGGCCGACGCCGCTGACGAATTGCTGCAAGGTCACGTCGCGGCCCTTGACCCGCAGCGTCAGCCCCGGCGTGTCCGCCGTGCCTCCGAGCTCGCCCCAGACCCGGCGCGCGGCCGCCCGCGCCGCGTCGTTCACGGGATGGAAATAGGTATTCTCCTCACCGATCTTTCTCTGCCGGTAATCGGTTTCGGCGGCGAGATGCCAGATGTCGAGCTTCTCCTCCAGAAGCTCGATGAACGGCAGGAAGAGGTCGCGGTTGAGCCCGTCCTTGTAGAGGTCGCGGGGCGGGCGGTTCGAGGTCGAGACCACGGCGACCCCGGCCTCGAAGAGCTTCTGGAAGAGCCGGCCCACGATCATCGCATCGGCGATGTCGGTGATCTGCATCTCGTCGAAGCACAGAAGCCTGAGGCCCTTCGCGAGATCCTCGGCCACCGGCGCGAGCGCGTCCCGCGCCCCCGTCTTCCGCGCCGCCTCGAGGCCGGCCTGCACCTCCTGCATGAAGGCGTGGAAATGCACCCGGCGCTTTTCCTCGATCGCGACGCTGGCGAAGAAGAGATCCATCAGCATCGACTTGCCGCGGCCGACCCCGCCCCAGAGGTAAACCCCTTTCGGCGCCTCGGCCTTCTTCGCGAAGAGCCCCTTGAGCCCGCCGGGCGCCGGGGCCGCCTCGAGGCGTTCGCGCAGGCGCTCGAGCCGGGGCAGCACGGCTTCCTGCGCGGGGTCGGGCTCCAGCCGTCCCTCGCCCGCGAGCCGCGTGTAGATCGCTGTCAGCGTCTCTGCCATCGCCCAATTGCTAGGCCGGCCGGGGTCCGAAGGGAAGCCGGAGATCGCGAGGGCTCATGAACGAGATCACACATTCGCGTTTGACCAACGGCACTCTTGGCGGAAAGCTTTGAAAAAACGAGAACCGCCCATGACCGACCCCCGCAGCCCGCTCATCACTCCCGTCCTCGTCGCGGGCTGCGTGATCATGCTCCTCTCGTTCGCGGTGCGCGCCTCCTTCGGCGTGTTCCAGATTCCCATCGCCAGCGAATTCAACTGGCTCCGGGCCGAGTTCTCGCTCGCCATCGCGATCCAGAACCTCTTCTGGGGCATCGGCCAGCCGCTGTTCGGCGCAATCGGCGAGAAGATCGGCGACCGCAAGGCGATCATCCTCGGCGGGCTTCTCTACGCGCTGGGGCTCGTGATGTCCTCGGTCTCGATCACCCCCGAGGCGCACCAGTTCTGGAACATGGCGATCGGCTTCGGCATCGCCGGCACGAGCTTCGGGGTGATCCTCGCCGTCGTCGGCCGGGCGGCCTCAGACGAGAACCGCCCCATGGCGCTCGCCATCGCCACCGCGGCGGGCTCGGCGGGGCAGGTCGTCGGCGCGCCCTTCGCCGAATGGCTTCTCACGATGATGCCCTGGCAGTCGGTGTTTCTCGTCTTCGCCGCCATCGTTCTCGCCTCGCTCGTCGCCCTGCCGTTCATGCGCGTGCCGGTGAAGGCGACCCGGATGGAACTCGAGGAAAGCCTCGGCACGGTCCTGAAGCGCGCCTTCCGCGACCCCTCCTATGGCCTCATCTTCCTCGGCTTCTTCTCCTGCGGCTACCAGCTCGCCTTCATCACCGCCCATTTCCCGGCGCTGGTCACCGAGCTTTGCGGACCGATCGCCCCGGGCGGGCTCCTCCATTCCATGGGCGTGACGACCACCTCCGCCCTCGGCGCCGTCTCCATCGGCGTGATCGGGCTCGCCAACATCGCGGGCACCCTGGCGGCGGGCTGGGCGGGCAAGCGGTTCACGAAGAAGTATCTCCTCGCGGGCATCTACACCGGCCGCACGATCCTCGCCGCCGGCTTCTTCATCCTGCCCATCACGCCGGCCTCGGTGCTGGTCTTCTCGGTCGGCATGGGTGCGCTCTGGCTCGCCACCGTGCCGCTCACCTCCGGCCTCGTCGCCCATATCTTCGGGCTGCGCTACATGGGCACGCTCTACGGCTTCGTGTTTCTCTCCCACCAGATCGGCGGGTTCCTCGGCGTCTGGCTCGGGGGCAGGCTCTACGACGCGACGGGGGGCTACGAGCTTGTCTGGTGGCTCGGGGTGGCGGTCGGCGCGTTCTCGGCCATCGTCCACCTGCCGGTGCGCGAGAAACCGTGGCAGGCGCCGGTCTCAGCCGCCGTCTGACGGACGGGCGAGGAATCGCAGGATCGCGGCGGCCACCTCTCCGGGCCGCGTGTGCGGCAGGCCGTGGCCGGCATCGTCGATCTGGTGGTGCCGGGCCTCACCGTTCAGCTCGGCAAGCCGGCCGGCCGAGGAAAGCGGCACAGACCGGTCCCGCCCCGCCCAGATCGCCAGCACCGGCACCCCGGCGCGGGCGACGGCGCGGTGTTCCCGCGACATGTCCCGCGAGACCGTTCGGCGGATCGACGACAGCACCGAGCGCAGATAGCCGCGGGTCCGCGTTTCGGCGGCCTCGCGCCGCGGCAGGTCGGGGATCACCGAGGCTTCCCCCGGGTCGCTCCGCATCCGGCGGCGCAGGAGCGGCCCGCCGAACACCCACATCATCCAGTCGCCGAGAACGGGAACGCGCAGGATCCGGGGCATCACCGCGTCGGCGAGCCCCGTGGGCGCAATGAGCACGAGCGCGGCGACATCACCGGGCGCCTCCGCCGCCTTCGCCGCGGCGATCGCCCCACCCATGGAATAGCCGACGAGGACATAGGGCGCAGCGACCTTCTCGCGCCGGAGCAGCGCATCCAGCTGGGCGAGAAAGAAGCCGGTGTCCTGGCGCCCGAAGGGCCGGTCGGACAGCCCGCGTCCGAAGAGATCGTAGCGGATCACCCGGTAACCCGCCTGGACGAGAAGGGGCGCGATACCGGCCCAGACGCAGGAGGGCGTGGTCAGGCCGTGGACCAGCACGGCGACCGGCCCGTCGTCGGGCCCGTCGTCGGGCCCGTCGCGGATCACATGGGTCGCCCCGCCCGGCAGGGCCACGATTTCGCCCGGCACGCGGCCCGCGCGGCGACGCCGCACCGGAACCCGCGACCATTCGACGGCGAAGGGGAGTGCCGCGAGAAGAAAGACGGCGACAAGGCCGATCACCCCCTGGCGGCCCCGAGAATATAGCGCGCGGTCATCAGGTCGAGATGCGCTCCGCCGGCGTTCTTGGCGATGGTGATGTCGCCCGGCGCACGGGTGAAGGCATCGAGGTCGTAATAGTCGGCGAGAATGTCGGCCTCGGCGATGGCGCCGCGCGCCAGCGGGTCGGCGAACTCGCCGATATGGGCCGCCGCGGGCCGCGCGTCGGTGAAGAGCCGCGCGCGGGCGAGCGCCGCGTCGTCGACCTCGCGCATGTCCGCGCGGTAGGCGCCTATGAGGTCGAGATGCTGGCCGGGCCTCAGCCAGTCGCCGCGGATCACGGGTTCGGTCGACATCGTGGCGGTGATGACGATATCCGCCTCCGCGACGGCCCGGGCGAGGTCGTCCGCGACCGTCACACCCTTCCCGGCGAGCGCCTCCGCACGGGACCGGGTGCGGTTCCAGATCACGAATTGCGCGCCCGGGAAGCCCGCGCCGTAGCATTCGAGAAGCGAGGCCGCCACCGTCCCGGCCCCGACGATGAGAATGGTGCGCACCTCGGGCGGGGCCAGCCGGAGGGCGGCGAGCAGGCTGTCGGCGGCGGTCTTCCACTTGGTGACGAGGTGGAAGTCGAGCACCGCCTCGAGCGTGCCGTCGGTGTCGGAAAACAGCGTGACCGCGCCGTTCACCGATGGAAGATCGCGGTTTCCCGGAAAGATCGTGGCGGCCTTCACCAGAAGCCCCATCCCGTCGATCCAGGCGGTGCGGGTCAGGATGGTGTCGGTCCCGCGGGTGGCGAACGTGTCGCGTATCTCCGCGCGCGGCAGCGAGTGACCGGCGGCAAGCGCATCGGCAAGGTCCAGCCAGTCGAGCCGGGCCTCGGTCTCCCTGCCGATGAATTCCGGGGCGGTCATGAGCGTTCCAATGCGGTGAGGGTGCGATCGAGCGCCTGCGAGAACCGCGCTCGGTCGGCGTTCGTGAAGGGACGTCCGCCGCCGCCGTCGAGGGTGGCGAGGCCGCCGCCGCGCTGGATATCGGCGGCGTTCCGGGCCGCGAGCCTCACCGCGATGTTGCGGGTATCGAGCTCCTCTCCGTTCGTCTTCAGCACCCGCGCCCCGGCACCGAGCGCCCGGTTGGCGAGCGGCAGGTCGTCGGTGACCACGACGTCCCCGGCATGCGCGCTCTCCGCGATGAGATCGTCCGCGGCATCGAGCGTATCGCCCACGTAGACCACCTCGACGAGCGGGTTCGACGAGGGCCGGATGCCGCCGTTGCAGACGATCTTCATGGGCGTTGTCCGCCGCGTGGCGACCTTCTCGGCCTCGGCGCGCACCGGGCAGGCGTCCCCGTCGACCCAGATCATGCCACGAGCGCCCGGGCATGGTGGGCGACGTGGTCCGCCATGAAGGTGGCGACGAAGAAGTACGAATGGTCGTATCCGGGCTGCATCCGGAACGCTCCGGGCTGGCGGCGCGCGGCCATCGCCCCGGCCAGCGCCTCGGGTTTCAGAAGGTGGAGGAACTGGTCGCTGTCGCCCTGGTCGATCAGGACCTCTCCCTTGTAGCCCCTCTCGCGCATCAGATGCGTCGCGTCATGTGCCGCCCAGGCGGCCTCGTCCGCGCCGAGATAGGCGGTGAACTGCTTTCGCCCCCAATCGCTCTCCGACGGGTGCGTGATGGGTGCGAAGGCCGAGACCGAGCCGAAGAGGTCGGGGCGGGTCATCGCGAGGGTCAGCGCACCGTGACCGCCCATGGAATGCCCGGTGAGCCCCATGCGCGACGTATCGACAGGGAAGTTCGCCGCGAGAAGGCCCGGAAGTTCGTCGGTGACATACTCCCGCATCCGGTAATGCGGCGCCCAGGGCGCCTCTGTCGCGTCGACATAGAACCCCGCCCCCTGCCCGAGATCGAACGCCTCGTCATCTGCCACGCCCTCGCCGCGCGGCGACGTGTCGGGAAACAGCAGGGCAAGACCATGGGCCGCCGCATGGGCCTGCGCGCCCGCCTTCACCATGGCGTTCTCATGGGTGCAGGTGAGGCCGGAGAGGTAGACGAGAAGCGGCACCTTTCCCCGGCGCGCGGCGGGGGGCAGGTAGAGACCGAAGGTCATGCGGGTCCGCGTCGCGGTGCTGTCGTGGGTATGGACGCTTTGCATGCCGCCGAAGCACGTGTTCTCGGAGAGCGTTTCCATGCGTGAGGTCCTTCCTGCGCGAGACAGGTCCCCGCCTAGCCCGGGCCCGCGCCGCGATCAAGGTCGGGGGCGCCGCCCCCGGCCCTCCGGGCCTCCCCCGGGGATATTTGAAGGCCGATGATGCCACCGGTCCGCGCGCCGGTTGCGGGCGGGCGGGCCAGCGGCTAGCAGAGGGCATGAGCTTCACGATCGCCACCTGGAACATCAACTCGGTCCGCCTGCGGGAGGGGCTCGTCGCCCGGCTCCTGTCCGAGGAGGCCCCCGACATTCTCTGCCTGCAGGAATGCAAGAGCCCGGTGGAGAAGATCCCCGTCGAGGGTTTCCGGGCGCTCGGCTACCCGCACATGGTCGCCCGCGGACAGAAGGGCTACAACGGCGTGGCGATCCTGTCGAAAATGCCGCTGGAGGAGGCGGGAGCGGAGGATTACGCGGCCCTCGGCCACGCCCGCCACGTCGCCGCGCGGCTCGAGAACGGCGTGACGATTCACAATTTCTACGTGCCCGCCGGGGGTGACAAGCCCGACCGGGAGGTGAACGTGAAGTTCGGCCAGAAGCTCGACTACCTCACCGAGATGCGCGACGCGTTCCATGCCGACCGCCCCCGCAAATCGATCCTCGTGGGCGACCTCAACATCGCGCCGCGCGAAGACGACGTGTGGAACCACAAGCAGCTTCTGAAGGTGGTCTCGCATACGCCCGTCGAGGTGGAGCATCTCGGCGAGACGCAGGACGCGGGCGCCTGGGTCGACATCACGCGCGCCGACATTCCCGACGGCAACCTCTATTCCTGGTGGTCCTACCGCTCCCCGGACTGGGACGCCGCCGACAAGGGCCGCCGGCTCGACCATGTCTGGGCGACGCCGGACATCGCGAACGCGGGCCACGCCTCGCGCATCCTCCGCCCGGTGCGCGGCTGGGACACCCCGTCCGACCACGCGCCCGTCTTCGCGTCCTTCGACCTTTAGGGCAGGCGCACCGGGTTCGAGAGGTCTGGCGGCGGCGGAATGCTCTCCGGATGCCCGATCACGAATACTGCGAGGGACGAACCATGCCACTGAACAGAACACTCGGTTTCATTCTGGTCGCGTCGACCGGCGTCGCCTGGGCGCACGAGGGGGTCCGAGACACCCAGGTCCTCGCCCGGATGGACTCGATGAAGGAGATGGGCGGGGCAACGAAGGTGTTGGTGGAGATGGCCCGTGGACAGACGGATTTCGATGCGACGAAAGCCGAGGCGGCGCTGGAACGGCTCATCGCGGAAGGCAAGCGCACGCCCGCCCTCTTCGAGCCGCTCGCGGAGGACCCGAAGTCGGAGGCGAAACCCGCCATCTGGGACGACTTCGCGGATTTCACCGGGAAGTCGGATGCCCTTGTCTCTGCCGCTTCCTCCGCCGACGTCTCCTCTCCCGCCACCTTGCGTGTCTCGGTCGGAGCGATCGGCGCGGCCTGCGGAGCCTGTCACGATGTCTACCGCGAATAACGCCTTGTGCGATTGCATTGGCACATCGTTGACGTAGAGTTCCGCACGAGAAAAAGGGAGATTGTTTCATGCGCACCCGTGCCGCCGTCGCCACCGCCGCAGGCAAACCGCTCGAAATCATGGAGGTGAACCTCGACGGCCCGAAGGCGGGCGAGGTGCTCGTGGAAATACGGGCCACCGGCATCTGCCACACCGACGAGTTCACCCGGTCGGGCGCCGACCCCGAGGGCCTCTTTCCGGCGATCCTCGGCCACGAGGGCGCCGGCGTCGTTCTCGAGGTGGGCGAGGGGGTGACGAGCGTGGAGCCCGGCGACCACGTCATTCCGCTCTACACGCCCGAGTGCCGGGAATGCGAATACTGCCTGCATCCGAAGACGAACCTCTGCCAGGCGATCCGGTCGACGCAGGGGGCCGGCCTCATGCCCGACGGCACCTCGCGGTTCTCCACCCTCGATGGCGACCCGATCCTGCACTACATGGGGTGCTCGACCTTCTCGAACCACACCGTCCTGCCCGAGATAGCCCTTGCGAAGGTCCGCAAGGACGCGCCCTTCGACAAGATCTGCTACATCGGCTGCGGGGTGACGACCGGCATCGGCGCCGTCATCAACACCGCGAAGGTCGAGATCGGCAGCCGGGCGATCGTCTTCGGCCTCGGCGGCATCGGCCTCAACGTGATCCAGGGGCTGCGGCTCGCCGGCGCCGACCAGATCGTCGGCGTCGACCTCAACCCCGACAAGGTGGCGATGGCGGAGCGGTTCGGCATGACCGATTTCGTGAATCCCGCCGAGGTGGAGGGCGATCTGGTGCCCCATCTCGTCGACCTCACGAAGGGGGGTGCGGACTACACTTTCGACGCGACCGGGAACGTGGGCGTCATGCGCGCGGCGCTCGAAAGCGCCCACAAGGGCTGGGGCGAGAGCATCATCATCGGCGTGGCACCCGCCGGAGCCGAGATTTCCACCCGGCCCTTCCAGCTGGTGACCGGCCGGACCTGGCGCGGCACCGCCTTCGGCGGCGCGCGGGGGCGCACGGACGTGCCGAGGATCGTCGACTGGTACATGGAGGGAAAGATCGAGATCGACCCGATGATCACCCACACGCTGAGCCTCGAAAGCATCAACGAGGGCTTCGACCTCATGCACGAGGGCAAGTCGATCCGGTCTGTGGTGGTGTATTGACGGCCGGCGCGGGGGTCCGGCCCCTCGCGCTGCCGGGGTCGCTCGAAGCAGGATGACGACGCTCCCGGTTTCAATCAGGTCCGCACGTCCCGGCGACGACGACGCGATCTGGGGCATGCTCCGGCCGGTGATCGAAACCGGCG
>CAZPPH010000028.1:0-6811 GCA_964588375.1 uncultured Rhodobacterales bacterium | reverse complement strand
CCCGGCGACGACGACGCGATCTGGGGCATGCTCCGGCCGGTGATCGAAACCGGCGAAACCTACACCTTTCCACGCGACCTCGGTCGGGACGAGGCGCTTGGCTATTGGTTGAGCCCCGCTCATGCGGTCTACCTCGCCGAGATCGGAGAGGTGCCGGTCGGCACCTACTGGCTGCGGTCAAACCAGCCGGGCGGCGGCGACCATGTCTGCAATTGCGCCTATGTGACGGCATCGGGCGCCGAAGGGCGCGGCGTCGCCCGCGAGATGCTCGCCCATTCGCTGGAGCTAGCGCGCGAGCGTGGCTTCCGGGCGATGCAGTTCAATTTCGTCGTCGCCACGAACACACGCGCCATCGCGACATGGGAGCGGGCGGGCTTTTCGGTCGTGGGACGGCTGCCGGGCGCCTTCCGGCACCCGCGCGAGGGCTTCGTCGACGCGCTGGTGATGTGGAAACACCTAGGCGCCTGAGCTTTCCGCCTCTATCCAGGCAAGGAAACTCTCCGAGCCCTTCGTCATCGGCAGCGCCCAGAGGGCCGGCTCGTCGTAGGGATGCTCGGCGTGGATATGGGCTGCAAGCGCATCGTAGGCGCTTTCGGTGGTCTTGAAGAGCAGCCGGTATTCGCGTGCGTCCTTCACCTCGCCCTCCCAGCGAAAGACCGATTCGACCTCCTCGATATGCACGCAGGCCGCGAGCCTTGCCTCGACCGCCGAGCGGGCGAGCCGGTGGGCGGCATCCGGATCGTCGAGAGTTGTGTAGACGGCGAGCGGCATCTCGTCCTCCAGTGCGGCAACCCGTCGGCATCCTGTCGGCCCCTTCGCTGCGGCGCAAGAGAGAGAGGCTTTCGCGCCGATCCGCGAGCCCCTAGAAGGGGGGCGACCCAGAGGAAAGTTTGCATGCCCGACCGCGACCGGCCGCTCTATGCGGTGCTCATCGACGCCGACAACATCCCGGCGAAATACGCCGAGCCGATCCTGAAAGAGATCACCCGGCTTGGCGAACCGGCGCTGAGACGCGTCTATGGCGACTGGTCTTCGGGAAGACTGGCGAACTGGTCGAAGACGGTCCGCGACCTCGGCCTCGTTGCCCACCAGGAAAGTGCCAACACCGTCGGCAAGAACGCCTCCGACATCGGCCTCGTCATCGACGCGATGGATATCCTCCACACCGGCCGGTTCGACGGGTTCGTGCTCGTCTCCTCGGACAGCGACTTCACCGCGCTCGCCAACCGGGTCCGCGAACAGGGGATGGACGTGATCGGAATCGGCGAGGCGAAGGCGCCCGAGAGCCTCCGAAACGTCTGCAACCGGTTCATCCTGATCGAGAACATCGTCGACGAGCCGGCCCCGGTGGGCGGAACCGCCAAACCCGGCGGCAAGGCCGACCCGGTGCAGGCGACCCCGCTCATCCTCGCCGCGATGGAACGGATCGAGCAGGACGACGAGTGGTATTCGCTGGGTCAGATCGGCCAGCACGTGCAGGCCGAAAACCCCGACTTCGACACCCGGACCTACGGAAAGCGCAAGCTTTCAGACCTCATCGAGGGGCTGAAGCGTTTCGAAACCAAACGGATCGGCAACCAGATGCACGTCCGTCGGCTGGATTGACCAAACCGGTTTAGTACTAAACTATTTTTTTCGACCGCCTCAGGCGCCGTAACGGGCCATGAACGTGTCGACCGCCCCGGCAATGACCCGGTCGATCTCCGCGTCGGCGAATTTCGTCTGCAACCCGATCGCCATGCGCAGATGCAGCCCCGCCTTGCAGAGCTCCGGGAACTGGTCCGCCGCGAGTTCGAGGTCGTCGATGCGAAGCTCGCCGCGGGCGGCAGCGGCCTCGAGATAATGGGTCAGCACGTCACGAACGAGTTTCGGCCCGCTTTCCCAGAATTCGCGGCCAAGCTCGGGAAACCGGCCGCTTTCGGCGACGACGATCCGGTAGACCTGCTGTCCGACGTCGGACAGAAAGAACCGCGTCATCCGCGTCGCCGCCTGGGTGAGCACGTCCCGCGGAGGTGCCGAGAAGTCGATCTCGTGGGTCGCCGCCTCGGTCTGGGCGCGACACTCGGCCTTGGCGACCTCCATGAACAAGAGCCGCTTGTCGGAGAAATAACTGTAGAGCGTGGCCTTCGATACGCCCGCCTCACGGGCGATCTCGTCGACGCTCGCGCCCTCGAAACCGGCGCGCATGAAGACTTCCCGCGCGCCGGCGATCACCTGATCGACCTTGCGGCCCGCGGGCTGACCGACGGGTTGGCTCACCGGTTCGGAAGGGGGGGACATTTCGACCATGCCCTCAATATAAACCGTTCGGTTCAGTTTTCTCAAGGGTGCAGCCCGGTTCCCTGTTGTGTTCACCGCAGGACCGCCTAACTTAGAATCATTCTAAGAAAGGCGAACGGCATGATTCCCGGTATCCCCTCCCGCAGGCGCTTCTCCGATCTCGGCGACCGCGAAATCCTTGCCCTCGCGATCTCGTCGGAGGAAGACGACGCCCGGATTTACCGCACCTATGCCGAGCGGTTGCGGGAGGACTACCCGTCCACCGCGGCGGTGTTCGAAGGCATGGCGGGCGAGGAAGACCGCCACCGGCAACGGCTCATCGAGATGCATCGCAAGCGTTTCGGCGAGACGATCCCGCTTCTCAGACGCGAGCATGTCTCGGGCTTCTACGCCAGACGCCCGGTCTGGCTGGTGGAGAACCTCGGGCTCGAGCGAATGCGAGAGGAGGCCGAGATCATGGAGCGCGACGCGCAATCGTTCTACGAGCGCGCCGCCGCCCGCACCTCGGACGCCGGGACGCGCAAGCTTCTGGGCGACCTCGCCGCGGCCGAGGCGGGCCATACCGCCAAGGCCGACATGCTGATGAACGAGTACCTGGGTGACGACGACAAGTCCCGGGAGGATCGCACCGCGCACCGCCGGTTCATTCTCACCTGGGTGCAGCCGGGGCTCGCGGGGCTGATGGATGGCTCGGTCTCGACGCTTGCCCCGATCTTCGCCACCGCCTTCGCCACCCAGGACCCCTGGACGACCTTTCTCGTGGGTCTCGCCGCCAGCGTCGGCGCGGGCATTTCGATGGGCTTCACCGAAGCGGCATCGGACGACGGCCAGATCTCCGGGCGCGGCTCGCCCTGGAAACGCGGTTTCGCCTCGGGGGTGATGACCACCCTGGGCGGGCTGGGCCACGCCTTGCCCTATCTCATCCCCGATTTCTGGACCGCGACCACCATCGCCATGCTCGTCGTCTTCATCGAACTCTGGGCGATCGCGTGGATCCAGAACCGGTTCATGGAAACGCCATTCTTCCGCGCCGCCCTTCAGGTCGTGCTCGGGGGCGCTCTGGTGCTCGCCGCGGGCATCCTGATCGGGTCGGGCTAGAGCAAGTCGCGCAGAAGCGGGAACCGGTCCTCAGCCTGTCGGACATGCGAATTGAGATGGTCGGACCGGATCGCGTGACTCCGGTTGAATGCGAGCCGTTCCAGCAGCCCGCAGAGGACGGTTTCGCAAAAAAAGCCCGGGCACAGGGCCCGGGCCAGTCCAACAGGGAGGTATACACCGAAAATTACCCCGTCGGTGCCCGGGGATTCCTTGACCGGGATCAAGCCACCAGCCGGTAGCCCCCCGCCTCGGTCACGAGCAAACGCGCGTTGGAGGGATCCGGTTCGATCTTCTGGCGCAACCGGTAGATATGGGTTTCCAGCGTGTGGGTCGTGACGCCGGCGTTGTAGCCCCAGACCTCGTGGAGAAGGACATCCCGCGCCACCACGCCTTCGGAGGCACGGTAGAGAAACTTCAGGATGTTGGTTTCCTTCTCGGTCAGGCGGATCTTCTTCTCGGCTTCGTCCACAAGCATCTTCTGGGCCGGCTTGAAGGTATAGGGACCGAGCTGGAAGACGGCGTCTTCCGACTGCTCGTGCTGGCGCAACTGGGCGCGGATCCGGGCAAGCAGGACGGGAAACTTGAACGGTTTGGCGACGTAATCGTTCGCACCCGCGTCGAGCCCGAGAATTGTGTCGGCATCGCTGTCATGGCCCGTCAGCATCAGTATCGGGCACTTGACGCCCTGCTTGCGCATCAGCCGGCAAACCTCGCGCCCGTCGTTGTCGGGCAGACCCACGTCGAGAATCACGAGATCGTGGAGAGCGTCCTTGGCCTTCTGGAGGGCTTCGGCGGCGGTGCCCGCCTCGAACACATCGAAATCCTCGGTCATGACCAGCTGTTCGGACAGCGCCTCGCGCAGGTCGTCGTCGTCGTCGACGAGCAGAATCTTCTTCAGGGTCTGGGCCATCTCGGTCTCCGGTGCTCGCGGTCTCATGACCATCTGAGACCGAAACGGCGCCGGAGCAAGACTTGCTACGAGAGCCTCACGCGCTCGTGTCACCCCGGGAAGATATGTTTCAATTTCCCGCACTTCCGCCTAGAGCATTCGCATGAGCCTCGCTGCAACCCTTCCCGAACGGCTGGCGCGCGCCCGGGCCGACATGCGCTCGGGCCTGCCGGTCCTGCTCGACGGGCCGGGCGGCCTCGCCCTCGCGGCGGCCGCCGAGACGGTGAGCGAGGCACGCATCGCCGCCATGGCCGCCCTTGGCACCCCGGTTCTCGCCATCACCCGCTGGCGGGCGGAGACGTTGAAGGCGCGGGCCTATGACGGAGACCTCGCGCGGCTCGAAATTCCCGCCGATGCCGGTCTCGACTGGGTGCGGTCGGTCGCGGACCCCGCCGACGACCTCATGAGCCCGATGAAGGGCCCGTTCCGAACCGAGCGCGGCGGCTCTTCCGCCCTTCACCGCGCAGCACTCGGGCTCGCCAAGACCGCGCATCTGCTGCCCGCCGCCGTCGTCGTCTCGATCGGCCCCGAAGCATTGTCCGAATGCGAGGGTCTCACCCGGCTCGACACCGCCGCCGTCGAGGCCCTCTCGGACACGGCGCCGAGGCTGGAAAAGGTCGTCTCCGGCCGGGTGCCGATGGCCGTCGCGGAGGCCGGGCGCGTGCATATCTTTCGTCCCAGGAACGGCGCGGACGAGCATTACGCCGTCGAGATCGGCCAGCCCGACCGCTCGGAAGCCGTGCTGGTGCGCCTCCACTCCGCCTGTTTCACCGGCGACGTGCTCGGCTCCCTCAAATGCGACTGCGGCCCGCAGCTTCAGGGCGCGCTCGGGATGATCGGCAAGGCCGGCGCCGGCGTGCTGCTCTACCTGAACCAGGAGGGGCGCGGCATCGGGCTCGCCAACAAGATGCGCGCCTATGCCCTGCAGGACCAGGGCTTCGACACGGTCGACGCCAACCACCGCCTCGGCTTCGAGGACGACGAGCGCGACTTCCGCATCGGGGCCGCGATCCTGAAGGAGATGGGATTCTCCTCGGCCCGCCTGATCACCAACAACCCCGCCAAGGTGGGCATGCTCGAAGCCAACGGCATCGCCGTCGTCGAACGCGTGCCCATCGCCGTCGGACGCGGCCCGCTCAACGAAGGCTATCTCGACGCCAAGGCGAAGAGGTCGGGGCACATCCTGTGACGGGCCGGCCCACCGACCTTCTGGTCACGCCCCGCGGCTGTCTCCGGTTCATGGGCCTGCACTTTCCCTGCGTCCTCGGCCGCGCCGGGGTCACCGGAAACAAGCGCGAGGGCGACGGGGCGACGCCGGCGGGAACGCACCGGCTTGTCGGCATGCTCTACCGGCCCGACCGCATCGCGCGTCCCGCCGACTGGGCGCTTCCGATCCGCCCGCGCGACATCTGGTCGGACGACCCCGCCGACCCCGATTACAACCTTATGGGACGGACTCCCTCGCCCTTCTCCCACGAGCGCCTCGCGCGGGCCGACCGGCTCTACGACCTTGTCATTCTCACCGACTGGAACTGGCCCCGGGCGGTTCCGGGCCGGGGTTCGGCGATCTTCCTGCATCGCTGGCGGGGCCCCGGTCACCCGACCGAGGGCTGCGTGGCGCTTGCCCCCGGGCACCTCGCATGGATCGCACCGCGCATCCGCCACGAGACCCGGCTGGTGGTGAAGGCGTAAAAGGGGGGCTGTCCGCCCCCCTCATGGCCCGAAACGGGGCCATTCACCCCCCGAGGATATTTTCGGGCCAATGATGATGCCCGGGACCTCAGACCGGCTCGCGGGCCCCGAAGACGCCCGAGCCGACCCGGACATGGGTCGCGCCTTCCGCGATCGCCATCTCGAAATCCGCGCTCATGCCCATCGAGAGGCCGGGCAGGCCGGTTTCCTCGGCCATGCTGCGCAGGAGGCGGAAATGCGGGAGCGGGTCGTCGTCGAAGGGCGGAATGCACATGAGCCCCGCGACCGGCAGCGACAGGGTGCGGCATTCGTCCAGCAGCGCGCCCGCCTCGCCGGGGCGCACGCCGGCCTTCTGCGGCTCGGCGCCGGTGTTGATCTGGACGAAAAGCTCCGGACAGGCGCCGGTCTCGTCGGCGATGCGCGCGATGGCGCGGGCGAGCTTCGGCCGGTCGACGGTGTGGACCGCGTCGAAGAACGCCATCGCCGCGCGGGTCTTGTTCGACTGCAACGGGCCGATGAGGTGCAGCTCGATATCGGGATGCGCGGCGCGGAACTCCGGCCAGCGCTCCTCGGCTTCCTGCACCCGGTTCTCACCGAACACGCGGTGGCCGGCGTCGACCACGGCGGCGACACGCTCGCGCGGCTGCACCTTCGAGACCGCGATGAGCTTGACCGAGCCCGGCGCGCGGCCGGCGTCGGCTTCGGCGGCCCTGACCCGGTCGGTGATATCCTGAAGTCCCATGGGGATGACATGCCAGAGCGCGCGCGGGGTGGGAAGCCCCCGCCGCCGCA
>CAZPPH010000027.1:24692-27177 GCA_964588375.1 uncultured Rhodobacterales bacterium | reverse complement strand
TACGGCGCCCTGCCCGCCCATGCCGGCATGTGGCGCGCCGCCGAGGACACCGCCGGTGACCTCATGGGCCGGCTCGCGGTCGTGCCGATGGTGCTCGAGGCGCGCGGGCTCGACGTCACGCCGGGGATGATCGAGGTCTTCCGCAAGGCGGGCGACACCGGCGCGGTCGCCGCCCTCGAGACGATCTATGCCGAGGAGGTGGGCCATGTCGCCTATGGCTCGAAGTGGTTTCACTTTCTCTGCGGACGTGAGGACCGCGACCCCCGGCCCTTGTTCCACTCCCTTGTCCGCAAGTACTTCCACGGGCCCCTGAAGCCGCCCTTCAACGACGAAAAGCGCGCCGAGGCCGGGATTCCGCCGGACTTCTACTGGCCTCTCGCCGACACTCCCGCCGGATAAGCGAGTTCCCGCCGATTAATCCACAAACCGGCGACAATGCCCTCATTTCGTCCAATTCTGTTGCGATAACGGCAATCGAACGTTAACGAAATCAGGTGCATCGGCCCGGTTGGACCGGTAGGTGTACTTGCCGGGGACAACGCGGGACGGAACCTTGCGACAACCACTTGCTCACCGCCTCAACGTGCGGCTCGAACGCTTTTTGCCAGAGCAGCGTCTGTTTCTACGCTCCGATACCGAAACCCGCTTCATCCGACTTTCCCCCCTTACCCAGGCCGTCGCCATCTCGGGGTCCGCCCTCGTGGTCGGCTGGACGATCATCGCCTCGGCGATCCTGCTGATGGATGCGGTCACCGCGGGCAACGTCCGCGAGCAGGCCGAGCGCGAGCAGCAGCGTTACGAGGAGCGGCTGAACACCATCGCCAGCCAGCGCGACCTCGCCGCGGGAGAGGTGCGGGAGGCTCAGGCACGGTTCGCCGCGGCGCTCGAACGGGTGTCCGACATGCAGGCCAAGCTTCTGGAGACCGAGGAGCGGCGCCGCGAACTCGACACGGGCATCGAGGTGATCCAGGCGACCCTCAGGCGCACGATCAGGGAACGCGATGCGGCCCGCGACGAGAAGACCCGCCTGCGCGCGCGGCTCGAAGGCGACGGCGCGGCCGGTCCGGCGCTGGCCGAATCCGGCGCCACGCCGGGGGCGCTCGACTTCGTCGCCAAGGCGCTCGCCGAGACCGCTGCCGAGCGCGACGGAATGGAACAGTTCGTTGCCGAAGCGGAAACGCGGCTGTCGGAGATGGAGTTCGAGCGTCAGCTTCTCGAAGAACGCAACGACCGGATCTTCTCCCAGATCGAGGATGCCGTGGCCGCCTCCATGACACCTCTGAGCCAGATGTTCGGCGAGGTCGGCCTGCCGACGGAATCGATCCTCGATCAGGTTCGTGCGGCCTATTCCGGACAGGGCGGCCCGCTCACCGAATTCACCTTCTCGACGAAGGGCGCGACCTCGGACGCCGACAGCCTCCGCGCCGCCGATCTCCTTCGCAGGCTTGACGAATTGAACCTCTACAGGCTCGCGGCCGAGCAGACGCCGTTCTCGATTCCGCTGCGCGGAAGTTACCGGATGACCAGTGGTTTCGGCCCCCGCTGGGGCAGGATGCACAACGGCACCGATTTCGCCGGACCGCACGGCATGGGAATTCACGCGACCGCCGACGGCGTCGTCACCCGCGCCGGAACCCTCTCGGGTTACGGAAAGGTGATCTACATCGAACACGCCTTCGGACTGGAAACGCGCTACGGCCACTTGTCGTCGATCGACGTGAAGAAGGGCCAAAGGGTCTCGCGCGGAGACCGCATCGGTGGTATGGGCAACACCGGACGTTCGACCGGTACACACCTTCACTACGAGGTGCGCGTCAATGGTGACCCCGTCAACCCGATGAAATTCATCAAGGCTGCAAGAGATGTTTTCTAAGAGCAAGATCAACGAGCCTGCCCCCAAGGCTGAGGCAGAGACCCCGTCAGAGAAGAAGGCCCCCGAGATGAACCAACCGAAGACCTCGACCGACTTCGCCCCCAGCTCCACGCCGAAGGCAAAGCCGCCGGCATCGGTGCTGTCGGCGGACCTCACCGTGACCGGCAACATGAAGACGACCGGCGATATCCAGATCGAAGGCACGGTGGAGGGTGACATCCGCGCGCATCTTCTGACGGTCGGCGAAGGCGCGACGGTCAAGGGCGAGTGCATGGCCGACGACGTCATCGTGAACGGGCGGATCGTGGGCAAGGTGCGCGGCCTCAAGGTTCGCCTGACGGCGACCGCGCGCGTCGAGGGCGACATCATCCACAAGACCATCGCCATCGAGTCGGGTGCGCATTTCGAGGGCTCTGTCCAGCGACAGGAAGACCCGCTGAACCCGAGTTCGAAGGGCGCGCCACAGCGGAGCCCCTCCACGGCGACGACCTCGGCTCCCGCTGCGGAGAAGACGACCTCTTCCTGAGCTGCGCCGCGACCCACTTGCGACACGGCATTTGCGACACTGCATTTGCGACACGGGCATCGCCTCCACGGGCGGTGCCCGTTTTC
>CAZPPH010000027.1:0-24592 GCA_964588375.1 uncultured Rhodobacterales bacterium | reverse complement strand
TTGCGACACTGCATTTGCGACACGGGCATCGCCTCCACGGGCGGTGCCCGTTTTCCGTTTCGGCAGACGCCTCAGACCGGGTCGTAGAGCGCGCGGCGGTAGAGATGCCAGGTCGCGTGGCCGAGCACCGGGAGGGCGATGAAGAGACCGAGAAAGAGCGGCAGCATCGCGGCGACCAGCACCACCGCGATGATCAGCGCCCAGATCAGCATGACGGGCAGGTTCCGCGCCACCGTGCGCAGACTGAGAAGCATCGCCGAGACGAAGTCGATCTCCCGTTCGAGGAGAAGCGGCAGCGAGACCACCGTGACCGAGAAGGTGAAGAAGGCCACCGCCCCGCCGACGATCATCTGGATCGCCGAATGCAGCGCGCCTTCCGGCGTCAGGAGCCAGGCGAGCGACACCGGCTCGAACATCGACGAGGGGCCGACGAAGGCGGCGAAGAGCATGTGGGCGAAGAACGACCAGAAGAGAAAGATCATCACCAGCATCGCGCCGAGCCAGGGCACCTGACGCCGCCGCTCGGCGGCGACGACACCGAAGATCTCCGAGGCGACGAGCGGCTCTCCCGCCTCCAGGCGCCGCGATATCTCGTAGAAGCCGACAGCCGCGAAGGGCGCGACGAGCGGAAAGCCGAGCGACAGCGTCAGCGTCCAGGTCAGTGTGCCCGCGCCGATGAGCAGCAGCGCGATGCCCGCGACGACATAGACAGCCGAGAAGATCAGCCCGTAGACCGGCGCGCGGCGGAAATCCGCGATCCCGGCCCTGAGTGCGGCGCGAAGCTCGGCGGGCGTCACCCTGCCGATCTCCGGCACCGGTGATGCGTCGGGCATGGACTGGGTCACTGGCAACCCTCCTCCCGGTTCCCTCTGACCCGACCTTGCCCCGCCTTGCAGCGACGCTCAAGAGGGGTCGCGGCTGCCGGCACATCCGGGCCTTTCGCGAAACACCGTCAGAAAGACGAAGAATGCCCGTGGGCAGCGCGATTTGCCTCGGTGCGGGCTCGGGAGATCCGCACCCGCCGGTGCGGCCCATGCCGCGCGGCCGCGGCCGGAGCATGCCGCTCGGCAGCGGGACCCGCTCCGGAGCTTGCCGGACATGCGAAATCGAAAGGTCGGAACGGAGCGCGTGACCGCGACGGACCCCGGCCCGCTCTAGTCCTCCGCGGTCGCTTCGGCGCGCGACTTGCCGGAGACGTCGAGCGCCAGGGTCGCGGCCATGAACGCGTCGAGATCGCCGTCGAGCACGCCGGAGGTGTCGGAGGTCTCGAACCCGGTGCGCAGGTCCTTCACCATCTGGTAGGGCTGGAGCACGTAGGAGCGGATCTGGTTGCCCCAGCCCGCCTCGCCCTTGGCCTCGTGGGCTTCCTGGATCGAGGCGTTCCGCCGGTCGAGCTCCATCTGGTAGAGCCGCGATTTCAGCGCCTTCATGGCGATGTCGCGGTTCTGGTGCTGCGACTTCTCCGAACTCGTCACCACGATGCCCGTGGGGATATGGGTGATCCGCACCGCCGAATCGGTGGTGTTGACGTGCTGGCCCCCGGCACCCGACGAGCGGTAGGTGTCGAGCCGGATGTCGGCGGGGTTCACCTCGATGTCGATATCGTCGTCGACGACAGGATAGACCCAGACGCTGGCGAAGGAGGTCTCCCGCGTGCCCTTGCCGAAGGGCGAGATGCGCACGAGCCGGTGCACGCCCGACTCGGTCTTCAGCCAGCCGTAGGCGTTGGGCCCCGAGATCTTGTAGGCGACCGACTTGATCCCGGCCTCGGCGCCCTCCTCCTCCGATTGCCGCTCGACCTTGTAGCCATGCTTTTCGGCCCAGCGGACATACATCCGCTGCAGCATCTCGGCCCAGTCGCAGGCCTCGGTGCCGCCGGCGCCGGCATTGATCTCGAGGAACGTGTCGTTGCGGTCGGCCTCGCCGTCGAGGAGGGCCTCGAGTTCGGCCTGGCCCGCGCGGGCCTTCAGCGTCTTCAGCGCCGCCTCGGCCTCGGCCACCACCTCCTCGTCACCCTCGGCCTCGCCCATCGCCACGAGCTCGATGTTGTCCTCGAGCTCCTGGGCCATCGCCTTGTAGCGGTCGATGGCATCGACGAGCGTCTGGCGGTCGCGCATGAGTTTCTGCGCCCGCTCCTGATCGTTCCAGAGGTTCGGGTCCTCGATCATCGCGTTGAATTCCTCGAGGCGATGCTCCGCCGTCTCCCAGTTCATCCGCTGGGCGAGAAGATCGAGCGACTTGCGGATCGCGGCGACGGCGTTTTCGGCCTCTGCGCGCATGGGGGTGCTTTCGAACAGGACTGTCAGGAGGCGGTGATACCAACGCCGCCGGGGGGCATCAAGGCGTGGCGAGAACCGCCACGGCCTCCCAGGGGGCAAGCTTCATCCGGCCCTCGACCGCGTCGCGGGGCGCCACCGACCAGCTCACCGCCCGGCCCCTTGCCGCGAGAGCGACGGGCACCTCGAAGGCGGCGGGGTCTCCCGAGAGGTTGACCAGCACGGCGAGGCGCGCGCCGTCGAGGTCGCGGGCATAGGCGACGACGGGGCCGTCGTCGTCCGAAAAACCGGTGAAGCGGCCGAAGGCGACGATGGGCTCGTCGCGCCTCAGCCGGATCAGGCGGCGGTAATGCTCGAAGACGCCCTCGGGGTCGGCGCGGTCGGCCTCGACGTTGACCTCGGCATGGTTCGGGTTGACCCCGATCCAGGGCGTGCCGGTGGTGAAGCCCGCGTTCGGCCCCGCGCTCCATTGCATCGGGGTGCGCGCATTGTCGCGCCCGTTGGCGTTGGCGCCCGCGAGGAAGTCGTCGAACGACACCCCCGCCGCCATCTGTTCGGCATGATGGCGCAGGGTCTCGAGGTCGCGGAACTGGTCGAGACGATCGAAGCGCATGTTCGTCATCCCGATCTCCTCGCCCTGGTAGACGAAAGGGGTGCCCTTCATCAGGTGCAGCATCGTCGCCAGCGCCCGGGCGGAGCGCACCCGGAACGCGCCGTCATCGCCGTATTTCGAGACCTGCCGGGGCAGGTCGTGGTTGCTCAGAAAGAGCGAATTCCAGCCCTCGTCCGCCAGCCGACGCTGCCAGGCGAAGAGCACCCGCTTCAGCACAGCGGGGTCGACGGGCCGCGCGCGCCACTTGCCGTGCTCGTCGTCCCAGCCGGCGAGCACGTGGGAGAACTGGAACACCATGTCGAGCGGACCGGCCTCGCCGCAGAGCTCGAGCACGTTGTCGAGGGTGACGTTCCAGCTTTCGCCGATGGTGACGAGATCGGTCCCCCCGAAGGTCTTCGCGCGCATCTCCCCGAGCCAGGTCAGGAGGTGCGGGCCGAACTCGTAGAGGCCACGGTCGACGTCCTTGCCGATGAGGTCGATCACGTCCATCCGGAACCCGCCGATGCCGCGTCGGGTCCACCAGTTCATCATCGCGTAGATCTCTTCGCGAAGCGCCGGGTTCGTCCAGTCGAGATCGGGCTGTTCGGGGCTGAAGACGTGGAGATAGTAGCGGCCGACCTCCTCGACCCAGCTCCAGGCCGGCCCGCCGAAGACGGCCTTGCGCCCGTCCGGCGGCCCGCCGTCCGGCCCCGGATCGCGCCAGACGAAATAGCCGTGCTCGGGCGCGTCGCGGGAGGTGCTGGCCGCCTTGAACCAGGCGTGGTCCGACGAGCAGTGGTTGACGACGAGGTCCATGACGACACGGATGCCGCGCGCGCCGGCCTCGGCCACCAGCCGGTCGAAATCGTCGAGCGTGCCGAACTCGGGCGCGATGGCGCGGTAGTCGGAGATGTCGTAGCCGTTGTCGGCCATCGGCGAGGCGTAGACCGGCGAGAGCCAGACAAAGCCGATGCCGAGATCGGCGAGATGATCGAGCCGGTCGATCAGGCCGGCCAGGTCGCCGACCCCGTCGCCGTTGGCGTCGGCGAAGCTGCGGGGATAGACCTGATAGCCGGTGGCGCGCTGCCACCACGGGGCATCCGCCATTCCGCCGCCCTGCCTAGTAGAGGCCGCCCGACGACATCTCGCCGAAGGTCGCCTGATCCGGCACCGTGACGACCTCGCCGTCGGGGGTTTCCACCAGCGTGCCTTCGGGCAGCTCCTCCATCTCCTCGGGCGTGAAGAGCGGCAGGTTCGCGCCCATGGCGAAGCCGCCGTCGAAGGTGATGCCGAAGACCGGCTCCTCGCCGACGCGGAAATATTCGGAGACCACATCGGGGCCGGTGGCGTCGTCGGGCAGGCGTTCGCCGGTGAACCGGTTGATCTTGATGAAGCGGCCGCCCGGGGGAACCCCGAAAGGCCCGCCGCCATAGCGTTCCACGGCCTTTTCCATGAACGCCTGGAACACCGGCGCGCAGAGCGCGCCACCCGACGCGCCGCGCCCCAGGGGCTTCGGCCGGTCGTAGCCGATATAGCAGCCCGCGGCGATGTTCGAGGTGAAGCCCACGAACCAGACGTCGCGGGCGTCGTTCGTGGTGCCGGTCTTGCCGGCGGTCGGGACGGGCAGGTTCACCGCGCCCGAGGCGGTGCCGCGCTCGACCACGCCCCGCATCATCGAGGTGAGCTGGTAGGCGGTGACCGCGTTGATCACACGGTCCCGGTCCGAGGTGATCTCGGGTGCGAAATCGCCTTCGAGATCGCGCGTTCCGCATTCCACGCAGGTGCGGTCGTCGTGGCGGTAGATCGTCTGGCCCCAACGGTCCTGCACGCGGTCGACAAGGGTGGGCTCGACCCGCTCGCCGCCGTTGGCGAACATCGAATAGGCCGCGACCATGCGAAAGAGCGTGGTTTCGTCCGACCCCAGCGCATTGGGCAGATACTGGCCCATCCGCTCGTAGACCCCGAAGCGCTCGGCATAGGCCGCGACCTGGTCCATCCCGAGCTCCTGGGCGAGCCGGACCGTCATCAGATTGCGCGAAAACTCGATGCCGGTCCTGAGCGGTGTCGGCCCGTAGAACCGGTTCGAGGCGTTGCGCGGCCGCCAGACCTCGCCGCCGCCGGCGTCGATCTCGATCGGCGCGTCGATGACGATGCTCGCCGGCGAAAAGCCCGAATCGAGAGCCGCGGCATAGACGAAGGGCTTGAAGGCCGAACCGGGCTGTCGTGTCGCCTGGGTTGCGCGGTTGAACACCGAATGCTGGTAGGAGAAGCCTCCCTGCATGGCGATCACGCGGCCGTTGTTGACGTCCATCGCCATGAAACCGCCCTGAACCTCGGGAATCTGGCGCAGGCTCCAGCGCGGGTCGTCCTCCGGCCCGCCCGCGCGCGTGACATAGACCACATCGCCGGGCGCGAGGATATCTGACGCCTGGTCGACGCCGCCGATCCAGCCGAGGTCATCGGCCTGCAGCCAGTCGCCGTCGTCATCGACCGGTTGACCCTCGATGCCGATCGTCGCGGCGGTCTCCGTGGTCGAAAGCACCACCGCGGGCCGCCAGCCCTCTATGTCGCGCGGCATGTCGAGTGCGGCCAGCGCCTCGCGCCAGGCGGCCTCGTCGGAGAGGTCGGCCTCGACGGCAAGCCCGGTGCCGCGGTACTCGCCCTGCCGGCGGTCATAGGTCTCGAGCGCCTCGCGCAGCGCCTCGGCGGCGACCTCCTGCATCTCGGGGTCCATCGTCGCGCGCACCGTCAGGCCGCCGCCGAAGAACTCGCCCTCGCCGAAGTCGCGCGACAGCTGGCGGCGGATCTCGTCGGTGAAATAATCCCGCGGCGGAAGCTGGACCTGGAACGCCTCGTAGTCGCCGCCCTGCACCGACAGGAGCGGCGACGTCCGGGCCGTCTCGTATTCGGCGTCGGTGAGGTAGCCGTTGTCGTGCATGAGCCGAAGCGTGTTGTCGCGCCAGAAGAGCGCCGTCTCGCGGTCCCGGACCGGGTGGCGGTTCGAGGGGCTTTTCGGCAGCGCGGCGAGATAGGCCGCTTCCTGCGCGGTGAGCTCCGACAGCGTCTTGTTGAAATAGGTCTGCGCGGCGGCGGCCACGCCGTAGCTGTTCTGGCCGAGGAAAATCTCGTTGAGGTAGATCTCGAGGATCTTCTCGCGCGGCAGGGAATTCACCATCCGGTTTGCGAGGATGATTTCCTTGATCTTGCGGTCGAAGGTACGCTCGCCGCCGAGAAAGCTGATCTTCGCGACCTGCTGGGGGATCGTCGAGGCGCCGCGCAGGTTCTCGCCCCGGCTCTCGACGGCCTCGACGACAGCGGCCCCGATGCCGCGGATGTCGAAGCCCTGATGGCTGTAGAAATTCTTGTCCTCGGCGGAGATGAAGGCCTGCTTGACGAGATCGGGAATATCCTCGGCGGGCGTGTAGATGCGCCGTTCTTCCGCGAATTCGTCGACGATGCGGCCTTCGGTGGAATAGATCCGGCTGATCGTCGGCGGGCGGTACTGGGAGAGCTGCTGGTGGTCCGGCAGGTCGCGGCCGTAGACATAGAAGACCGCGCCGACCGAGAGCGCCACCATCACGAGGCCAAGCGTGACGAGGCTGAATAGCGCGCCGATGGTGGAGAAGATGAACCGTGTCACGCTCTGTGCCCCTTCCTGCTGGCCGCCAGCATATAGGAAACCTGCCACCAACCGTCAAAGTCTGCCGTGGCGTCGTGATGAAAACAATCCGGCACCGGCGGGGTTCCGCGTCTCACTGGCGCAGGAGCCCGGAGCGGGCGCTGTCGTCGAGCGACCACTGCACCAGCGCCGTTTCGATGGCGCGGATCGCGGCGGCGCGCCACTCGGGGTCGGTGAGCCGCGCGCGGTCGGCCTCCGAGGAAAGAAAGCCGAGTTCGATGAGAGCCGAGGGAAAGTCGGCGGCCTTCAGCACCGAGAACGCCGCCGAGCGCAGCGGGCGGCCGACGAGAGGCAGCGCCTCGCTTCGGAACGCGCTCTTCAGCGTCTCGGCAAGCGCCGCGCTTCGCGGGCCTGTGTCGGTGCGCGCGAGATCCATCAGCACCAGCGCGATCTCGTCGCCCGGTTCGGCCACGCTGACACCGGCGAGAAGGTCGTTCTTGTCATGGCGCTCGGCCAGCCTGAGGCTCGCCTCGTCGGTCGCCGTCTCGGCCAGCGTATAGACGGTTATGCCCGACGCGTCGCCCGCACCCTCGGGCAATTCGTCGGCGTGAAGCGACAGGAACACGCTCGCCCCGGCCGCGCGGGCCCGCGAGATCCGGGTGTCGAGCGGCACGAACTCGTCGCGCTCCCGGGTCAGCGCCACGTCGAAGAGCCCGCCGCGGATGAGCGCCTCCTGAAGCTCGCGCGCGAAGGCCAGCATCAGCGTCTTCTCGTTCAGCCCCCCGGCCTCGGCGCCGGGGTCGATGCCGCCATGGCCGGGGTCGAGCACGACGACGGGACGGCCCTCGCGCGGTGCGGGCTCCGCCTCGGGAGGCTGCGGCAGGGGGGTCGCCTCGGCGGCGAAGCTCTCAGCATCGGTCGGCGCGAGGCGCACCCGCAGCCGCGCGCTGCCATCCGGCGCGGTCGCGAGCCCGGCCTCGTCGACCGCGGCAGGGCCGTTGAGGGTGAGCACCATTCGGCTCCAGCCGTCTTCAGACCGCCCGGTCGCGACACCGGCCACGAGCCCCGCCGCGCCGTCGACCGCACCGGCAAGGGTCAGCGTGCGAAAATCCATCACGAGGCGCGGCGGCCCGTCGACGGTGAAGAGCCGCCAGGGCACGGGCTGGCTCAGCGCCAGCGTCACCTGCGTGGCCCCGCCCGTCTCGCGCACCGACGAGGCCGCGGCATCGAGCCGGGCAAGGGCCGAGAGGTCGTCGGCCCGCGCGCCACCCGGCAGCGCCGCGCAAGCGATCATCGCCAGAAATGCCAGTCTTCGGATCATCTGCTCGCCGCCCTTTTCGGGTCTCTGAGAGCACCATAGCCCGATCCGCCCGCACCGGGAAGGCTCAACCGGCCATGAAGGCCGAGAGCCGGGCGAGCCCTTCCTCGATATCCGCCGTCGCCGCGGCATAGGAGAAGCGCAGCGTCCCCCGGCCCCGGTCCGGGTCGAAATCAACCCCGGGGGTGACGGCGACGCCCGCGTGCTCGAGGATGTCGGCGGCGAAGGCCACGCTGTCGCCGGTCAGGTGGCTGACGTCGGCATAGACATAGAAGGCCCCGTCGGGCGGCGCGATGCGGTCGAACCCGGCCTTCGGCAGACCCTCGAGCATCAGTGCGCGGTTCGTCGCGTAGACCGCACGGTTCGCCTCGAGCTCCTTCGTGCAGTCGAAGGCCGCGAGTGCCGCGACCTGCGAGGCATGGGGCGCGCAGATGAACATGTTCTGGGCGAGCCGCTCGACGGCGCGCACCGCGCTCTCCGGCACCACCATCCAGCCGACCCGCCAGCCGGTCATCGAGAAGTATTTCGAGAAGGAGTTGACCACCACGACCTCGTCGGAGACCTCGAGGGCGGAGACCGAGGGCCGCCCGAAGTCGAGCCCGTGGTAGATCTCGTCGGAGATGAAGGTGGCCCCGATTTCGCGGGACCGGGCGATGAGCGCGGCAAGCGCGCCCTTGTCCAGCATCGTGCCCGAAGGGTTGCCGGGGCTGGCGACGATCAGCCCCGAAAGGCCCTCTTCCAGCATTTCCGGGCGCGGCTGGAAGCGTGTTCCGGCGTCGGTGGGAAGGCCGACCGGCTGAAGGCTCATCGCGGTGAGGATCTGGCGGTAGGACGGGTAGCCCGGCAGGCCCATCGCGACCCGCTCGCCGGCGTCGAAGAACGCCGAGAAGGCGAGAATGAAGGCCCCAGAAGCTCCCGCGGTGACGATTATGCGGGCGGGGTCGATGGCAAGTCCGTGGCGCTCGGCGTAAAGCCCCGAGATGCGCTCGCGGAGAGCGGGAAGGCCGAGCGAGGTGGTGTAGCCGAGCGGACCTTCCTCCATCGCCCGGGCGAGCGCCTGCCGTGCGCCTTCGGGGGCGGACGTTCCCGGCTGGCCGACCTCCATGTGGATGATCCGGCGGCCCGCCGCCTCCGCCGCGCGCGCGGCCTCGACGACGTCCATCACAAGGAAGGGGGCGATCTCTGAGCGGGCGGAAAGACGCATGGGGTTCCCCGTGCCACCGGCGAAACCTCGCGTCAACGCCGCGGTCGCGTCCGCCTGCCCTCTTGCAAGTGCAGCAATGCCGGGCAAGACTTCCCCCCGACCCGATCCATGGAGCCCGACCGATGATCCGCCTTCTCGCCGTCGCCCTGTCGCTTCTTGCCCTTCCCGCCGCTGCCTTCGATGTCGGGGCGATGAGCCCCGCCGAGCGCGATGCGTTCCGCGCCGAGATCCGCGACTACCTCCTCGAGAACCCCGAGGTGATCGTCGAAGCCATCGGCGTGCTCGAGGCCCGCGAGGCCGAGCGGCAGGAGCAGTCCGATGCCGACCTGATCGCGGAAAACGCCGAGGCCCTGTTCGAGGACGATCATTCCTGGATCGGCGGCAACCCGGATGGCGACGTCACGGTGGTGGAGTTTCTCGACTACCGCTGCGGCTATTGCCGACAGGCGCACCCGGTCATCGGAGAACTGCTCGCCACCGACGGCAACATCCGCCTCATCGTCAAGGAGTTTCCGATTCTCGGTGAGGCCTCGACCCGCGCCTCGCGCTTCGCCATCGCCACGAAACTCGTCGAGGGGGGCGAGGCCTACGCGGCCCTTCACGACGAATTGATGACGATGCGCGGCGAGATGGGCACCGCTCCGCTCACCCGGCTCGTCGAGGAGATGGGCTTCGACGCCGCGGCGATCGCCGAACGCGCCGAAACCGAAGAGGTGACCCGGATCATCGAGGAAAACCGCGCGCTGGCCAGCCGCATGCGCATCAACGGCACGCCGAGCTTCGTGGTTGGCGAGCGGATGCTCCGGGGTTTCCTGCCGCTCGAAGGCATGGAAGCGGTCGTCGCGGACGCCCGGGAGGGGTGAGCCGCACCCCTGGGCCGGGAGCCTTGCGCCCCGGCCTCGCAACCGATGGTCCGTCGCGGCGCATTTCGGCGCGACGGGTGACATTCATGAGTATTTGAAGAACGAAGACGGACCTTCGGGGGTCACTCGGCGGCCTGCTCTGCCGCCTGTTCTTCCGCCGCCTGCTCGGCCTCGATCTCGGCCGCCTTCTTTTCCACCTGCTCGACGATGTGCTCGATCATCTCTTCGTTCGACAGCTTGTGGCTCTGCTTGCCGGCAAGATAGACCATGCCCGACCCCGCGCCGCCGCCGGTGAAGCCGACGTCGGTCATCAGCGCCTCGCCCGGGCCGTTCACCACGCAGCCGATGATCGAGAGGCTCATCGGCGTCTTTATGTGCTCGAGCCGGCTTTCGAGCGCTTCCACCGTCTTGATGACGTCGAAGCCCTGCCGCGCGCAGGAGGGGCAGGAGATGACGTTCACGCCCCGATGCCTGAGCCCCAGCGCCTTCAGGATCTCGTAGCCCACCTTGACCTCCTCGACCGGGTCGGCCGACAGCGAGACGCGGATCGTGTCGCCGATCCCCATCCAGAGAAGGTTGCCGAGCCCGATGGCCGACTTGATCGTGCCGGTGGTGAGCCCGCCCGCCTCGGTGATGCCGAGGTGAATCGGCGCGTCGGTGGCCTCCGACAGCGCCTGATAGGCGGCGGCGGCGAGGAACACGTCCGACGCCTTGCAGGAGATCTTGAACTCGTGAAAGTCGTTGTCCTCGAGAATCCGGATATGATCGAGTGCGGACTCGACCATCGCCTCCGGACAGGGTTCGCGGTATTTCTCCAGAAGGTCCTTTTCGAGGCTGCCGGCATTCACCCCGATGCGAATCGAGCATCCGTGGTCCTTCGCGGCCCCGATCACGTCGCGCACCCGCTTCTCGTCGCCGATGTTGCCGGGGTTGATCCTGAGGCACGCCGCCCCCGCTTCGGCGGCCTCGATGGCGCGCCGGTAGTGAAAGTGGATGTCGGCGACGATCGGCACCGGGCTTTCGCGCACGATCTCGCGCAAGGCCCGCGTCGACGCCTCGTCGGGGGTGGAGACGCGCACGATGTCCGCGCCCGCCTCGGCGGCGGCCTGGACCTGGGCGACGGTGCCGGACACGTCCGTCGTGGCCGTGTTCGTCATGGTCTGGACGCTGATCGGCGCGTCCCCTCCCACGGGAACCGACCCGACATGGATCTGACGGGATGCGCGGCGATAGATGTTGCGCCAGGGACGGACTTGATTGAGCGACATGGCGTTTGACCTCTCGCGAATGACCCGGGTGTTACCCTATGCACGGCGGGGCCGCCGCGCAACGCGCCCGCGCCGTGTTACTGGGCCGCACCGCCGGACAGGTCGACATATCGCGCGAGATCCTCGTCGCGCGACAGGTCCGCGACCCCGTAGGCGGCGGTGAGCTCGGCCTCGCCGAGCGCCACGCTGCGGACCACAGACGTGTTCTCGCCCGCCGGCCCGTAGGTCACGCCGTTCACGCGGAAGAACACCGACTGGGCGTTGCCGGCCCGGAGCGTCGGTGGCGCTTCCGTCTGCGGCACGGTGAATTCCTCGCCCGGATCGAGGATCTTCTCGAAGATGACCGAGCCGTCGGCGGTCCGCACCCGGACCCAGGCCGGCCGCACGGCAAAAAGCACGACCTCGGGCGCGGCATCGGCCACGACCTGGACCGGCGGGCTGTCGCCCTCGCCACCCGGCTCCGGCAGCACGGCGTCGCCCGCGATCTCGGCCATCACGACGCTGTCGCCGTAGACCGGCGCGGGCTCGGCCTGTTGCGGCGCGAGCCTTGCGGTCACCAGTCCTTCGCCCGGCTGCGTCGCGAGCGTTCCCACACGGGAGGGATCGAGCGTTGCGATCGGCCCGTCCCGGGCGACGAGTACCGGCACGTCGAGCGCCTGGGGCCGGTAGAGACGATCGAACGCCTCGACCGTGGGCGAGCCGGCCCCGGACGCGGCGGAGTCGCCGGCGAACTCGGTCGCCCCGTCCTCGAACGTCTCGATCTCCGAAACCACCGAGGGCGCCTGGTCGACCGGCGTGAAGCGCACTTTCTGAACTTCCTTGAGCACCGACCAGCCACCGTAACCGATGCCGCCGATCAGGAGCAGCAGCACGAAGATCGAGCCGAGCGCCCTCGGGTCGATGCCCGAATAGCTCTTCTGTCCGGTCGGCACGAAGGAGACCGACGGCTCGGTGAACGGGTCGCGCGGGCCGGTGACCGTGGCCTGCGCGCCGGTATCGCGCGACCCGCGGCGCACCGAGGCCTCCGCCGACATGCCGTGCGCCGTCCGGAAATTGCCCTCGTCGCAAAAGGTCTTGTAGGCCCACTCCGCGTCCAGCCCCAGATAGCGGGCGTAGGAGCGCACGTAGCCGGCAATGAAACCGGGCGTCTCGAAGGCAGACGGGTCGGAATTCTCGATCGCGGCGATATAGGTCGCCTTGATCTTCAGTTCGCGCTGAACGTCGAGCAGCGACTTCCCGAGCGTCGCCCGTTCGCCGCGCATGATATCGCCAAGGCGCAGTTCGAAATCGTCGAAACCTTTCAGCTTCGCCGCTCCGCCACGTCCTTCCGCCTCGTGCACGGTCATGCCCTGCCCTGGTCTTGCAAGCCTGTCCCCGTTTCGGGAGACGAAGAATCGTCTCCTGCTACGGAACAATCCTTAACACACCCCCAATGGATGTGCACATCGCGAGGGGATCCTAAGCCGAAAGCTCGGCGCGATTAAGCGCACAATGGGACCAAAGTTCGTCCATCGCGCTTATCAGCGCGTCGATTTCTCCCGGCCCGTGCACCGGCGAGGGCGTGAACCGGAGCCGCTCGGTGCCGCGCGGAACGGTGGGAAAGTTGATCGGCTGGACGTAGATTCCGTGATTTTCCAGCAGCATGTCGGAAATCAGCTTGGTATGCTTGGGGTCGCCGACGATCACCGGGACGATATGCGTGCCGTGATCGATGAACGGAACGCCGATGGCGCGAAAACGGGTCTTCAGGATCGACGCCTGGGTCTGATGCCGCTCCCGCAGCGCCCGGTCGGTCTTCAGATGCGCCACGCTCGCGGCGGCTCCGGCGGCGACCACCGGGGGCAGCGAGGTGGTGAAGATGAAGCCCGGCGCGTAAGATCTTATCGCATCGCACATTTTCGCGCTTGCGGCAATGTAGCCGCCCATCACGCCATAGGCTTTCGCGAGGGTGCCGTTGATGATGTCGATCCGGCCCATGAGCCCGCCCTGCTCGGCGACACCGGCGCCGCGGGGGCCATACATGCCGACCGCGTGAACCTCGTCGAGATAGGTCAGCGCACCGAATTCCTGCGCAAGGTCACAGATCGCCCCGATCGGGGCGATGTCTCCGTCCATCGAGTAGATGCTCTCGAAGGCGATGAGCTTCGGCGCGGCGGGGTCGTCGGCCTCGAGAAGCTCGCGCAGGTGGGCGACATCGTTGTGCCGGAAGATGCGCTTGGCCCCGCCGTTGCGGCGGATGCCCTCGATCATCGACGCATGGTTCAGCGCGTCGGAATAGATGATGAGGCCGGGAAACAGCTTCGGCAGGGTCGAGAGCGTGGCGTCGTTGGCGATGTAGGCGGAGGTGAAGAGAAGCGCGTCCTCCTTGCGGTGCAGGTCCGCAAGCTCCGCCTCCAGCCGGTTGTGATAGACCGTGGTGCCGGAAATGTTGCGCGTGCCCCCCGACCCCGCGCCGGTGGCGTCGAGGGCTTCGTGCATCGCCGCGAGCACCGCGGGGTGCTGGCCCATGCCGAGGTAATCGTTGCCGCACCACACCGTGACCGGACGTTCGAAACCGTCCGCCCGACGCCAGACCGCGTGGGGAAAGGCCCCCTTACGGCGCTCGATGTCGATGAACGTCCGGTAGCGGCCTTCATCGTGAAGGCGCTGCAGTGCGGATGTGAGTGCGGTTTCGTAATTCACCTCAGCGGGCTCCCGTTTCTTTCGGCGCTACCTAGGTCGTCCCCCCGAGGATGACGAGGCTACAAAATGCCGCTCTGATCTGGATCAATCCCGAACGACGATTGCACAGTCGCCGGCCCCCCTCGCGCCGCGCTGGCACGCCGCCAGCGCCTCGTCGGGCCGGCCGACGGCGAAGGCGCCGGTGGAGGCCGATGCCGCGAGCGCCTTGGGCGCGCGGGCCCGGGCATAGGTGTCGCGCAGGGCGCGGGTGGCATTGGTCGAGAGCGTGAGCCCACGCTCCTCGTACCCGGCGGGCAGGATCCGGGCGGCGAGAATGCAGCCTCGGGTGCCCGACCTGCGGTTGGCATTGCAGGCCGAGAGGGCGGCGGCATCGGCGGCCGCCACACCGTGGTAGTTCAGCGCCGATTGCGAGGCCTCCGACTGGAAACCCTCGTCGGGCGACATCGCGATCGCGCCATAGTATTCGAGCTTGCGACCGAGCTGCTGTTCCATCAGCGGCACCATCAGGCGCACCATCTGCTGCCCCCGTTCGTCGAGCCGCGATGAAACGATGACCCGGCTCTGTCCCGCGTCGAACAGCAACCTTCCGGCCTCCCGGCCCGAAACCGGCTCTGCCGCGGCAGGGCCCGTGACCATGATGAAAACGGCGACAAGAAGCCTGCGCATGTCTCTCCCCCCGGGTTTGACCGTTTTTAACCATGACTTTGCGCGGGATGCCACCATCGACGTTCCCCGACCACGCTGCTACCTCAACGCACAGCAAGGAGGAATTGTTCATGACCATCGACAAGGTGCTCGACCGCCTCAGCCGCGACGAGACCGCGGCTCTGGAGCGGCTTCTCGACCTCGTGCGCATCCCGTCGATCTCGACCGATCCCGCCCACGCGGGGGATGTTCGCCGCGCCGCGGACTGGCTCGCGGACGATCTCCGCGACATGGGTGCATCCGCAGAGGTGATCGCCACCGACGGCCACCCCATGGTCGTCGGAGAGATCGGCTCGGGCGCGCCGCACCTTCTGTTCTACGGCCATTACGACGTCCAGCCCGTCGACCCGCTCGATCTCTGGGACCGTCCGCCGTTCGACCCGGCCGTCGAGGAGACAGCCGGCGGCAAGGTGATCCGCGGCCGCGGCACCGCCGACGACAAGGGCCAGGTGATGACCTTTCTCGAAGCGCTTCGCGCCTGGGTCGGCGTTCACGGGCAAGCGCCCTGCCGGATCACGGTGTTTCTCGAAGGCGAGGAGGAATCTGGGTCTCCCTCGCTCATCCCGTTCCTCGAAGCCCGGCGCGACAGGCTCGGCGCCGCCGACATTGCCCTCATTTGCGACACGGCCCAGGCCGGGCCCGACCGGCCGGCGATCTGCACCCAGCTTCGCGGCCTCGTCGGCGAGGAGGTGACCCTGCGCGGCGCCGACCGCGACCTTCATTCGGGTTTTTTCGGCGGGGCGGCGGCGAACCCCGCGCAGGTTCTCGCGGGCATTCTCGGCGCCCTGCATGACACGGCGGGCCGCGTCACCCTTCCGGGCTTTTACGAGGGGGTGGCGGAGACCCCGCCCGAGGTTCTCGAAGGCTGGAAGAGCCTCGGCATCGACGCGGAGACGATGCTGGGTGAAGTCGGCCTGTCGCACCCGGCGGGGGAAGCCGGCCGTGACCTCCTCGAAATGGTCTGGGCGCGGCCCACGGCCGAGATAAACGGTATGGTGTCCGGCTACACCGGCCCCGGCTTCAAGACCGTCCTGCCCGCCGAAGCCAGCGCCAAGGTCAGCTTCCGCCTTGTCGGCGACCAGGACCCGCAAGCGATTCGCGCCGCCTTCCGCGCCTTCGTGGAGGAGCGCCTGCCGCCGGACGTGACCGCGCGCTTCTCCGAACACGGCGGCAGCCGCGCCTCGGTGATGGACACCTCTCACCCGGTCTTCACCGCCGCCCGCGCCGCCCTCGATGCGGAATGGCCGAACCCGTCTGTCTTCGTCGGCGCCGGCGGCTCGATTCCCGTGGCAGGCCATTTCCAGCGCCTTCTCGGGCTCAACTCGGTGCTCATGGGCTTCGGGCTCGACGACGACCGGATCCATTCCCCGAACGAGAAATACGACCTCCGGAGCTTCCGGAAAGGCGCCCGCTCCTGGGCCCGTCTCTTCGGCGAACTCGCCGGATAGGGCGGCAGGACATTCCTCTCGGCGCAGGTTCGCCGGTGCGGAGGGGCCGCCGTCCGCACCGGCTCATCATCGGCCGCCAAATATCCTCGGGGGGAGCGTGCACCGCACGCGGGGGGCAGACAGCCCCCCTCCCCGGCCGCGCAGGAACGCGAAGAGAAAGGAGCGGAAACGGGGGGAAATGGTGGCGCGGTTGACGGGGCTCGAACCCGCGACCCCCGGCGTGACAGGCCGGTACTCTAACCAACTGAGCTACAACCGCGCGGCCGGGTCGCCCCGGCGTGACGCGCGTTCTAGGCCCGAGCCCCCGGCCCGTCAATGCAGAAAATCGCGGCGCACCGGAGCGGGTGATCCACACCGGCCGCGCCGGGTGCGGGCGTGCCATCGGTGCCGGGAGTGACGCGGTGGTGCATCCGGCCCCCGACAGAACCCGAGGATCGTGGCCGCTCTTCGCCGCGGGCGCCGGCGTGGCCCTTGCGCTCCCGCCGGCCAACGCTGCCCCTGGTCCGGTCCTCGCACGCCGCGTCCGGCGGGCCCTTGGCGGAGCAGCCCCATTTCCTCTTCGGGGCCTGCAACCCCGGCCGTTTCGCGCCCTTCCCGCCTTTCCGCTCGCCGCGGAACACCTCTTCGGGGCAGGTGCGATCGGCCGGGGGGGTCGCGGCGGGCTTCGGGCCGCCCGGCGCGGGCTCCCGCCTCGAGGTGACTTCGAAGCCACCGCCGGGGCACGAAAGACATCATCGCCCGGAAGCGCGCTCTGCCGGATGCTCCGGAGGGGTGAAGAGACAGGCGCGGAGAGGGTCTCTGCGAGATGGGGCGGCCTCCCCTTCGCGGCATGGCCGTCCGCCGGTCGCCGCGCAGATCAGGCTCCCCCCTCTGCGAGTGCCAGAAGCTGCTCCCGGAGATCCGGCGCGATATCGACCTTGTCGCGGAGGGGCCGGCGCGCGCCGGGGATACGGACCTCCGGATCGTCGGCGATGGCAGCGGCCACGCGGTCGATGCTGGCGGAGAGGTCGCCGCCATGGACCGCCGGGTCCATCAGGAGATACATCTGCCCCAGATCGTGGGGCGGACCGTCTGCGACCTTCAGCCCCTTCACGTCCCGCGAAGTCTTCGATCCGGTCAGGCCGGCGGCGAGAAACTCGACGAGCAGCCCCAGCGCCCAGCCCTTGTAGCCGGCCGCGCTGACCAGCGCTCCGCCGAGCGCCGCTTCGGGGTCGGTCGTGGGCGTGCCCTCGCTGTCCACCGCCCAGCCCGGGGGAATCGCTTCGCCGGCCGCTTTCGCCATCGTGATCTTCCCCAGCGCCACGGCTGCGGTGGAAAAGTCGGCATGCATCGCCGGGCCGTCCGGTCCGGGAAGGGTGAAGGCGATGGGATTGGTCCCGAGGACCGGGGTGCGGCCACCCGGCCCCGCCACGATCGCGGAGGCATTGGTGAAGCCGATACCGATCAGCCCCTCCTGCGCGATCTGTTCGGTGAAGAACCCCAGCGAAGTGCAGGTATGGGAATGGCAAATCGCAAGGCTCGCGATGCCGCAGGACCGCGCGGCGGCAACCGCGGCGGGCAGGCCGCGCTCGAAGGCGGGCTGCGCGAAGCCGAAGCGGGCATCGACCGTGACCGCACCGGCCCGCGGGGTCGATACGGTCGGGACGGCCCGCCCGTCCACACGGCCGGTCACGAGCTGCCGGCAATAGCTTTCGAGATAGTAGAGGCCGCAGATCACGTTGCCTGTCTCTTCGGCGCGCGCGATGGCCCGCGCCACGCAGGCGGCCTGCCACGGCTCCGCGCCATGAGCCGTCAGGGCCTGTCTGCTCAGTGTCTCGATCCGCTCAAGCTCGATTTCCATCCTGTCGGTCCTGTTCTCTTGCAAGGGCAATCCCGGGCCTCGAGCCACCACGCGAGGTTCGGCATCGCGCCCCGGTCAGTCGTTGTCGCTTCCCCCTGCCCCGGCATCGGCGCGCGAACTCGCCGAGGGAGGCACGGTGGTTTTCAGGGCGAGAGCGTCGAGCCGGTCGATCGTGTCCCGGCTCACATCCTGCCGGGGGGCGACAGGCTCCGCCCCTGCCGGATCCGCACTCCGGCTCAGGGTCAGCGGCGCGCGGGCCAGCCCGGCGAGCGCCGGCAGCGCACCCGCCATGCCGCCGGATGTCGCGACCACCAGCCGGCCGCCGGGCCACGACAGGGTGATCGCATGGCCCAGCCTCTCTGCCATCGCCGCGAGAAACGGCAGGAGCATCACCGGGCGGCTGACCGGGCCGACCCCCAGACCGTCGTCCTCGTCCAGCGCGGCATCGGGCAGCGTGCAGAAGTCGCACAAGGTGGCGCCGAGCGCCACGGGGCACAGGACCCCGCCGCCGGGGGCTTTCCATGCGCCCGGCGACACGGTCGGGCAGATCTCCTGCCATGGCCGGCCCTCGGCCCAGGCCAGATGATCGGCGAGCGCGCGCGGCCCGTCCACCCCCCGCGCGGCGAGCCAGGCCGCGGCGAAGCCGGCTTCCTCGGCCAGACCCCAGGCCATGCCCGCCCCGCGGGCGGCCTTGGCGCACAACGCCTCGATCTCGCTGCCCGACAGCGCGGCCTCGTCCGGCGCGGCCCGGGGGGCGGGGCCGGTCCTGCCGGAAGCGTGCGCCGGCCGCTTCCTCACGGGGCCGGATCCAGCGGATCCAGCGGATAGGGCGCGCCCCGGAAAAGGCTGATGCGGACCCATTTGTCCGACCTCGGGTCGAAATGGCTCGCCCCGAAGAGAGCGAGCTTGCACCGCATCAGGTCGATGGGGAGCATCTTTGCGTCGATCAGGTTGTCGCGCACCTCGGCGTAGGGGTGCCGCGCCGCGGCCTGCGCGCGCCGCACCATGAACCTGTGCTCCGGGGCGCGCAGCAGGAACTCGGCCACCGTCGCCGTCGCGGCCGAGCCCGACAATGCGTCGTGCAGATCGTGCGCCAGCCGCGCGATGCAGAGCGGCTGTTCGCGCTCCGCGCCATCGTCGCTCTGGCGGTCACCCAGCCGCGGCTCGAGCTTTTCCTCGGAGACGTACCAGAACCGCGCCATGGTTTCCGGCCGGGAGAAATCGATGGCGAGCGCCCAGTCGTAGGTGGTTTCGAGGATCGCGCGCAGATCGCCACAGGTCATCGCGCCATCGAGGCGGAACGCCGCCGTTTCGTCCGCATCCATGCAATGCGACAGGCCGTCGACGAGAGCGCCATGCGGCTCGAGCATCAGGGCGAACAACTGCTCCTGCCCCTCAAGCGTCAGCGCGGTCTCGCCCCAGCGCCACAGATCGTCCCAGGGCGCGGCAGACGCGCCGGGGAAATCGTCGAGCCGGTCGCCGATACGACCGAGATCTCCGCGAAGATCGCGCAGCTTCTCCACCTGCAGGGGATGCTCCGACCGCCAGTTCGCGGCGTTGTCGCGGGCGGCCCGCCATGCGTCCAGGAGGGCGGCCACCGCATCGGGAGAAGCGTCGCGCAGGCTGCGGACACGGGCCAGAGCCTCTTCGCGGGCCATCATCCAGTTGTTCAGAAGGACCGGATGGCGCACGATGAAGGGGGCCATGCCGAGGCCGGTGGAATTGCCGACCCCGAGGCGGCGCCTGTTTTCCGACGAAAGCCGCGCCGCACCCGGCCCGCCCCGCATCGCCGCCATGTGCTCGACCATGTCCACGGTGAATTGCCGGATGAGCCAGACCGTCAGCATTTCCACCTGGAAGGGAGCCGCGAGTTCGGGGCGTTCCGCGATATCGACGCGATCGGCCGCGCCGAATTTGCCCGATCCGTAAACGGCGGTGGTCCGCATCAGGTAGCCGACGGCATCGATTTCGGCCCGGTCGGGCTGCCGCCCGCTTGCCAGACGGCCCACGACGTGCTGCCAGAGCCGCACCGAACGGTTGGCCCGGCTGAGAGACAGCTCCGAGCCCGAGACGCGTCCCGCCTCCTGCAACGGCACGTTCGCCGAGAGCCGCGCGAGATCGGCGGAGGTCGGCGTGCCGTCGAACAGTGTGAACGTCGCGTCCCACGCCGTCGCGATGACCCGGTCCGACCGCATGTCGTCCGGCAGATCGTGGGCGAAGGCCACGAGGCTGTAGGTGCGCGAGGGTCCCCGGGCGCGGTAGACCGCCCGGCCCACACCCTGCGCGTCGATCTCCCACAACGGCCGGTCGAAGCGCCAGCCTTCGGACTGCACCCGCCGCATGAGCACGCGCAGGAACGACAGGCGCGTGGGATGAGCCGCCCCCATGCGGGCCAGCCGCATCACCACATCGGCGGGGCGCCGTGCCGTGGCGCGGGCCGGGTGATCCGTGGGCGAAGTCATGTGCATGGGGTCGCTCCGCACTGTTCTCCGGTGATCCGGTCGCGGGCGGCGGTCTTTCGCCGCCCGGACATCTGTTTCAGCTCCCGCCCAGTCTGGGCGTGATCCGCAAAGCGTCCCACAGTGACGGCAGAAGCACCAGCGACACCGGCACCGCCGTGACCACGATGAAGCTCCGGAGCGTGCCGCTGCCGCCCGCGCCCGTCGATATGAGGATCAGCGCCATCACCCCCATGGCAAGTCCCCAGAAGGCCCCGAGCGCGACCGAGGGTGCCCATCACGGTGGGCGCGCCGGGCAGCACACAGATCACCATGCCCATGAGGAAAGGTCCCAGCAACAAGAGCTGCCGGTAGAGGCCGAAATGGGTGGCCGCGAAATCGACCCCCCGGTCCGCCATTGCCGACAGCGTGTCGATGCTGACCAGCGCGAGGCCGCAGAACAGAAGAATGAAGCCTCCCGTCACCGCGAGGAGCGGCTCGTCGATGCGGCGGAGGCCCGGCGCAGGCCGGACGTCTTTCGATATGTCCGTCACCGTCTTTCTCCCCGGTTCGTTGTTGCCGTTCCCGCGTCCGCCGTCCCGCGGCGCGGTCGGTCAGCCGGGCCGGCTGGCCGCCGCGCCGAAACTCTCCTCGAAAAATCGCAGCCAGTTGCCGCCCATGATCGCGCCGACCTCGTCGGGGCTCAGCCCCGCGGCCGCGAGGCCATCCGCAATCGCGCCGAAATCCCGGTTGTCGCGGAACCACCCGGGCATCGCGGGAAAGCCGGGGGCCTCGGCGCTGCCCTCGCCGAAATCGACGGACTTCGTCCAGCGCCCGACGCGCATCCATTCGACGACGCTGTCGGGCTGGTCCTGACAGAGGTCGGTGCCGATCCCCAGATGATCGGTGCCCATGATGTCTGCGGTGCGCGCGACCATCTCGCAGAAATCCGAAAGCGTGCAGTCGCTGCCGCCGCGCAGGTGATGGGGATAGACCGAAAAGCCCAGCATCCCGCCGCCCTGCGCCAGCGCGCGCAGCACCTCGTCGGACTTGTTGCGCCGCGCGGGGTGCCAGCGGAACGGGTTGGCGTGGGTGATCGCGACGGGCCGCGCGGAGTGTTCGATGGCCTCCAGCGTGGAGCGCGTTCCGGAATGGCTCATGTCGACGACGAGCCCCACCCGGTTCATCTCCGCCACCACCTCGCGGCCCATGCGGGTCAGCCCGGTATCGTCGTCCTCGTAACAGCCCGAGGCCAGAAGCGACTGGTTGTTGTAGCTCAGTTGCATGAACCGCAACCCGAGCGCGTGAAGGATCTCGACCAGCCCGATATCGTCCTCGATACAGGAGGGGTTCTGCGCGCCGAAAAAGATCGCGGTGCGCCCCGTCTCCCGTGCGACCGCCACATCGCCGGCGGTGCGGCCCTGAAAGATCAGGTCGGGATGGCGCTGGAACCGGAGGTTCCAGCGTTCGATGTTCTGGACCGTCTCGCGGAAGGTCTCGTGATAGGTGATCGTGGCATGAACGGCATCGACCCCGCCCTGGCGCATCTGGCGAAAGATCCTTTCCGACCAGTTGGCGTATTGCAGCGCGTCGATGCGGGGGAATGTCACTCCGGCGCCCCCGCGGCCACATAGGCCGTCTTGACCGTGGTGTAGAACTCGGCCGCGTAACGGCCCTGCTCGCGCGGCCCGTAGGACGACGCGCCGCGCCCGCCGAAGGGCACGTGGTAATCGGTGCCCGCGGTGGGCAGGTTCACCATCACGCAGCCCGCCCGCATGTTGGCCCGGAAATGGCTGGCCCGCGCCAGGGACCGGGTCATGATGCCCGCGGTCAGACCGAAGGGCGTGTCGTTGGCGATGGAAAGCGCCTCGTCGTAGCTGCCCGCGCGCATAACGCAGGTGATCGGCGCGAACATTTCCTCGCGGTTGATCCGCATCGCGTTCGATGTGTTCGCGAAAACCGCGGGGGACATGTAATGGCCTTCGGTCGGCCGCTCCGGCCGGTCGCCGCCGCACAGAAGCTCGGCCCCCTCGGCCTTGCCGACGGCGATGTAGTCGAGGTTCTGGGCCAGCTGGGCGGCGGACACGACCGGCCCGATCTGCGTGCCGTCCTCCAGCGCGTGGCCGACGCGCAGCGCCCGCGCCGCGACGACGAGTTTCTCGACGAACGCATCATGCACGGCATCGTGCACGATCAGGCGCGACGCGGCCGTGCATTTCTGCCCCGAGCCGCCGAAGGCCGCGTTACAGGCATGGGCGACCGCCAGATCGAGATCGGCATCGTCCATCACGATCATCGGGTTCTTGGACCCCATTTCCATCTGCATCTTCGTCATGTTGCCGATGGCCGCCGCCGCGATACCCCGGCCGACGGGCACCGACCCGGTAAAGCTGATCGCATCGATCCCGGCGCTTTCGACCAGCCGCTGGCCGACCTCCGCACCGGGGCCGACGACCAGATTGAACAGCCCCGGCGGCAGGTTCTGGCGCGCGATGATCTCGGTCAGGGCCACGGCGCTGGCCGGCGTCTGGTTGGCCGGTTTCCACACCACCGCATTGCCGAAGGCCAGCGCGGGCGCGATCTTCCAAGCGGGCGTCGCGACGGGAAAGTTCCACGGGCTGATGATCGCCACCACGCCCACCGGCTCGCGCCGCACGTCGATTTCGACGCCCGGGCGGACGCTCTCGGCCAGATCGCCCTGGTTGCGCAGGGTCTCGGCCGCGAAATAGGTGAAGAACTGGCCCGCGCGATAGACCTCGCCCTTGCCTTCGGCCAGGGGCTTGCCCTCTTCGCGCGACACCAGCCGCCCGATCTCGTCGGCCCGCGCCATCAGCTCGACCCCGATGGCCATCAGCGCGTCATGGCGTTTCTGGATGCCCGCCGCCTGCCAGGCCGGTTGCGCGGCCCGCGCCGCGTCGATCGCCGCGTCGAGCTGCGCCGCACCGGCCTGTGCATGAAGCCCGATCAGGTCCGAAAGGTCCGACGGATTACGGTTCTCGATCTCCGATGCCCCGTCCTGCCAGGCTCCGTCGATGAAAAGCCCACCTGTCTGTGCCATGAAATCCCTCTTCTTCGGACCAGGGAGAGGCTAGACAGAGCTGGCTCATTCAGACAACCTTCAATTCCTGAAGTTGACTTCAGGGAATCTGAAATTGGCCATCAAGCTCGAAATGCTCAGGGTCTTCCGGGTGGTGGCGGAACGCGGTTCGCTCTCCGAGGCGGGCGCGATCCTGCGCCGCACGCCATCGGCGGTTTCGATGATGCTTTCGCAACTCGAAGACAATGTCGGTGCGCCGCTGTTCGAGACCGACCGCAAGAACCGGTTGACCCGGCTGGGAGAGCTGATCCTTGCCGAAGCCGTGCGCGCGACCGACGTCTTCGCCAGCAGCACCGAAGCGATCGGGCGGCTCGCCCTCTCGAGCGGGGGGACGGTGAGGGTCGCCGCGGTGCCATCGGTGATCGCCACTCTCCTGCCGCCGGTGATCGCGACATTCCGCGCGGCGCATCCCGAAGTCCGTCTCGAAATCAGCGACGTGGACAGTGCCGCCGTGCGCCGTCGCATCCGGTTCGACGACGCGGATATCGGGATTCTCACGGCGGATGCCGAAACGACCGGCAACCGGGTCGCGATCATGCGCGACGCGCTCGGCATCGTCTACCGCCCCGGCGGTCCCATCGCCCGGTCGGTTTCGGGCCCGCGCGGTGCGTCGTCGTGGAGCCTGCTGCGGCTGGAGCCGCTCATCCTCAACCCGCTCTGCTCCCTCGTGGCACACGCCGACATCCTGCAGCTCGCGTCGTCGTGCAACCTCCAGGCCGCCAACACGACGGCACTGCTTTGCTTCGTCCGGCAGGGTCTCGGGGCGACGATCCTGCCCGAAAGCGTCGTGACGAACCTCGGACCGGACCTGGGGTTCTGCCGGCCTGCCGACCCCGAAACACAGCGCAGCCTGCAGATGGTCGGCAATTCGAACCGCAGGATGAGCCCCGCTGCGGAAAGCTTCTGGAACGCGGTCGCGGGCCACGTCGGCGCGGACCGTCACCTGACCACCGACGACAGAGGATAGCGCGGGGCGCGACCTCCGTTCGCCTTCGCGAAGGAGAAGCGAGAACGCGACCGCGACGGAACACTTGAAGTCGACCCGGCCTGACGCTAGAGAGTCGCCATCGGCAGACTTGAGCCTTCCGGAGCGGAGGCGACAGGCTGGTGAACTGGGCAGGAGCGAGAAGACCGCAGCTCTGAAAGTCCAGCCGATACAAGGTGTTCCGGCGTAGCTCAGCGGTAGAGCAGTTGACTGTTAATCAATTGGTCGTAGGTTCGATCCCTACCGCCGGAGCCAAA
>CAZPPH010000026.1:1675-27615 GCA_964588375.1 uncultured Rhodobacterales bacterium | reverse complement strand
ACCACGCCGAGGATCACAAGAAGAAACAGGACAAGTACGACCCCTATCAGGAACTTTGCGCCGGTCAGCGCGGCTCCCGAAAGCCGTCCGAATCCGAGGAGTGCCGCGACGGCGGCTATGACGAGGAGGATGAGAATGAGTTCGAGCATTGGTGCGGCCTCTTGTTCGACGTCAAACGTCCGGACGGCCTGTTCGTTCCGATCCCTTCGTCTCGGGGTCGGTAAGGAGTCCATCGGGAGGATCGGCGACGATACGACCCGAGGCGAGGTCGAGATCGGGCACCACGGCCTTTGTAAACGGCAAGAGCGCCGTCTGCGAGCTGCCGGGCAGGCGAAGCTCGAGAAGATCCGAGGCGCCGTGGTTCTGGACCGCCTTCACATGGCCCAGGAGCGCGCCGCCGGTATCGTGTACCGCAAGGCCGATGAGGTCGGTGTGGTAGAACTCGTCTTCATCGGGAGCGGGAAGTCGGCTGCGGTCGACATAGAGCCGGGTGCCGCGAAGCTCGTCGGCGGCCTCCTTCGACGTGACGCCGGAGAGCTTCGCGGCATACCCGCCCTTGAGGGGGCGGGTCAGGGTTACCTCGAACGACCGCGACCCGTCTTCGGTCGCCAGCGGCCCGTAGGCGGCCACGGCCTCCGGCTCGGCGGTGAAGCTCTTCAGCCGCACCTCGCCGCGCACGCCGAACGCCCCCGTCACGGCACCGAGGCAAACCCGCCCGGTCATCCTCTCACCCCCTCGCAGAGTCCGGACCGCCAGGCTCCGCCTGCGGACTCGCAACGCGCCTCGCCGGCGGCGCGCTCGTAGAGCACACCACCGAAGAATGCCGCACCGACGAGGAGCCAGACGGCGGGCCGGAGCAGGAGCGTGGCGAGACCGAGTAGCCGGAACATCGGATCAGGCGGAGATCACTCCGCCTTCTCCTCCGCCTCGGCGGCCTCCCCGGCAGGCGCTTCTTCCGCGGGGCTCGGTTCGGGGGCCTTCGCGGCCTCTTCGGCTTCGGCGGCTTTCGCGGCCCTCTCGTCGGCGCGCTCCTGGGCCTTCTTGCCGGGCTTCGCCTTGTTGGGGTTGCTGCGCTCGGCCTTGTCGAGCTTGCCGGCGGCTTCGAGCATGCGCGCGATCCGGTCGGTGGGTTTTGCACCCTGGCCGAGCCAGTGTTCGATGCGCTCCATGTTCATCTTCACCCGGTCTTCGCTGTCTTTCGGGAGGAGCGGATTGTAGGTGCCGAGCTTCTCGATGAAGCGGCCGTCGCGGGGCATGCGGCTGTCGGTGGCGACGATCGAGTAGTGGGGTCGTTTCTTGGACCCGCCTCGGGCGAGCCTGATCTTCATTGCCATCTCATTGATCTCCTTTGGAATTCTGATGGTGTTCGTGATGTCGGATCACCTCGTCGATGACGAAGCGAAGGAACTTCCGGGCAAATGCGGGGTCGAGGTCGGCCCGCTTCGCGAGGTCTTCGAGCCGGGCGATCTGGGCCTCTTCGCGGGCCGGATCGGACGGCGGCAGATCATGCTCGGCCTTGAGCGCGCCCACCGCCTGGGTGTGCTTGAAGCGCTCGCCGAGGGTGTAGATCAGGATCGCGTCGAGCCGGTCGATGGAGGCGCGGTGGCCGGCGAGAAGCGCTGCGGCGCGGGCGGCGGGGTCGGTCATTGGCGGGCCTCCGGCGCGCGAAAACGGGTGTATGGCAGGCGTATGGCAAAGTGTATGGCAAGCGTATGGCACCGGGTCATGCAGACCGTTGCATCGCTTCCTGACGGAGGCGGCGGAAAAAGGGTGAGGACCGGGACATCGGCCAGGTTCTGCGCGGGACGGCTCATGCCGGAGCCTCCGGAGGGGGATGCACCCAGATATCGAGCGCCCCGAATTCAGGGTGGTCGAAGCTGGTCTCGAACACGCAGCCGAGCCGTTCGGCCAGACGGACCGAGCGGACATTGCCGGGCGCGATCAGGCTCACGATCCGGCGCCATCCCAAGGTGCGGTAGGCGAAGTCGCGGCTGGCGACGGCCGCCTCGGCGGCGATGCCGCGTCCCTCGGCCTCGGCATAGAGCGACCAGCCGATCTCGGGCTCGGGCCAGTCTTCGGGATGGTAGATACCGACGACGCCGAGGGGCGCGTCGGTCTCCCGGTCGGCGACCATCCAGCGCCCGTAGCCGCGAAGCGCCCACTGCCCGACGATTCCGGCGAGATGCTGGAAGCTCGCGGCGGCGTCGCAAGGGCCGCCCACGAAGCGCGCCCGCCCGGAGGACTGGAAGCGGGTATGGGCTGCGAGGTCTCCGGGCTTCGGCAGACGCAGGCGCAGCCGGTCGGTCACGAGTTCCGGCACTCGGAAATCGACGCTCATCGTGCGCTCCCCGTCCCGGGCCCGGCCCGCGACCCCGATCGGCCCGGCGCGGCGGCGGCACGTCTCAGCGCAGGGCTCCGGAGCAGGTCCGGGGTTGCGCGCGAGAACCGGGGGGCCGGGAGAGGCGGAGATGTGGTCACTTCTTCTTTCCGAACCCCGAAAGCCCCGGGGGCAGCCCGCCCGCGCCGCCGAAGCCGGGCATGCCGCCGCCGGCTCCGAGCTGGGACCGGGCGGCCTCGATTTCCGCATTCGAGGGGCCGCCCTTGCCGCCGAAGAGACCGCCCATCTGGCGCATCATGTTCTTGCCGCCCATCTTGCCCATCTTCTTCATCATGTCCGACATCTGCCGGTGCATCTTCAGAAGCTTGTTGAGTTCGGAGACGTCGAGGCCCGCGCCTTTCGCGATGCGTTTCTTCCGCGACGCCTGGAGGATCTGCGGATTCGCGCGCTCTTTCTTCGTCATCGAGTTGATGAGGGCGACCTGGCGGCGGACGATGCCGTCGTCCATGCCCGCCTCGGCCATCTGCTTCTGCATCTTTCCGACGCCGGGCAGCATGCCCATGATGCCTTCCATCCCGCCCATCTTCTGCATCTGCTCGAGCTGGCGCTTGAGGTCGTTCATGTTGAACTGACCCTTCTGGAAGCGCTTCATCATGCGCTCGGCCTGCTCGGCCTCGATGGTCTCCTGCGCCTTCTCGACGAGCGAGACGATGTCGCCCATGCCGAGGATGCGGCCCGCGATGCGCTCGGGCTCGAAGGTTTCCAGCGCGTCGAGCTTCTCGCCGAGGCCGACGAACTTGATCGGCTTGCCGGTGACCGCGCGCATGGACAGCGCGGCCCCGCCGCGCCCGTCGCCGTCCATCCGGGTGAGGACGACGCCGGTGATGCCGATGCGCTCGTCGAAGTTCTCGGCGGTGTTGACCGCGTCCTGACCGGTGAGGCCGTCGACGACGAGGAGGGTTTCGCGGGGGGTGGCGACGTCGCGGACCTCGGCGACCTGGGTCATCAGCTCTTCGTCGATCGAGAGCCGCCCGGCGGTGTCGAGCATGTAGACGTCGTAGCCGCCCAGGGTCGCCTGCTGCCTGGCGCGCTTCGCGATATCGACGGGGCTCTGGCCCGCCACGATGGGCAGGGTGTCGACACCGATCTGGGTGCCGAGAATGGCGAGCTGCTCCATCGCCGCGGGGCGGTTGGTGTCGAGCGAGGCCATGAGCACGCGCTTGTGGTTCTTTTCGGTGAGGCGCCTCGCGAGCTTGGCGGTCGTCGTCGTCTTGCCGCCACCCTGCAGACCGACCATGAGAATCGGGGCGGGCGGATTGTCGATCTTGAGTTCGCCGGGCTCCCGGTCGTCGCCGGCGAGGACGTGGACGAGCTCGTCATGGACGATCTTGACGACCTGCTGGCCCGGCGTGACGGATTTCGTGACCGCCTGTCCGGTGGCCTTCTCCTGCACCGCCCTGACGAAGTCGCGGGCCACGGGCAGCGAGACGTCGGCTTCGAGCAGGGCGACGCGGACCTCCCGGAGGGCCGTCTTGACGTCGTCCTCCGAAAGCGCGCCCTGCCGTGTCAGCCGGTCGAGGACCCCGCCGAGGCGTTCTGACAGATTCTCGAACATTCCGCGTCCTTCCGTTGCGCTTCTGGCCCCGAGATAGGCAGGGACCGCTCAAAACCCAAATGCCCCCACGGGCGAAACTCGCTGGTGGGGGGCGATCCCGATCAGGCCGGGACCGGAAGCTGCCGGCGCTTCCGAATGGTGGCCGGGGGTTTGGTCTAAAGGGGCATGCCTGTCAAGACGCGCGCCGCGGTCTCAGTTGGTGCGGGGGCGGGGCGCGATGGTGAGCGCGAGCCGCGCGGTCCGGGCGACGAAAACGAGCCGGGCCGCGGCAGCGCGCGGGGTGAATTCGACGGGCGGGCGTGCCGCGAATGGAAGGACATTGGTACCCATGTCTCGGACGATTGCCTCTCAATCTGGCAACAATGAGGCCGGAATGTCGTGAATTGTGGACATTGCGACCGGTGTTTCAGAAAAGCGGCCCGGCGGGCGGCCGCGTGGACCGTGCGCCGTCACCCGCCGGAAGACCGGGGGGCGACGGCCGGCCCCGGGCGAGAGGCCGAGACGGAAGGTGGCGGCGAGAACCGCTCCGATCATCGTGCACAGGAGAACGCCCGTGCCGATGAACGCGAGGCCCGGCACTCAGCGCGGAACGCTTTCGCCCGCCCCTGTCGCGGCGGTGAGGTTGTGAAACCACCGCTTCCCTCCGACCGTGTCGCAGCCCGCGACCATGGGCTCGGCCCCTTGCGACCCTCGCGACGTCCGCGGCGCCGAAGGCAGGTGTCAGATGCGCTTTCGCGGCGGACGGAAGTCGTGCGGAGTGTCGAGGTTCGGCCTTGTGAACGGGTACCCGATCACGGGCAGACTTTGTGCGGATTGATTTGAGTTGAGCGTGACCATGGCTTAATTGTGCGGAAATGCGCAATGATCGGGAAAGCCTCGCCGATGTCCATCAGCACCTGGGATGAAATCCGCACCGCCTATCATGTCGCCCGTCTGGGAACCGTCAGCGGGGCGGCCGAGGCGCTGGGCGTGCACCATGCCACAGTGATCCGGCATGTCGATGCGCTGGAGGAGCGGCTCGGGGTGAAGCTCTTCCAGCGCCATGCGCGCGGCTACACCGCCACCGAGGCGGGCCAGGACCTGTTGCAGGTCGCCAAGGCCACCGACGACCAGTTCACCCAGCTCGTCGGCCGGATCCGGGGCCGGGGCGGTGAGGTCACGGGGGAGCTCGTGGTGACATCGCTCGCCTCCTTCTCGCCCAAGCTCACCCCGCTTCTGGCGGCGTTCCAGGAAGATCACCCGGGCCTCGTGGTGCGGTATGTCACCGACGAGCGCATCCTCCGGCTCGAATATGGCGAAGCGCATGTGGCGATCCGGGCGGGCACCGCGCCCGAAGAGCCCGACAACGTCGTCCAGCCCTTCGTCGACCAGCGCCTTTCGCTGTATGCCGCGCCCCGCTACATCTCCCGGCGCGGCCGGCCCGCGAGCGAGGTGGACCTGGAGCACCACGACTTCGTGGGCCTCGACGGTCCCTCGCGCGCGCCGTTCGAGCTGTGGCTGCGCGAACACATTCCGCCCGAGCGGATCGTCTTCCGGGTGTCTGACGCGGGACGGGTGCGCGATGCGATCGAGGCCGGTGCGGGGATCGGCTTCGTCTCCTGCTGGGAGGCCGATCGGACGGAGGGGCTCGTGCGTCTCTTCGAGACGCGGCCCGAGTGGAGCGCGCCGAGCTGGATCGTCACCCATGTGGACCTGCACCGGACGACGAAGGTGCAGACCTTCCTGAAGTTCCTCAAGGAAGAGGCGAAGAAGTGGTAGGCGCCGGGCTCGCGCCTCCGGGGCAGGGACATCTCGCGATGCTCCTCTTCTCCGCCCTCGTCGCGGGAAGCTTCTCGCTCGGCGGACTGGCCGCGCCCGAGATCGACCCCCGCGCCTTCATGGCGGCGCGGTTTCTCTTCGCCGCCCTCCTCCTGGCCCTCGTCGTACGCGCCACGATGGGCCCGGGCGCGCTGAGGTTTCGCGCGCCCTGGCGCTACGCGGTGCTGGGCGCGCTCTACGCGGGGTATTTCGTGGGGATGTTCTGGGCGCTGCGCTACGGCGCGCCGGTCTCGCTCGCCGCCGTCTTCACGCTCACGCCGCTCCTTGCGGGGGTCGCGGGCTGGGTGCTCTTGCGGCAGGTGGCGACCCGCCGCATGGCGGTGGCGCTGGCGATCGGGGCTGCCGGCGCGCTCTGGGTGATCTTCCGGGCCGATCTCGAAGCGCTTCTCGCCTTCGCGGTGGGCCGGGGCGAGATCATCTTCTTTTTCGCCTGCATCAGCCACGCGCTCTATATTCCCGTGGTCCGGATGGTGAACCGGGGCGAGGCGGTGCTTCCCTTCACCTGCGGCGTGCTCACCTTCGCGTTCCTCGTGCTCATGCCGCTCGCCGCGGTGCCGGTATTCGAGACGGACTGGACGGCGCTGCCGGTGATCGTCTGGGTCACGCTGGCCTATATCGTCGTCTTCGCGACCATGGTGTCGTCCTATCTCCTGGCCTTCGCCTCGCTGCGGCTGCCCGCGGCGAAGGTGATGGCCTACACCTATCTCACGCCGGCCTGGGTCATTCTCTGGGAACTCGCCCTCGGTCACGGCGGCCCGCCGGCGCTGGTGCTGGGCGGCGTGGCGCTGACGATGGTGGCGCTCTGGCTTCTCCTGAAGGACGAGGACGCGCCGCGGGTCGTGGCGGGCTGACGCGGGCCGCCCGCGCGGCCGCGGGTGTCGGAATTCGAGTATTTCCGGAACGAAGAAGGGCCCCGCTCGGCACCCGGGCTTCAGGCGTCCGGCTCCGGGGCGAGGCCCTCGCGGCCGAGAAAGCGCTCGAAGGCGTCGAGGTCGAGATCGTCGAACTGGCCGAAGCCGCGCATCCAGGCCGAGGCGGCGCGCAGCGCGTCTGGCTCGAGCTTGCACCAGGTCACACGGCCCCGCTTTTCCTGGGCGACGAGGCCGGACCGGGTGAGGATGCGAAGGTGCTTCGAGATCGCCGCGAGCGACATCTCGAACGGCTCGGCGACGTCCGTGACCGCCATGTCGTCCTCGAGGAGCATCGTCAGGATCCGCCGCCGTGTCGGGTCGGCGAGCGCGGAAAAGACGGTGTCGAGCTGGTCGGGCATGGCCGCGAGGATGGGGCCGGGCGAGGGCATGCGCAACGTCCGCATTGCCGCAAGAGGCGCTGCCGGCGAGTTGTCACGGCGGCCCCTGGTCCCGGTTCTCGCGATCCCCGGGCGCTGCGTTCGGGTCGGGAAGGCGGATCGAGGGCGGCAAGGTCAACCGGAAGGTTGAATGTGCAGCGGTTCCCGGCCGGCAAGCAAAGGGTTCGGGAGCGTATATAAAAAAGCATGGAATCATACACTTGGCCTTCTTTCGCTGCGTCGCGGCGGCTGCTTGACTCGGGCTCTCCCCCCGCCTAGCTTCCGCCGCGACTGTCGAGGGGTGATGTTCCGATGACGGGTCCCGACGAAGGCGAGCGGCTCAGGGCGCTCGACGAGAGGATCAGGGCGCTGAAGAGCGCCACGTCTGAGGAGAAGCCGCACCAGGAAGAGCATTATTCGCAGGCGCAGCACGCATGGCGGATGGTGATCGAACTGGTTGCGGGAATCGCGATCGGCTTCGGCATCGGGTACGGGCTGGACAGCCTGTTCGGGACGCTCCCGATCTTCCTGGTGCTGTTCACATTGCTGGGTTTCGCGGCCGGGGTGAAGACGATGCTTCACTCGGCCGCCGAGATGCAGAAGGCGCAAAGCGGGGAAAAACCCCCCGAGGACGAGGGTTGAGACGTGGCGGAAGAAGCGACAGGCGGCGGTCTCGAGTTCCATCCGATGGACCAGTTCATCGTGCAGCCCCTGTTCGGGGGAGACGCGATAAACTGGTGGACGCCGACCAACGTCACCTTGTGGATGTTCATCGCGATCCTCTGCGTCGCGGCGCTTTTCGTGCTGGGCACGCGGGGCCGGGCGGTGGTGCCGACGCGCGTGCAATCGGTGGCGGAACTCTTCTACGGGTTCGTCTACAAGATGGTCGAGGATGTCGCGGGCAAGGACGCGGTGAAGTTCTTTCCCTACATCTTCACGCTCTTTCTCTTCATATTCTTCGCCAACTTCCTCGGGTTGATCCCCACGGCCTTTACCACGACGAGCCACATCGCCGTTACCGGCTTCATGGCGGTAGCGGTGTTTCTCACCGTCACCATCGTCGGCTTCGTCAAGAACGGCGCGTCGTTTCTCGGGCTGTTCTGGATGTCGTCGGCGCCGCTGGCGATCCGCCCGGTGCTCGCGGTGATCGAGGTGATTTCCTACTTCGTGCGCCCGGTCAGCCATTCGGTGCGTCTCGCGGGCTCGATGCTCGCGGGCCACGCGGTGGTCAAGGTCTTCGCGGGCTTCGCCGCGATCGCCGCGATCGCGCCCCTGTCGATTCTCGCGGTGGTGGCGATCTACGGCCTCGAGGTGCTCGTCTCGGCCATCCAGGCCTATGTCTTCACGATCCTGACCTGTGTGTATCTCAAGGATGCGCTGCATCCGCACCACTAGGTCAGCCCGAAACAGCAACCAACATCAGCCAATTCCAACTCAGGAGATCACGGACATGGAAGGCGATATCGCAGCAATGGGTCAATTCATCGGTGCCGGCCTTGCCGCCATCGGCTCGGGTGCAGCCGCCATCGGTGTGGGCCACGTCGCGGGGAACTTCCTCTCCGGCGCGCTCCGCAACCCGTCTGCAGCCGGCGGCCAGACCGCCACGCTCTTCATCGGCATCGCCTTCGCCGAAGCGCTGGGGATCTTCGCGTTCCTCGTGGCGCTTCTGCTGATGTTCGCCGTCTGATCCCGTCGCTCTGACGCTGCCGGGTGCGCGCTGCGCGCCCGGCGGACTTTTCGACGCGAGGGACAAAGATGGCACAGCATACAGAGGCAGCCGAAGCCGCGGCGCAGGGTGCGGAGACCACGGGCCTGCCGCAGCTCGACTTCTCGACCTTCCCGAACCAGATCTTCTGGCTCGTCGTCACGCTGGTGGCGATCTACCTCATTCTCGACCGGGTCGCGCTGCCGCGGATCGCGAGCGTGCTGGCCGAGCGGCAGGGGACGATCACCAATGACGTCGCCGCGGCCGAAGAATTGCGGATGAAGGCCGCCGAGGCGGAGAAGGCCTACGAGAAGGCGCTGGCGGATGCCCGCGCCGAGGCGCAGGAGATCGCCCAGAAGGCGAGGGCCGACATCCAGGCCGATCTCGACAAGGCGATCGCGAAGGCCGACGCCGAAATCGCCGCCCGCACGGCGGAGAGCGAAAAGCGCATCAACGAGATCCGCGAAGGGGCCGACGCCGCCGTGGTCGAGGTGGCGCGCGATACCGCGGCGGCCCTGGTGACGGCTCTTGGCGGAAAAGGGACGGCGGACTCGATCAGGGCCGCGGTCGAACGGCAGACGAAAGGATGAAGGCGATGACGAGACTGGCCGTGATCCCGGCGCTCGCCGCGACGCCCGCGTTCGCTGCCGAGAAGGCGTTCTTCTCGCTGGGCAACACAGACTTCATCGTGCTGATCGGTTTCGTCGTGTTCATCGGCATCCTTGTCTACTTCAAGGTGCCGGGGATGCTCACGGGCATGCTCGACAAGCGCGCCGAAGGCATCCGGTCGGATCTCGACGAGGCGCGGAACCTCCGCGAAGAGGCTCAGAGCCTCCTGGCGTCGTTCGAGCGGAAGTCGGCGGAAGTGAAGGAACAGGCCGACCGTATCATAGCGGCGGCCCGGTCCGACGCCGAGGAGGCCGCCGAACAGGCGAAGAAGGATCTCGACGCCTCGATCGCCCGGCGCATCCGGGCCGCCGAGGACCAGATTGCCTCCGCCGAGGCATCTGCCCTCAGGAGCGTGCGCAACCGGGCGATTACCGCCGCGACCGCCGCAGCGGCCGAGGTTCTGGCGAAGGACATGGACGAGGACCGGGCAGGCGCGCTGTTCGACGAGGCGCTGGAGACCGTGCAAGCGAAGCTTCACTAGTCTGTTTGCGCGAGGGAGGAGAGAGGGCCGGTTCGCCGGCCCTTTTTCGTGGACGCTCAGCGGCTCTTTTCATGCGCGAGACGCCGCCGCGCGATCCTCTCGTTCCGTTCGGAGCGACGATGGTCGGACAGGGCCCGTTCGACATAGTCGAGATGCGCCTCGACCGCCTTGCGCGCCGCCTGCCCGTCGCGGGCCTGAAGCGCGGCGTTGATTTGCCGGTGCTGGTCGAGAAGGCTCGCGCGGGTCGTCTTCTGCTTGAACATGATCTGGCGGTTGAAGAACACGCCTTCGCGCAGGAGGTCGTACATCGAGCGCATCATGTGCAGCATGATGATGTTGTGGCTGGCTTCGACGATCGCGAGGTGAAACTCCGCGTCGAGGGCGGCCTCGTCGGAGGGGTCGCGCTTCATGTGCGCCCGCTCCATCTTGTCGAAGACCGTGGCGATGAGCTCGAGGTCGGTGTCGGAGCCGTAGCGGGTGGCGCGCTCGGCGGCGAGCCCCTCCATGTCGCGGCGAAAGGAAATGACGTCGAACATCGCCTTTTCGTGTTCGCCGAAAAGGCGCACGAGGGCCGGCGAGAAGGCCGCGCCGAGCACATCGGCGACGAACATGCCTGCCCCTGCGCGGCTGACGAGCAGTGATCTTTCCTGCAATTCGGAGACCGCGTCGCGCAGGGAGGGGCGAGACACGCCAAGGCGCTCGGAGAGTTCGCGCTCTGCCGGAAGCCGCTCGCCGGGGCGCAGGATGCCCTCGAGGATGAGAAGCTCGATCTGGCGGACGACGCTGCGAGAGAGCTTCTCGGGCTGGACTTTCTCGAATGGCAAGGGGTGTGACCTCGGGACTTTCGAGAGCGAGGATACGGCCGGGGCCGGGGCGGGACAACAGAAACGTGAGACGGCCCGGCACGGGTGCGGGCCGTCTCGGCAATTCTGGCCGGTTCAGCGGTTCAGCGGTTCGGACGGATCGTGATCTCGACCCGACGGTTGGCCTGACGACCTTCCGGCGTGCGATTCGACGCGATGGGCTGGTCGTAGCCCGCGCCGAACGTGCGGATCCGCGCGCTGCTGACGCCGCCCGAACGCAGGACCGACGCGACGGAGCTTGCCCGGCGAAGCGAGAGCTCGCGGTTGTATTCGAACGAACCCACGCTGTCGGTATGTCCCACCACCTGGACGGTCGTGTCGGGGTACTTGTTGAGGCTCTGGGCGAGGGTGGCGAGGTCGTCGCGCAGGTTCGGCCGCACGCGGTCGCTGTCGAAGTCGAAGGTGATGTCGTTCGGCATCCGGACGATGAGTTCGTCACCGGTGTTGATGATGTCGATTTCCTGGTCGAGGGAGCCGCGAAGTTCACGCGCCTGCCGGTCGAGATTGGACCCGACGGCTGCACCGACGCCGGCGCCGACAGCCGCGCCGATGAGAGCGCCGTCCGCCTTCGAGCCGCCCTGGTCGAGCGCGAGGCCGGCGACCGCCCCGGCGAGTGCGCCGCCGATGGCCCCCTGGCGCGTGTTGCGGTTGGGGTCCGACGGGTCGAAGGGTTCGGGCTCGCAGGCCGCGAGTCCGACCAGCGCCACCGCCCCGAGGGTCATGCTTGTCTTGAGTTTCATGGGTCCTTGCATCCTTTGTTTTCAGGACATGTCTCTGCAGGTGGGATATACGGCCGCATCCCGTGTTATGCCATGACAGCCCCTGCCGGCACAGCGAAAACGTGCCGAAGCGGTGCGCGGTTCCCTGTCTCGCGGCTGACACGCTCGCGGCAAAAGAGAAGGGTGCTTCCCGGCCGATGATGAACGGCCCGCGAGCGTCTGTCAGGCTGCCGTCGGTCCGGCGCGGTCGGCCTCGATGGCTTCCCAGGCGAGCATGGCCCGCTTGACGGGGAGGCCCCAATGGTAGCCGCCAAGGCCGCCCGTCTTTCTCAGCGCCCGGTGGCAGGGAATGAGCCAGGAGACCGGGTTGCGGCCCACCGCGGTGCCCACGGCGCGGACCGCCTTCGGCGCGCCGATCGCCCGGGCGATGTCGGAATAGGTGGTCACGTGCCCGGTGGGGACCCGCATCAGCGCCTCCCAGACCTTGATCTGGAACGGTGCGCCGATGAGGTGCAGCTTCGCCTCGCCGCCGCCGAAGGCCGCCGCGACATGGGGCGCGGCGGCGGCGGGGTCTTCGAGAAAGGTCGCCTCCGGCCAGCGCGCGCGGAGGTCGGCCATGGCCGCTGCCTCGCCGACCTCCTCGGAGAAGGCCAGCCCCGCCAGTCCCCGGTCGGTCGCCATCGCGAGGGTGCGCCCGAACGGGCCGTCGAACCAGCCGTAGCGCAGGGTGAGACCGGCCCCCTTTCGCGCGAACTCGCCGGGGCTCATCGCCTCCCAGCGCAGGAAGAGGTCATGGAGCCGCCCCGCACCCGAGAGCCCGACGGCGTCGGCGGTGTCGAGCGTGGTGTGGCGCTCTGCGAGCAGCCGGCGGGCATGATCGAGAGTGAGGTATTGCTGGACACGCTTCGGGCTGACCCCGACCCAGCGCGAGAACACCCGCTGGAAGTGCGCCGGCGAGAGCCCGGCTTCCGCGGCGATCTCCTCGAGCGAGAGGTCGCGACCGCCGGCGCTGTCGATCTGGTCGATGGCGCGGCGGATGACGTGGTAATGGTATTGCTGATCGTCGGTCATGGCGGGAGTTTGCCCGACGCCGGGCCGCGCCGCGACCCGTTTCCTGCGCATCATGACGCTGTGACGATTTGTATGCTCAACAAATGCCCGGCTCGTGCGTTGCCTTGCTGCCGCCGCTTCTGACGCGCGGTTCAATGCTACTTACCGAAAGGACCTCATCATGTTCCGGAAGACCCTGAGCGCGACAGCCCTCGCCATCGGCCTCGCCGTACCGGCCTCGGCGCAGGAGGCGCCCGATCTCGTGACCGTCGTGACCTCGGATCAGCCGCAGGTGCAGCTCATGTCGATGGTGCTGAGCATGCAGGCGGTGGAGCAGGGCCAGAGCGTCCACATGCTCCTGTGCGGTGCGGGGGGCGATCTCGCCCTGACCGATGCGCCCGAAAGCGCCACCGCGCCCCAGCCGCCGCGCGACATGAGCCCGCAGGGTCTCATGACCAACCTGATCGGGCGGGGCGCGACGGTGGAGGTCTGCGCCATCTACCTTCCCGGCCTCGGCGCGGACGAGAGCGTGCTGATCGAGGGTGTCGGCGTTGCGCAGCCTCCGGCCATGGCCGGGGCGATGCTGGGCGAGGGCACAACTGTCTGGTCGTTCTGAGACGAAATCGCCCCGGCGCGACTGCCGGGGCGATTGCCCCCGCCGGCGTCCGTGGGCATACGGAGCGCCATGGCGAAGCAACTGCCCTACCAGTCTATGGTCGAGATCTTCCGCCGGTTCCGGGCCGCCGAGCCGGAGCCGAGGGGCGAGCTCGAACATGTCAACGCCTTCACCCTCGTCGTCGCCGTGGCGCTTTCGGCCCAGGCGACGGACGCGGGCGTGAACAAGGCGACCCGGGGGCTCTTTGCCGTCGCCGACACGCCCGAGAAGATGCTGGCCCTCGGCGAAGAGGGCGTCACGGAACACATCAAGACGATCGGGCTCTTCCGCAACAAGGCGAAGAACGTCGTCAGGCTCAGCCGGATACTGGTGGAGGAGTTCGGCGGCGAGGTGCCCTCGTCGCGCGCCGCCCTCCAGAGCCTTCCGGGCGTGGGCCGGAAGACGGCGAACGTGGTGCTGAACATGTGGTTCGGCCACCCCGCGCAGGCGGTCGACACCCATATCTTCCGTCTGGGCAACCGCAGCGGTCTGGCGCCGGGCAAGGATGTCGATGCCGTCGAGCGCGCCATCGAGGATAACGTGCCGGTGCAATTCCAGCGCCACGCGCACCACTGGATGATCCTGCACGGCCGCTACATCTGCGTGGCGCGGAAGCCGAAATGCACGGTCTGCCTCATTCGCGATCTCTGCCAATACGAGGAGAAAAACCTGTGACGAGCTACAAGGTGGGCGGTATCGGCAACGCCATCGTCGATGTGCTTTCGGAGGCCGAGGACACGTTTCTCGACCTCATGGGCATCGACAAGGGCATCATGCAGCTCGTCGAGCGAAAGCGCGGCGAAATGCTCTATGGCGCGATGATGGGGCGGGTCGAGGAGGCGGGCGGGTCCGTCGCGAACACGATGGCGGGGCTCGGCAACCTCGGCCTCTCGACGGCCTTCATCGGGCGGGTGCGCGACGACGCGCTGGGGCGGTTCTATGCCGCCGAGATGGAACGGATCGGCTGCTTCTTCGCGAACCGGCCTGTCGAGGGCGGCGAGCTTCCCACATCGCGGTCGATGATCTTCGTCTCGCCCGACGGGGAGCGGTCGATGAACACCTATCTCGGCATCTCCGCCGAGCTCGGTCCGGATGACGTGGCCGACGACGTGGCGGGTGGCTGCGAGTTTCTGTTTCTCGAGGGCTATCTCTACGACAAGCCGAAGGGCAAGGAGGCCTTCGAGCGGGCCTCGAAGCTCTGCCGCGCGGCGGGCGGAAAGGCCGGCATCGCGCTGTCGGACCCGTTCTGCGCCACCCGGCACCGGGCGGATTTCCAGCGCCTCGTGCGCGAACTCGATTTCGTCATCGGCAACCAGCACGAATGGGAGGCGCTCTACGATACCGACGATCTCGGCGCGGCGCTCGAGCGGGCGGCGGAGGAATGCAAGATCGTCGTCTGCACGCGGTCGGGCTCGGATGTCGTGCTCGTCGAGGGAGACGAGGAGGCGGTGGTGCCGGTGGAACGGATCACGCCGGTGGACGCGACCGGGGCGGGCGACCAGTTCGCCGCCGGCTTTCTCTACGGGCTGGTCACCGGCCGCGACCTCGAGACCTGCGGCCGGATGGGCTGTGTCGCGGCGGCCGAAGTGATCTCGCACATGGGGCCGCGCCCGGTGGTGCCGCTGATGGGGCTCTTCGAGGACGCCGGGCTCGTCTGAGCCCGCGCGCCGAGGTCGGCGGCGACCTTCGCGAGGCGCTTGCGGGCGACAGGGTGGGTGGTGTTTTCGGCCGGTCCGGGTTTCAGGCGGGGCCCCCGGCCCGGTTTCGGCGGAAAGGCGATGGCGAGGTCCGAGGCGCGGGGCCCGGCCTCAGCCGATCCCCAGTGAACGATGGAGCGTTTCCGTTTCCGGGCCGGTGAGCGGAGAGGCGTCTCTTGCGGCGCGGCGTCCAGGGTCGGGCCCGGGTCGGGGTGTGCGTTGTCTTCGGACGCTCTTGGGACGGGGCCGATCGAACGCGCGGGCTTGAGGGCCGGGGCTGCGAGCGGTTGCGTCTGCCGTGCGGGAAGCGCCGCCGCGGGTGTCGGCGCGAAGAGACGGGTGCCGACAATGTTGGCGCCGAGGATGCCGGCGACATAGGCAAGCGGCAGCGCGGTCTGGAACACCGACGCAGGCGCCACCTTCAGGATTGCCGAGGCGCCCAGCAGAAATGCGACGAGCCAGCTCGCCGCCGAGATGCCGGCGACGGAGAACAACGCCCTGCGCCGTGGAGCGGGAAGCGCGCCGATGCGCCGGCCCCTGTGCGCGGCGAGGATGGGCATCGCGATTTCCGAGACGAAGACCGCGTTGACCGACAGGATCGTCACCACGATGATCTTCGCCCAGAGCTTCGGGGTGACGTCGGCCAGCTGGAAGCCGGTGCGCAACGCGACGAGCGCGAGGCCGGTCACCCACATCGCGGCGAGCGCGGCGAGAATCACGCGGTGGCGATGGCCGAGCCCCGAGAGCAAGCCGGGGCTGATCGCGGTTCGCCTGCGCCGGGCCATGTAGACCTCGGTTTCCACAGCGACCCCGAAGCCGACGGCGACGGCAAGCAGATGGGCGAAGCGAAGGGCGTCGGAGACGAAGAGTTCGAACACGGGGGGGCAGCCTCGTTCCTCAATACCGCCCCGCCCGAACCATGGTTAATCTTGCGCGATTCGTGGCGTTTTCCGTGTCGGAAATCGGGCGGAAATGCGGTCTTCAGCCCATCTTGCGGAAATCGAGACTTCTCGCCTCCGGTGTCCGGGGGCGCTCGAAGACCTCCCCGGTCGCTCCGAGTTTGCCGGCCTTCCGGTGCCCCGAGGCGCCTGCGTCACCGGCCGGCTTTGCGGGCCACGCGGTTCTTTCGCGTCTGCCCGCCCGTATCTGCGCGGTGTTTACCGCCCCAGCTTGGCGTGGACCTCGTCGAGGTCGATCTCGCCCTGGGGCGCGCGGACCGCGGGATCGGTCGAGTACCGGAAGAGTTGGAAGTCGGGCTTGTAGATCTCGTAGACGAGGTGGCGGGCGAGGTCGTCGAAATACGCCTCGACCGGGTGGGCGCGCTCCGGCCCGTGGCCCTGGCTCTCGTTGAACCGCGGGATCGTGTCGAGATCGACCGCATGGGACGTGTCGAGCGCGGAGAGGACGCGGGCCATGCCATCGTTGAACGCTTCGGTCGCGAAAATCGTGTTGTAGCGTCCGCCGTTCACGATGAACGTCGAGATATGGCCCGACATCGCCGACCAGTGGATGTCGGGCTCCATCGGTTTTCGCCAGCGGATCGTGTCGCGTGCGAAGAGAAGAAAGCGGCGGAACGAGGCGACCTGGTCGAACTCCTCCGTGCCGTCCGGCCCGCCGACCTCGACACCGTATTTCTGGATCAGCATTGGCACGAGGTTTCCGCGGTAGCGCCTGCCGTTGCGCTGGATGCCGCAGATCTTGTCGAAGAACGACGAGAGAATGCGCGAATAGGGGTTGCGGACGGCGGTGAAGGCGAAGGTCTCGTGCTGCCTGACCGCTGTCTCGATGAGCGGCTGACTGTCGTCCTGCGCCCATTTGTGCAGGCCGCTCTTCGCATCGTGGATGTCGCCGGGAAAGAACCTGCCGTGATCGGAGTAGTAGAGGATCTGCCCGATGGTGGAGCAGGCGCATTTCGGCACGACGCGATAGATGACGCTTCCGCTCTCGGTCATCCAGGTGCCCGGAAATCCCATTCAGACCATGCCTCGTATCGTGCCGTTCTCCGGCTCAGAAACCCCAAAACGCTTGCGTCTTCAACTGTCGTTCAGGGATAAGGGCTTAATGACGGGGCCTGGTTAACAGGCCATCGGGCGGGCAGCGCGGGGCGGCATGGCGAAGATCGCCTTCATATTACTGTGTCACAAGGATCCGAAGGCGGTGATTGCCCAGGCCCGGCGACTGACTGCGCCCGGCGATTTCGTGGCGATCCATTTCGACCGGAACGGCGCCGATGCCGCCCATGCCGAGATCGCGCAGGCGCTGAAGGACAACCCGAATGTGGTCTTCGCGCCGAAACGCATCAGGTGCGGCTGGGGTGAATGGAGCCTTGTGGAGGCGACGCTCGCGGCCCTGCGGGCCGCCGTTGCGACCTTCCCGAAGGCGAGCCATTTCTACCTCATCTCGGGCGACTGCATGCCGACGAAGTCGTCCCGCTGGATGCACGGCTTTCTCGACGATCACGACGGTGATTTCATCGAGAGCTTCGACTTCTTCGCTTCGGACTGGATCAAGACCGGCTTTCGCGAGGAGCGTCTCGTCTACCGCCACTGGTTCAACGAGCGCAGCCGGAAACGGTTGTTCTACGCCGCCTTCGGGCTGCAGAAGCGGCTGGGCCTGAAGCGCCGCATCCCCGCCGACCTGCAGATGATGATCGGGTCGCAATGGTGGTGCCTGCGCCGGCCGACGGTGGAGAAGGTGCTGGGTTTCATCGACCGGCGCCGCGACGTGCTGCGGTTCTTCCGCACCACCTGGATCCCCGACGAGAGCTTCTTTCAGACGCTCGTGCGCCATCTGGTGCCGGAGGGCGAAATCCTCAACCGCACGCCGACCTTCCTGATGTTCTCGGATTACGGCATGCCGGTGACCTTCTACAACGACCATTACGACCTCCTGGTCAGCCAGGACTATCTCTTCGCGCGCAAGATCAGCTCCGAGGCGTTGCAGTTGAAGGACCGGCTCGGCGCGCTCTTCGCCGACGATGCGGCCGAAATCACCATTTCCGGCGAGGGCAGGCGACTTCACGACTTTCTCACCGGACAGGGCCGGATCGGCCAGCGCTTCGCGCCCCGGTTCTGGGAGCGCGACGCCACCATCGGGCGCGAGCGCGAATTGATGATCGTGGCCTGCAAGAAATGGCACGTCGCCCGTAGGCTGCTCGACAAGATATCGTTTCATTCGAACGTTCCGGCGCTGGAATACATCTTCGACGAGGACGGCCCCAACCTGCCCGATCTCGGCGGCATCGAGGAGAGCCTCGGCAAGCGCGCGCGCCACCGAAGGGCGCTGATGCGGATGCTGTTCGACTATTTCGAGACCGACCGGATGATCGTCTGCCTCGATCCCGCGAACCTCGACCTCGTGAAGGACTTCTACGAGGACCGCTCGACGACCCGGCTTCTCGAGATCGAATGCACGTTTTCGGCCGCCTATCTCGTCGGCCACGCCCGCCGCGTCGGGCTTGCCGGCGAGGCGACGCCCGAGGAGACGCTCGCCCGGCTGCTGCCGACGATCCGCAACGACGTCATTCTCGAAAGCGACAGGCTGCGCGACGAGCGGTTTCCGGGTTATTTCCGGATGCGCGAGCGGGCGGACACCGAGGAGAACGCCGCGGCCCTCGCGGGCTTTCTGGCGTTGAAGCCGGAGATCGCACGTGACATCGCGGCGACGCCGCACCTGTTTGCAGATTGAGGAGCATCATGGCCTACGATTACGATGACGAGAATATCTTCGCGAAGATCCTGCGCGGCGAAATTCCGAACGACACCGTGGCCGAGACCGAACACACGCTCGTTTTCCGGGACATCCGCCCCCAGGCGCCGGTGCACATGCTGGTGATCCCGAAGGGCAAATACGTCACATATGACGATTTCGCCGCCAACGCCCCGGCGGAGGAACTCGTCGACTTTCACCGCACGCTGGCGAAGGTCTGCGACGAGGCCGGGGTTTCGCCGGCGGCCGGCGGTGCGGGTTACCGCGCGATTGCCAATGCCGGGGAGCATGCGCATCAGGAGGTGCCGCATTTTCACGTCCACATCATGGCCGGCCGCCCGCTGGGGCCGCTCCTGGCGACATGAACCCGCCGCTTGCCGCATCGGCTGGCGCGGATAAGATGCACCCGACCCCAGAGAGGACGCACCCCTTGGCCGATATTCCCCCCGTGCCCGAAACCGAAATCGTGAGCCAGTGGCGTGTCGCCTGCGACGGCGGCGAGGGCGCGCTCGGCCACCCCCGCGTCTGGCTGTCGGTCGACCGCGACACGGGCTTCGTCGAATGCGGCTATTGCGACAAGCGCTTCGTCCACGAGAGTTTCGTGGAGAAGGGCTGAGGCCGCGGCGATTTCCGGCGGTCCGGCGGACAGATTCCTGTTCGGAAATCCAGCAGGTCGGGGTATCCTCGCCGCGATTTGGGAGGTTCGATGAGTTCAGTTGTCCAAGCCGCCGCCGTTGCCGTCCTCGCCATGGGGACTGGAGCGGCTACCGTTTCGGTGATGAACGAGGATATTCCCGATCTCGCCGTGCCCGACGTGGCCTGGGAACCGGGTGCGGCGCTTGACGGCAAGGTGTTCCACACCGTCGACACGGTCTCCGAGACCGGGGAGGTGCTCGACGACGAATTGCATTTCCGCGACGGTCGTTTCCAGTCGGCCATGTGCCAGACATACTGCGATTTCGGCTGGTCGGAATACCGCACATGGGAGGAGGACGGCGTCGTCCATTTCACCACGCTGGCGATCTGCCCCGAAGCCCCCCACACCGTCGTCTGGTACGGCACGGTAATCGGCGACGAAGTGGAATTCGCGGGCACCTGGACGACCCGGCGCTGGTACTGGACGCGGCAACTCAACGTCACCGGCGCGGGTTCGACGACACCGCCCGCCGCGCCTGCGCCGTCGGGGTGAGCGGGCGCCCGGTCGCGTCTCCGTCGCTGTCGCCCCTCGGGCTGGCGCTGCGGATATCGGTCTTTCTCGCGGTGATCCTCGCCGCAACCTGGGGCGCACACCTGCTGAAAGAGGCGCTGAACCTCGACATCATGCCCGAAAACGAACAGCGGGTGCACCGCGCCCTGATGTTCGGGATGCTCGCTTACGTCGGGCTTCTCGCATTGCCGTTCGTGCCGGGCGCGGAAATCGGGCTCGCCCTTCTGACCGCTTTCGGAGCCGCCATCGCGCCGCTCGTCTATGTTGCGACGGTGCTGGCGATGATGCTGTCCTACACCGTGGGCCGGGTATTGCCGATCATGGCTGTCGCCAGCGTGCTGGCCACGCTTCGGATGCGCCGCGCGGCCGATCTCGTGACCCGCGCCGCGCCGCTTTCGCCAGACGACCGCCTCGCTCTTCTGCTCGAGGGCGCGCCGCCGCGCACGGTCGGGCTGGCGCTGCGCCACCGCTACCTCGCGCTGGCGCTCGCGGTGAACCTTCCCGGCAACGCGGTGATCGGCGGCGGGGGAGGCATAGCGCTGATCGCCGGGCTGTCGGGCATCTTCGCGCCGCTGCCGATGTTCCTGACGCTGGCACTGGCGGTTTCTCCCGTGCCCGTCGCTGTGCTCCTTCTCGGCGCCTGACCTTCGGCAGCCGCCCGCCCCGCCGGCGTCAGTTCTTCGTCGGGCAGGTGCTGATGCCGAGCACGGAATACACGGGGCAGACCCCGACGAGCCCGGTGACGAGCGGCACCACCCCGATCAGGCCCCACGGCGTCTGCGGCCCGACGAAGACGAGCGACAGCAGGACGAGACCGAGGACGACCCGCAGCACGCGGTCGACGTTGCTTTCGTTTCTGGACATCTTCTTGTTCCTTTCCATGAACATTCGATGGCCCGTCATAGACCGCCGGCGCAACCCGGGGCGGTGACAGAGTCACCGCGTGTCTGCGGCAATTCGCGCCAGTTCCTCGTCGTCGAGGATCGCGACGCCGTCGGCGAGTTGCCGGACGAGACCGCGTCGCGCGAAGTCGCCGAGGCGGCGCGAGACATAGGCCCGTCCGGAGGCGGTTTCGGACGCGAGGTCGGAATGGGTCGCGGAAACCTTGCCGCCGGCGTCGGCCAGCCGGAGGAGCGCTTTCGAAAGCCGCGCATCGAACCCGGTCAGCGCGATGTCTTCGACAAGGTGCTGGTATTCGACGAAGCGGGCAGCGACCGAGGTCATGATCCGGTCTCGGAATGGGCCGTCCTCGGCCAGCCTGCGCCGAAAATCCCCCGCGGGCACGAGTTCGCCCTCGAGTTCGGTTTCGGCGAGGCCGTCCGCGCCGTAGAGTTCGTCGGAGACGAGGCAGGAGAAGGTCTGCAGACAGACATCGCCCGGATGCACCCGGTAGAGCACGACCTCGCGCCCGCTGGGGCCGGTCAGGGTGACGCGGATCGTCCCGCGCGAAAGCAGGATGAAGCCCGGGCATTCCTGTCCCGGGCGGAAGATCACCTTGCCCTTGGGTGCTGAAAACTGGCGAATCATGCGGTTGCCCCGGATGGCGGTGCTGGTCGCGACAGGAGATGCCAGCGGGGCGGGCCGATCAAGGGCCCCGATCGCCCCGCGGTATTTGCCCGGGCGCAGACCGTCTGTGCGCGGCTGCTGCGTTGATCGCAGGGGCGGGCCGGCGCATATCGGTCCGACAACTCACGCGAGGAGCGCGACCCATGACCTTCCGCCCCGTCACCGCGACGACCACCGCCCGACCCACGATGGAGGGCGCGGGCGTGCATCTGCACCGGGTCTTCGGCTTCGGCGACCCCAACGAGAGCGACCCGTTCCTTTTGCTCGACGATTTCCGCAACGACCGGCCGGAGGATTTCGTCAAGGGTTTCCCCTGGCACCCCCACCGGGGCATCGAGACGATCACCTATGTGCTCGAGGGCGAGGTCGAGCATGGCGACAGCCTCGGCAACGCCGGCACCCTGGGCCCCGGCTCGGTGCAATGGATGACGGCGGGCTCGGGCATTCTCCACCAGGAGATGCCGAAGGGGAACGCCAGGGGCCAGATGCACGGCTTCCAGCTCTGGGCGAACCTGCCGTCCTCGCTGAAGATGACCGGGCCGCGCTACCAGGACGTTTCGGGAGCCGACATTCCGGTGGAGACCGATGACGACGGAACGCGGGTGAAGATCATCACCGGCGGCTTCTGGGGCAAGCGCGGTCCGGTCGACGGGATTGCGGCCGACCCCCTCTATCTCGACGTGTCGGTTCCGCCGAACACGCGGCGCACGCTGAAGGTCGACACCTACGCGAACACCTTCGCCTATGTCTTCGCCGGGGCCGCCCGGTTCCGCGATGCCTCCGACCCCGTCGGTGTGCGGGTGGAGAAGGAGGTCGCGGGGCAGGAGGTGAACCTCCGCGACATGTCGGGCAACCGCACGCTGGTGCGCTTCGGCACCGGCGACGAGATCGTCGTCGAGACCGGCGAGGAGGGCGCGCGCTTTCTTCTCGTCTCGGGTCAACCCATCGAGGAACCGGTGGCCTGGCACGGGCCGATCGTGATGAACACCCGCGAGGAGCTCATGCAGGCGGTGCGAGAACTCAACAACGGGACGTTCATCAGGGCCGCGCACTGAATTCGCCCCATTCTCGACACAAAGCCCTGCATTGTGCCGCGCAACGAATGGAGGGTGCTCATGTCGGACCTGGCATCGCTTGAACTGCACAGGAAATGGGGCTTCTGGGCCGTGGTCGCCGGGGCGGCAGGGCTCGTTGCGGTCTTCTACCAGATCGCGGCACCCATGGCGGAGCCCGCCCCCTCGATCGGCACCCAGATCGGTGAAATCGCGGGCGACATGCGGCGCGCGGCGTGGGATTCGTTTCTCGGCCGAGAGACGGCGGCCCCCCAGCCGGTTTCCGCTGAAAACAAGATGATGGCCTATCTGATCTTCATCGGCCCGGCGCTGGGCTGCATTGCCTTGTTGCTTGCGCTGATTTCGGGCGTGCGCGGCGAGAACTGGCGCTTTCCGGTCTATGGCGCGAGCCTCGGTATCGCAGCCATCACGGTCCAGTTCCTCTGGCTGGTGGCGGCGCTGATAGTCGGCGCCATACTTCTGGTGGCGATCATCGAGAACATCGGCGATATTTTCGGCGGCACCTTCGGCGGCTAGCCTTGCGCTTTACGGCGCACCGGGTGCGGGATACCTCTCTTCGGGGCGCGCACTCGGAGGGGCTGGCATGGCATTCGGCAAGGGACATCACCTCAGCCTGATCGACGGATCGGCCTTCATCTTCCGCGCCTACCACGCGCTGCCGCCGCTCACGCGGAAGTCGGACGGGCTGCCGGTGGGGGCGGTGGCAGGCTTCGTCAACATGCTCTGGAAGACGGTGGAGGACGCCAAGGGCCCGGATGCGCCGACCCATGCGGCGGTGGTCTTCGACAAGGGCGCCCACACCTTCCGCAACGATCTTTACGACCTCTACAAGGCGAACCGCGACGAGATGCCCGAGGACCTGCGCCCGCAGATCCCGCTGACCCGCGATGCAACGCGGGCCTTCAACATCGCCTGCCTCGAGGAGGAGGGGTTCGAGGCCGACGACATCATAGCCACCCTCGCCTGCAAGGCCCGCGAGGCGGGCGGGCGGGTGACGATCGTGTCGTCGGACAAGGACCTCATGCAGCTCGTCGGCGACGGCATCGAGATGTTCGACGCGATGAAGAACCGCCGGATCGACGCGGAAGGTGTGGCGGAAAAGTTCGGCGTCGGACCCGACCGCGTGGTCGACGTGCAGGCGCTCGCGGGCGACAGCACCGACAACGTGCCGGGCGCGCCGGGCATCGGAGTGAAGACCGCGGCGCTGCTGATCAACGAATTCGGCTCGCTCGAGGAGCTTCTGGACCGGGCCGAAGAGATCAGGCAGCCGAAGCGGCGCGAGACGCTGATCGGGCACCGGGCGCAGATCGAGCTGTCGAAGCGGCTGGTGCAGCTCGATTGCGACATGGAGTTGCCCTACGGGCTCGACGACCTCGAGGTGAAAGACCCCGACGCCGACACGCTTCTGGGATTTCTGACCTCGATGGAGTTCCGCACCACGACCAAACGCGTGGCCGAGGCGCTGGGCGTCGAGGCGCCTGTGATCGAGGCGGCGGAGCAGTCGCCGCTCGAGGCCCCGCCGGTCGTGCCGATGGACGAGGCGGTGTATTCCGCCGTGACCGATCTGGAGGCGCTCGAGGCCTGGATCGCCAAGGCTCACGCCCGCGGCTGGGTGGCGGTCGACACCGAGACGACGGGATTGAACGACATGACCGCCGACCTCGTCGGCGTCTGTCTCGCCGTGAAGCCCGGCGAGGCCGCCTACGTCCCGCTCGCGCACAAGGCGGAGGCGGGCGAGGGGCTTTTCGGGTCGGACGCGCTGGCCGAGGGCCAGATCGGCCTCGCCGAGGCGCTGGCGCTCCTCAAGCCCCTGCTCGAGGACGCCTCGGTTCTGAAGGTCATGCAGAACGCCAAGTACGACGTGAAGATCTTCGCGCGCTACGGTATCGACGTCGCCCCGATCGACGACACGATGCTGATGAGCTACGCGATGCACGCCGGCATCCACACCCACGGGATGGACGTGCTGGCCGAGCGCTACCTCGGGCACGCCTGCATTCCGATCAAGACGCTCATCGGCAGCGGCAAGTCCCAGATCACCTTCGACAAGGTGCCGGTCGAGGATGCGGTGAAATACGCCGCCGAGGATGCCGACGTCACCCTGCGCCTCTGGCAGACGTTCAAGCCGCAGTTGCACGTCAACCGGGTGACGACGGTCTACGAGACCCTCGAACGCCCGCTCGTGCCGGTGCTGGCGGCGATGGAGCGGGCGGGCATCAAGGTCGACCGCGACACGCTTTCGCGCATGTCGAACGCGTTTTCGCAGAAGATGGCGGGGCTCGAGGCCGAGATCTACGAGCTTGCCGGCGAGACCTTCAATGTCGGCTCGCCCGCGCAGCTCGGAGAAATTCTTTTCGACAGGATGAGCCTGCCCGGCGGCAAGAAGGGCAAGACCGGGAAATACGGCACGCCGGCGGACGTGCTCGAGGACCTCGCCACCGAGCACGACCTGCCGCGCCGCATTCTCGACTGGCGCCAGCTTCAGAAGCTGAAATCCACCTATACCGACGCGCTGCAGGATCACATCAACCCCGAAACCGGGCGGGTGCATACCTGTTACTCCATCGCGGGGGCGACCACGGGCCGGCTCGCCTCGACCGACCCGAACCTCCAGAACATCCCGGTGCGCTCGGAAGAGGGGCGGCGCATTCGCGAAGCCTTCGTGGCACCGGAGGGGCGGGTGCTCGTCTCGCTCGACTATTCCCAGATCGAGCTTCGGATCCTCGCGCATATTGCCGAAATCGACGCGCTGAAGGCGGCGTTCCGCGAGGGCCAGGACATTCACGCCGCAACCGCGTCGGAAATGTTCAACGTGCCGATGGAGGAGATGACGCCCGAGATCCGCCGGCAGGCCAAGGCGATCAACTTCGGGGTGATATACGGCATTTCCGGCTGGGGGCTGGCGCGGAACCTGCGCATTCCGCGCGAGGCGGCGCAGGGCTTCATCGACCGGTATTTCGAACGGTTCCCGGGCATCCGCGCCTACATGGACGCGACGGTGGCCTTCGCGAAGGAGCATGGCCGGGTCGAGACGCTGTTCGGACGCAAGATCAACACGCCGGAGATCAACGCCAAGGGGCCTGGGGCGGGGTTCGCGAAGCGCGCGGCGATCAACGCACCGATCCAGGGCACGGCGGCCGACATCATCCGCCGCGCGATGGTGCGGATGCCGGCGGCGATTGGAGGCATGGACGCGAAGATGCTCCTTCAGGTCCACGACGAACTGGTCTTCGAGGTGGGCGAGAACGCGGTGGACGACCTCGTCGCGGCCGCGCGGGAGGTCATGGAAAGTGCGGCAGCCCCGGCGGTGAAGCTGAGCGTGCCGCTCGTCGTCGATGCCGGACGGGGGGCGAACTGGGCCGAGGCGCATTGAGCGGCGCAGGACGCGACCGCACTTCCGCCTCCGCCCGCCGGCCAGAACGACGGGAACGCGCGGAAAGCGCGCAACCATGCCCCGGCCCTGCGCGGGAAACTCCGATTGTTCCCGG
>CAZPPH010000026.1:0-1575 GCA_964588375.1 uncultured Rhodobacterales bacterium | reverse complement strand
CGGAAAGCGCGCAACCATGCCCCGGCCCTGCGCGGGAAACTCCGATTGTTCCCGGCCTCAGCGGAAGGTGTTCCCGGTAAAGGCCTGTCAGGATTCCCGCTTCACCCAGCGCATCACGACCCTTGTCACGACCGGGCGGAACACGACCAGTGCCGGGAAGGCCACCGCCCAGGCGAAAATCCAGGAGACCATCCAGATGCTCATGAAGCCGGGGATCATGCCGAGCGCGCGCCAGGTGGCGAGACCCGAGACGAGAAACGACATCGCTCCCGAGACGAAGAAGGCGATGACGACGGGGGCGAGACGGGCGGGAATCATTCGGCTTGAAGCTCCTCTGCGGGGATCACGGGAAAGAAGACACCGCCCGAGCGCAGGCCGAACCAGTCGGTGCCCCCGACGCTCTCGGTCTCGCCGAGATCGACGAGGCGGTAGAAACTCTTGCGGTCGATGAGCGCCTCGAGCCCGGCGCGGATGTGGATGTAGGGCGAGGGTTCGCCGGTCTCGGGGTCGCGCACCACGCGAATCGGGTTTTCGTCGCCTGCCACCGCCCGGTCGCCGACATTGGTCTCGAAGGTGAGTATCCGGTCGGCGCCTTCGCCGTCGGCCTCGAAGTCCACCGCGACGAAGGGCGCGTCCTCCACGGTGATCCCCACCTTCTCGACGGGTGTGACGAGGTAGTATTCGCCATTCTCGACCTTAAGTATCGTCGAGAAGAGTCGTACCAGTTCCTTACGGCCGATCGGCGTACCCTGGTAGAACCAGGTGCCGTCGCGGGCGATATGCATGTCGAGGTCGCCACAGAATGGCGGGTTCCAGAGATGGATCGGCGGCAAACCGCCCGTTCGTGCGGCAGCGGCACTCGCGGCCAGGCCCTCGGCTGTCGGTTTCACGATCATTTGTCGCGTCTCTGGTTTTGCCATTTGTGCGCTCCGGGATAGTTCGACAGGATGAGACATAGACCACGGCCAGGGAGAAACCCAATGAGCGACGACACACTGGTGGCGGAAATCGAGGCTCTTGGGAGCAAGCTCGCAGACGCGAAATCCTCGATCACCCGACGCTTCGTCGGGCAGGAGCGGGTCGTCGACCTCGTGATGTCTGCGATTCTCTGCGGCGGCCACGGCCTGCTCATCGGCCTGCCGGGCCTCGGCAAGACCCGGCTTGTCGGCACGCTGTCGACGGTGCTGGGGCTCGACGAGGCCCGGGTGCAGTTCACTCCCGACCTCATGCCGGCGGACATTCTGGGTTCGGAAGTGCTCGAAACGGGCGCGGACGGCTCGCGGACCTTCAAGTTCATCGAAGGACCGATCTTCTGCCAGCTCCTGATGGCCGACGAGATCAACCGCGCCTCGCCCCGCACGCAATCGGCGCTTCTGCAGGCGATGCAGGAGAAGTCCGTTACCATCGCCGGTCAGCCCCACGACCTGCCGAAGCCGTTTCACGTGCTCGCCACGCAGAACCCGATCGAGCAGGAGGGCACCTATCCCCTGCCAGAAGCCCAGCTCGACCGTTTTCTCGTGCAGATCGACGTGCCCTATCCCGACCGCGACACCGAGCGCGACATCCTGCTCACCA
>CAZPPH010000025.1:0-27765 GCA_964588375.1 uncultured Rhodobacterales bacterium | reverse complement strand
GGGTCCATGTTCGCCTGCACCTTGAAGACGAAGCCCGAGACCTTCTTCTCGTCCGGGCTGAGCTGGCGGGGCTCGGCGGCCGTGGGCTGGGGTTCGGGGCCGAAAGCGCCGATCCCGTCCATCAGGTCCTTCACGCCGAAGGAGTTGATCGCCGAGCCGAACCAGATCGGCGTCAGCGTGCCGTCGAGGAATGCCTGCCGGTCGAAGGCGGGCAGAAGCTCGCGGGCCATCTCGACTTCCTCGCGAAGCTTTTCGAGCTGGGCCGCCGGAACGTGGTCGGCGAGTTTCGGGTCGTCGAGCCCGTCGAGCCGGATGCTCTCGGCGCGGCGGTTGCGGTCCGCGCGCTCCATCAGGTCGAGCCTGTCGTTCAGCATGTCGTAGGAGCCGAGGAAGTCGCGGCCCATGCCGATCGGCCAGGAGGCCGCTGTGACGTCGATCGCGAGGTTTTCCTGGATTTCGTCAATGATGTCGAACGTATCGCGGCTTTCCCGGTCCATCTTGTTGCAAAAGGTCAAGATGGGAAGGTCGCGCAGACGGCAGACCTCGAAGAGTTTGCGCGTCTGGCTCTCCACCCCCTTCGCCCCGTCGATGACCATGATCGCGGCATCGACCGCCGTCAGCGTGCGGTAGGTGTCTTCCGAGAAATCCGAGTGGCCCGGCGTGTCGACGAGGTTGAAGCGGTAGGCGCCGAAGTCGAAGCTCATCGCACTCGCCGACACCGAAATCCCCCGGTCCTTCTCCATCGCCATGAAGTCCGACCGGGTGCGTCGGGCCTCGCCCTTGGCGCGCACCTGTCCGGCCATCTGGATGGCCCCGCCGTAAAGGAGGAACTTCTCCGTGAGCGTCGTTTTCCCTGCGTCGGGGTGCGAAATGATCGCGAAGGTGCGCCGCCTGGCGATTTCCGGGGGCAGGACGGGGGCGTTGTCGGAACGGTCGAGCATGGGGGCGATATATTGGGCGGCGGTGTCGGGGGAAAGGGGCAAACAGGTGCGGGCCGTCATCCTCCCGATACCTCATTGACGGATGATCGGTCCTGTGCGACGATCAGAACATAACAAGAACATTTGGGGTTCGGGCAACGAATTTCAACCGGGAGGCCCCGACATGACACTTCAGGACATTGCGAACGAACTGGTGGCAGGCTGCCGCGAAGGCCGCGAGGCGGAGAACCTCGAGAAGCTCTACGCGCCCGACGCGGTCTCGGTCGAGGCCGCCGACATGAGCGGGCAGGGGCGGGAAACCCGCGGGCTCGACGGCATCCGCGCCAAGCACGAATGGTGGAACAGCACGACCGAGGTGACCGGCGGGACGATCAGCGACCCGATGCCCCACGGCGACGACCGTTTCGCGGTGATCTTCGAGATGGAGGGGCGCGACAAGGAAAGCGGCAAGACCTTCGACATGAAGGAAGTCGGTGTCTACCACGTCAGGGACGGCCGGATCGTGCGTGAGGAGTTCTTCTACGGCATGGGCTGACGCCGGGAGCGGGCTTGCGCTTTTCCTCCCCGTTGCGCCGGGTTACACCGCGCCAGACCACCAACGGGGAGACAGAACATGGATTTCGGCATCAGGGGAAAGCGCGCGCTCGTCTGCGCGTCGTCCAAAGGGCTCGGACGCGGCTGCGCGGAGGCGCTGGCCGCAGAGGGCGTCGACCTCGTGATGAATGCCCGGGGTGCCGAGGCGCTGGAGGAGACGGCCGCGGCAATCCGGTCGGCCCACGGTGTCGAGGTCGTCGCCGTCGCCGCCGACATCACCACCGAAGAGGGCCGGTCACGTGTGCTTGAGGCCGCGGGCGAGATCGATATCCTCGTCACCAACGCGGGCGGTCCGCCGCCGGGGGTCTGGACCGACTGGGAGCGTGACGATTACATCGCCGCGCTCGACGCGAACATGCTCTCGCCCATCGCGCTGATGAAGGCGCTGGTGCCGGGCATGATGGAGCGCGGCTGGGGCCGGGTGGTCAACATCACCTCGCAGTCGGTCCGCGCCCCGATCCCGGCCCTCGGGCTCTCGAACGCGGCGCGCACGGGCCTGACGGGCTTTGTCGCCGGCACCGCGCGGCAGGTCGCCGAGAAGGGGGTCACGATCAACAACCTCCTCCCCGGCATCCATGCCACCGACCGCGCCGTCGCTCTCGACACCGGCGTCTCGAAGGCCCAGGGCATCGATATCGAGACTGCCCGGAAAAACCGGGAAAAGACGATCCCGGTCCGGCGCTATGGCACCGCCGGGGAGTTCGGGGCAACCTGCGCCTATCTCTGTTCCGTTCATGCAGGCTTCGTCGTCGGTCAGAACCTCCTGCACGACGGGGGCGGGACGAACCTGACCGTTTGAACGGGATGGCCGGCCGGGGAAGGGGGCTGTCCGCCCCCCGCCGCTTTCGCGGCTCCCCCGGAGGATATTTCCGGGCCGATGAAACCGCGCGCCGCGCGCGATTGCGACGACACTGTCGATCTTTTCCGTGGTTTCGGGAAAAGGCGGAGGCCGGTGAGGCTCGCAGCCTGGGCGGCCCGCGCCGCCACCCGCCCGTTTCCCGGCGGCGGGGTTGCGGGAGACGTCCGGCCTTGCTACCTGCGGATACCTGAGCATTCCGCTCAAGGTTTCCGCGAGGCGCAATGAACGAGGCGGCGGCTCCACCGACCACAGCGACCGCCGGGGCGACGAATGTACCCCGGCTCCGGCTCGAGGGCGTGACGCGTCGCCTCGGCGGCCGCGCCGTCGTGGATAATGTGAGCCTCGATGTGCGGCCGGGCCAGGTGACCTGCCTGCTCGGGCCCTCCGGCTGCGGCAAATCCACCACGCTGAGGCTCGTCGCGGGAATCGACCGGCCCGACGCGGGCGAGATCCGGCTCGACGGAGAGCTCATCTGCTCGCCGTCGCGTTCGATGCCGCCCGAGCGCCGGGGCGTCGGATTGATGTTTCAGGATTTCGCGCTCTTTCCGCACCTCTCGGTCCGCGACAACGTGGCCTTCGGGCTTTCGGGCACCCGCGCCGAAAAGACGGAGCGGGCGATGGAAATGCTCGAGCGGGTTCACCTCGGCCAATTCGCCGTGGCCCATCCCCACGAATTGTCGGGGGGCGAGCAGCAGCGCGTCGCGCTGGCCCGGGCCCTGGCGCCCAGGCCCCGGGTCATGCTGATGGACGAGCCCTTCTCGGGGCTCGACAACCGGCTGCGCGACGGCATCCGCGACGAGACCCTCGAGATATTGAAGGAAGAAGGCACCGCGGTTCTCCTCGTCACCCACGAGCCCGACGAGGCGATGCGCATGGCAGACGAGATCGCGCTGATGCGCGATGGCCGTATCGTCCAGCAGGGTGCTCCGTACAATGTCTACAACGCGCCGGTCGACAAGGCGGCGGCGGCATTCTTCTCCGATCTCAACGTGATCCGAGCTACCGCGCGGGATGCGTTGACCGAGACCCCTTTCGGCTCGTTCCTGCTTCCCGGCCGGCCCGACGGCACCGAGGTGGAGATCGTGATCCGCCCCCAGCACATCCGGATCGACTTCGACCGTTCCGGCTCCGGCCCGAACCCGACGCCGGTGGACGGGGTGCCCGCCCGGGGTGTCGTCCGTCGTGCGCGCTACCTCGGCCGCGAGAGCCTCGTCGAATTCGTGATGGACCATGACGGCTCGGTGCTGAAAGCCACCATACCTTCCGTCTTCCTGCCGAAGCCCGGCACGGCGATGTGGCTGATGCTCCGGCGCGACCGGTGTTTCGTGTTTCCGCCGGTGGGCTGATCCGACCTAGCCGCGCGGCCTGCCGGCCTTTTCCCAGAGCCCGGTCATGCCCTCGAAGGCGGTATCGAAATCGGCCGCCTCGGCATCCGGACAGAGTTCTGCCACGAGGTCGGCTTCTTCGGCGACGAGGTTGCCGGCCACCATGACGCGTATTCCGGGCCGATGGGTCCGGATGGCCATCAGCAGCCGAGCAAGCGGTGCCAGACCTTTCATGTTCGTCGCCGAGAGCCCGACAAGCGCGTGGCCGGAGACATCGAGGCGCTCGAGAATCTCTTCATGTTCGAGACCGAGAACGAGATCGATTTCCCAGCCGCGTCGGCGAAACAGGTCCGCCGCCATCCTGATCCCCAGCGTGTGCGCCTCACCGGGCACGGCCGCGAAGAACGCGGCGGGGCTTTCGCCGGGCCCGGCATGGTCGCCGGGCATGTCGATCGCGCGCAGGAGGCCGTAGATGCGCGCCGTCCCCACCGAGACCTCGGAGAAAGACACCCGGTCCTCTTCCCACAGGACGCCGAGCCGGCGTGCCGCGACCGCGAGATAGTCGAGATAGAGGCTCTCGACGCTTTTTCCCTCGGACTGGAGGTCGAGGATCATCTGCAGGCAGAGGTCGGGGTCGTCATCGACTAGCGCCAGCGCGAGAGCATTGATCCGGCCCTTCGGCAGTGCATCGGTTCCCGCGTGGCGGGTCACGCGTTGCAGAACTTCGCCCGCGAGGGTGGCCACGGCATCGGCGGGAAGGCGCGTTTTCAGACTGCTGAACCGCGAAACCGTTTCAGTGTATCTCGCCGTATCGAACGACATGGCCTGAGCTGTTTTCGGAGGCATTGGCTCCTCCGCCACTATGGAGCGTTGCTGGTTCGGTCTTCCATCGTATGCAAAGTCTGGCATCGGGGCGGATGTAAAGCAAGTCTGACAATTGGCTTGAAAGCGCTCTGCGTGTCACATTTTTTCGCATGCCTGTGGATGGTTGCGGCGGATCTGTGGATAGATCGCATCCCGGCGCGCCCGTCACACCTGGGCGAGATAGTCCTTCAGCGTTTTCCCCGGCTCTTCGTCGAAGGTTTCGAAGGTGATCTCGATGGTGCGGATTCGGTCGACGCGGAATACGCGGAATTCTCCGGCGGTCTCGCACCACGCCGTCACCGTCCAGACCCGGCCCCAGTATTCAAGCTGAAGCGGGCGCACGGTACGCTCGCGGATCTCTCCCGTCACGTCCTCGTAGGCGATCTCGACCTTGCGCCGGGTGCGGATGGCGGCACGCAGCGGTGCCATGTGTTCGAAACCGCGCGGGGTCTCCGCGAAAGGGTAGACCGCGAAGCCCCAGCCGGCAGAAGGTGTGGTGCGGTCTTCGGGCAGCGCGGCGTCGATCTTTTCCGACAGGCTGGCAGCGGCCCGCTTCAACTCGTCGTCGGCAACCTCGGAGACCACGGCCATTCCGAGATGGAGGGCCTCGAGCTCGGTCAGCGTGAGGTTGAGCGGCGGCAGGGTGATCGGAGCGGTCATCGCATAGCCGAGACCCCGCTCGCCTTCGACCGGAACGCCGGAATTCATCAGCCTTTCCATGTCGCGGTAGACTGTCCGCAGGCTGACGCCGAGGCGCTCGGCGAGGTCGCGTCCCCTGTGGAGCCGGCCGTCGCGCAGGATCTGGATCAGTTCGAAGAGGCGGTCGGTGCGGCGCATGTCACTTCCGGTGCCCTCGGTTGCCGATTCGGGGTGGACGGGGTGACGCTAGCACGGCTCAACTGACATGAATCCGTCAGTTATGGTCACTTGACTGAAAACAGGGGAAATTTCGAAGCGATCCAGCGACCAAATCGCTCAATTTCGCTTCCCTCGGCCGGCGTCCGACCATACATGTCCGGAAAGTTCCCCGAATGGCAGCGCATAAGGGAGACATGCCATGCTCAACAACATAGGCCTTCCCGGCCTCCTCCTCATCGCCATCGTCGTCCTCGTGCTTTTCGGCCGCGGCAAGATCTCGTCGCTCATGGGCGAGGTGGGCAAGGGCATCACCGCCTTCAAGAAAGGCGTCGACGACGGCAAGAAGGAGATCGAGGACAACGCCTCCGTGGCGGCACGCGACGTGACGCCCGAAGAGGAAGAGAAGGACAAGGTCTGAGGACCAGCCCATGTTCGACCTCGGCTGGCCTGAACTTCTGCTGATCGGGATCGTCGCTCTCATCGTGATGGGCGACGATTTTCCGACGATGTTCCGCACCCTCGGCCGGTTCACCGGCAAGATGCGAAAGATGGCGCGCGAGTTTTCGCGTGCCATGGAGGAAGCCGCCGACGAATCCGGCGTGAAGGACGTCAGCAACACCCTGAAATCCGCCGCCTCGCCGAAGTCCATGGGGCTCGATGCGCTCAACAGGGCCGCCGACAATTACGACAAATGGGAAGCGGGAACGAAGCGGAAGACGTCCGGAGGCGATAGCAAGGCGCAGACATCCGGCACCGGCACCGAAAAGGCGTCCCGGAACGGGCCTCAAGAAACACCTGACAAAGGGCCTGAAGACGGGTCCGGAACGGCGTCGGGATCCGGAAGCCCGACACCTGCAGCCTCTAAAGCCGGGAAGAGCGTGACCGAGGCCGCGCCCGCCGCGGAAACCGAGAAAGCGCCAGGCACCGGAACATGAGCGACACCGACGATCTCGAAGACAGCTCCGCACCGCTCCTCGAGCATCTGCGCGAGTTGCGCCAGAGGCTGATCCGGTCGGTCATCGCGTTCATCATCGGGATCGTCGTCATCTTCACCGTCGCCGAGCCGATCCTGCAATTCCTGCTGGTGCCCATCGAGGAATCGCTGCGCGACCTCGGCGACCCCTCGCCGACCATGCAGTACACGAGCCCCCAGGAATACCTCTTCACGCTCTTCCGGATATCGATGGTCTTCGGTTTCGCGCTGGCGTTTCCCTATATCGCCTACCAGATGTGGCGCTTCGTGGCCCCGGGGCTCTACCGCAAGGAAAAGAACGCGTTCCTGCCCTTCATCATCGCCTCGCCGGTGATGTTCCTGCTCGGTGCGTCCTTCGCCCATTACATCGTCACGCCGCTCGCCATGGCGTTCTTTCTGGGATTTGCGGATGTCTCCTCGATCTTCGCCAATCTTCTCGGCCGGGCGGTCGAGACACCGGCGGACGTGATCGTGCCGCCCGAAGGGGTCGCCGTTCCCGCCACCGAAGAGGGCGTTCGTATCACCTTCTTCGGCAAGGTGAACGAAAGCCTCGACATCACTCTGAAGTTCATCATGGCCTTCGGGCTCTGCTTCCAGCTTCCGGTGCTCCTGACGCTCATGGGCAAGGCCGGTCTCGTGACCGCGCGGGGCCTCGAGAAGATGCGCAAGTACGCGATGGTCGGCATTCTCCTGCTCGCCGCCCTCGTCACGCCGCCCGACGTCATCACCCAGCTCATTCTCTTCGTCGCGGTCTACGGGCTCTACGAGATCTCGATCCAGCTCGTCAAAGCCGTCGAGCGGCGCAAGGTGCGCGAACTGCGCGAGGCGGGCGTGCTGGGGCCGGATGAGGACCTCTACGACTTCGACGGTGACGATGACGAGCCCGAAGAGGACCCGAGGACATGACCGGCGAGCCGGTGGAGCGTATCGCGGCCGCCCTCGACCGCATGTCGCCGCCGCCTCTCGAGGCCCCGGATTTCACGGCGGCCGCCTATGTCTGGCATGTCGCCCCCGACCGGCTGACACCGGTCGAGACGGTGAACCGCGTCGACCTCGGTCTTCTCGTCGGAATCGACCGGTCGCGCGACACGCTCTTGCAGAACACCCGCCAGTTCGCGGCCGGGCTGCCTGCGAACAACGCCCTTCTCTGGGGCGCGCGGGGCATGGGAAAATCAAGCCTCGTCAAGGCGGTGCATGCTGCCGTTCAGGCGGAATTCCCCGAGCTGAAGATCGTCGAGGTCCAGCGCGAGGACCTGCCGTCCATCGGCCGCCTGCTGGGGCATCTGCGCACGGCGGACGCCCGCTTCCTCCTGTTCTGCGACGACCTTTCGTTCTCGCACGACGACGAGCATTACAAGTCGTTGAAGGCGGTGCTCGACGGCGGAATCGAGGGGCGGCCCGAAAACGTCGTCTTCTACGCCACCTCGAACCGCCGCCACCTCATGCCCCGCGACATGATCGAAAACGAGCGCTCCTCTGCGATCAGCCCCTCGGAGGCGACCGAGGAAAAGGTCTCGCTGTCGGACCGGTTCGGCCTCTGGCTCGGGTTCCACCCCTGCACGCAGGACGAATATCTCGCCATGATCCGGGGTTATTGCGAGGCGCTCGGGGTCGAGATCGACGACGACAGGCTCCGCGCCGAGGCGATCGAATGGCAGGCCACCCGGGGCGCGCGTTCGGGCCGGGTGGCGTGGCAGTTCGTCACCGATCTCGCCGGGCGCCGGGGCGTCGGTCTTTCGACGCTCTGAGATTAAGCGCGCATTCAGGAATTGATCCTAGGTAGCCCTCGTTGTCTCATCGGAGAGTGCGTTATCGTGGACATGCCCCGCGCCAGGGTCGCCAGTCGGAAAGACCGCCAGATCCGCCATGTCCTGGCTCTCGGGCTGGTGGCCATGTTCGGAATGCTGGGCCATGGCCTTGCGGTTCTGCCATCGGTCCGTTCGGATGCGGCGTTACTCCTCACCGGGGTGCTGCCGGTGCTCGCCGGCGTCACCGCGTATTTCGGTCTGACCCGGCCGGCGCTGCGTGACAGTGACGGCGCGGCGGCCACTCTGAGGGCCGAACGCGACGGGGCGCGCGACAGGCTCGCGCGTCTGAAGGCGGAGCTGGACCGGTCCGACAACGCGCGCGGCTTTGCCGAAACGGCGAGGGCCGAGGCCGAGGCCGAGGCTGCGGCGAAGGCGGATTATCTCGCGACGATTTCGCGGGAGGTGCGCACGCCGCTCACCGGGGTGATCGGCATGGCCGAGCTTCTTGCGGAGACACGTCTCGACGATGAACAGACGGCACTTGTGGGCACGGTGCGTCAATCCGCCGAGGTGCTGAAGTTCGTCCTCGCCGACGTGACCGATTTCGCCGCGCTCGAGGCAGGCGACACCGTACTGGAGGATGCGCCGTTCGACATGCGGGAAGTCGCCCGGGAGGCCCTGGCGGAACATGTCGGCGCAGCGCGCACCAAGGGGGTCGAGCTCGTGTTCGATGCCGCGCCAACGCTCATGACCCAGAGCCGTGGCGACGCGAGGCGTGTGGGCCGGATGATCTCGGTTCTTGTCGGCAACGCCGTGAAGTTCACCGAGCGCGGCGAAGTCGTGCTCAGGCTTGCCAGCCGAGACCGGGGCGGCCAGCCCGAGGTGACCGTCGAGGTTATCGATACCGGAGTCGGGATCGGGCACGAGGACCAGGGGCATGTCTTCGAGCCGTTCTTTCGCGGTGACGACACGGCATCGGAGCGCTACGGCGGCACCGGCCTCGGCCTCGCGATCGCGGTCCGGCTGGCCCGGCTCATGGCGGGGCGTATCGACATGCGCTCGACCCCCGGCGAGGGCAGTACGTTCACGCTGTCGTTCGCCCACCGCATGCGCCAGACCGCGCGGGGCGGCGCCCGGGGGCCCGACCTTTCCGGCAGGCGTTATCTCGTGATCGACGATTCGAGCGCCGCGCGTGCCGTGCTCGAACGCCAGCTTGCCCATTGGGGGGCCGAGTTCGTGGCCGCCGAAAGTGCAGAGGAGGGTGAGGACCTGCTCTGGGAGAGCCTCGCTGACGGCGGCAGCTTCGATGCTGTTCTGCTCGATACCACCCTGTCCGGAGCGGACGGGGCAGCCCTCGCCGCGCGGCTCGGCGAGAAGGTCGCCGGTGTTCCGGTCATCCTGCTCTGTGCCGGTGATCCGAAGGCGGCGTTTGCCGCGGTCGCCGACGGGGTTGCGGCAGCTCAGGTGCAAAAGCCCTTCGACCCCGCAGCACTCGTCAAGGCGCTGAGGTCGGCTGAAGAGGCCGGGGTCAGGCACGCCGGCTCATCAGGCGCCCCGGCGGCCGCGCCGGAGACTCCGCTGAGGCTCGCTCCGGCCTGCATCGTCCTCGCCGACGATAACGCCGCCAATCGCATCCTGATCGAGAAGTTTCTCTCCGACGAACCGATGACGCTGATCCATGCCCCCGACGGGGTCGGCGCGGTCGAGGCCTGGGCGGATTGGGCGCCCGATCTCATCTTGATGGATGTTTCCATGCCGCGGATGGACGGGCTGGAGGCAACGAGGCGCATTCGCGTCCTCGAACGCACGGAAGGTCTCGTGCGCGTGCCCATCATCGCGCTCACCGCGAAGGCGATGGCCGATGACCGCGAGAAATGCCTCGAGGCGGGGATGGACGATTACGTCGCAAAGCCGATCCGCAAGGCTGACCTGAAATCCAAGATCACCGAGTGGACGCGCAGCCGTCTTAAGACGGCGTGATCGACAAGTCAGGGCTTCGCCGGCCTCCGGCCGAGACGGCGGGCAGAAAAGTCGTGACAGCGTCCGCGTCGGCGCAACAGGGCGCAACGGCGAGGCGGTTCAACTCGCCAGCACGAGCGCGTCGAGACGGGCTGACGTATCAGCCTGGCGGTGGCGCCATTCATGGAAATCCGCTCCGCCTTCAGGCACGCGTCATCGTCGATCAGGTTGACCGGTCGTGAGCCCCCGGGCCTCGTCTCAGCTCAGAAACGGCATCGGATCGACACTTTCAAACCCCTTGCGCACCTCGAAATGCAGGAGCGGCGGGTCGCCGGCGCGCACGGTGCCGAGTTTCTGGCCCCGAGCGACACTGTCTCCCTTTTCCACCGTGACGCCTTCCACCCCGGCGTAAACCGTCAGCAGATCGCCTGCGTGCCGGACGACGATGATCGGCACCTGGTCGGTATCCCGGGTGATCGCGGCGACCGTGCCTGTGTCCGCGGCGACCACCTCCGCGCCGGTCGACGTGGCGAACCCGATGCCGTCCGACTTGCCTTTTTCGTAGCTCCTGGCGATCCGGCCCTGCACCGGCATCCTCAGCTGAGCGGTGTCGGAGACCTCGGTGCGCGTGTCGTCGAGCGCCGGCGAGGCGGGCTGGGCGGCCACTTCCTCCGCCGCCGGGCGCGGCAGCGGCTTTGCAGCCGACGGCGGGGCCGGCGCGGTCGACCTCTGGCCGGGCCGGGCGACCCTTGGCTCGACGGCGGCGACACGGGTCGTCGCCGGCGGGATCAGCAGAAACTGACCCTCCCGCACCCGAAGGTCCGGCCCGAGCCCGTTCCAGTCTGCAAGGCTCGCCACGGACACGTCGTAAGCGCGTGCGATGGAGAAGGCGGTTTCCGATGCGCCCACCCGGTGCCGCTGGGGCTCCTCGCCGCTCGGCGCGATTGCCGCGATCCCGCGGGAGCCATCGGCCCGCTCGATCGCGGCTCCCGCCAGCGTCGTCACGTCGACCTCGCCGGCGGGCCGGATCGGTCCCGTTGCTATCGCACCCGTGGCCGGAGAGGGCTCTGCCACCCGTACCGGCAGAACGATCGACTCGCCGCCGCGGAGCGCGACGTTCGCCGGAAGTCCGTTGTAGCTCGCGAGCTCGCGCCCATCGATGCCGAGCCGCGTGGCCACGTCGGCCACCGTCTCTCCCCGGTTCGCGACGACGACCTGGTAGGAGGGATAGGAGATAACTCCGCGATTGTCCGGCAGCGGCCGTGGTGCGACCGCGCGCTGTGCCGCCTGCGTGGTGTCACCCGTCGCCGCCGGGCGAAGGTCTAGATCGAGCCCGCCTTCGCTGCATGCCGATGCCAGAAGGAGCGCCGCGAGGGACGCCCCGGTTTTCAATACCGTTCTCGACCGTGCCATGGCCCAACATCCTCAATATCGAGACCCCTTGGGTGCGGGGCCTTCATGCCTGCTCGCGGGACCGGCGGTCGGAGTCGTCTCGCTCCGGATTCAATCCTGTCCCAACCCCTCGACGAGGGGCACGAACCGGACCGGGCGCAAGTCGTCGTATTCATATCCGTTGTCGGTGCGTCGCACTCTTATGAGTTGCTGCACCTGATCGGACTGCCCGACCGGCAATACCATGATACCCCCAACTGCGAGTTGAGCCAATAGGGGACCGGGCGGGTCTTCCGCGGCGGCGGTCACGAGGATCCGGTCGAAGGGCGCCTGGGCCTCGAGGCCGTGCGAGCCGTCGCCGGTCAGTGTGGTGATGTTCGTGTATCCCAGCGCCTCGAAGACAGCCTGGGCTTCTGCCACGAGCCTGCGGTGCCGGTCGACGGTGTAGACCCGCCGGGCGAGTTGGGACAATACGGCCGCCTGATAGCCGGATCCGGTGCCGATTTCGAGAACCTTGTGACGCGGTTGCACGCCGAGTGCCTGGGTCATCAGCCCGACGACCGAGGGTTGCGAGATGGTCTGGCCGCAGGCGATGGGCAGGGGCGTGTCTTCGTAGGCGCGCCCGGCGAAGGTGCCGCGAATGAACCGGCCCCGGTCGACCGCCTCCATCGCCTCGAGCACCCGCTTGTCGGTGACCCCCCGCGAGCGGACCGCGAAGAGAAAGGCCATCTTGCGCTCGGCCTCGTCCATCAGGTCTGCCCGATATCGCGGTCGAGCCGGTCTGCGAGGGACTTGAGCGTTTCATGGGCGGTGAGGTCCGCGCGCAGCGGCGTCACCGAGACATAGCCGTCGAGATTCACGGCCGCGTCCGTGCCCGGCGCGGTCGGCCGGTGTTGCGGGCCGCCGATGACCCAGAGAAACATCCGTCCTGCCGGAGAGGTGTGCGGCGAGACACCGAAGGTGGTATCGGGCCGCCAGCCTTGGGGGGCGACACGCACGCCGCGCACCTGAGAAGCCGGAAACGGGGGAAAATTGACGTTGTAGAACAGGGCGTATTCGCTGTCGTTCCAGATCCCGCGGTCCAGAAGATCGCGGACGACGGCCACGCCATGGACCCGGGCGGCCTCGAACGGATCATCCGTCTCGACATTTCCGGGGCCGTAGAACTGCGACAGCGCGATCGCGGGAATTCCTTGAAGCGCCCCCTCCATCGCCCCGCCGACGGTGCCCGAGTAGACGACGTTCTCGGCGGAATTGTTGCCCCGGTTGACACCCGATAGCACGAGATCGGGCGGTTCGTCCTTCAGCACCTTGTGCAGTCCCGCCAGCACGCAATCTGCCGGCGAGCCCTCCGCGGCGAAGCGGCGCGGCCCGATTTCGGCGAGCATCGTGGGGTGCGTGAAACTGATGCAATGGCCGACACCGGATTGCTCGAAGGCCGGCGCCACCGTCCAGACCTCGCCACCCTCGCCGGCGATCTCGGTGGCGATGGCTTGCAGCACCTCGAGGCCCGGTGCGTTGATCCCGTCGTCATTCGTGATGAGTATGCGCATGACCTGTCCCCGGAGCGTCGCGCCTTCCTAGGCGAGGGGCGGGAGCGCGGCAACCGTTCGGCTGCCTCGGAGCCAAGTATTTGCGGGAGGATTGAGCGGTCTGCCTACCCGGTGATCAGGGGCAGAAGCCGGGCGGCCTCGTCGTCCGGGTCGGCAAGAGCGGTGCGGTCCTCGCCGGGAAAGAACCGCGCCCTGAGGGCGGTGCCCATCGGCCGGGGCGTGAGCACCTTCACCACCGGCCCGGTGCGCACCGTCTCGGCTTCCCAGGAGCGCGCGAGCGCGATCTGGGCGGCCTTCGCGGCCCCGTAGACCGAGAAGAACTTCTGGCCCGCCCTCGGGTCGTCGAAGAACACCGCCCGGCCACCGGGGGCGAGCAGGGCGCCGACCATTCGGATCAGACGCTGGGTGGCGGTGACGGTGATGTCGAAGGTCTTCTGGAAGTCCTTCGGGTCGGCATGGGGCGCGGGCGCGAGCGGCGGGGCGTGGACCGCCGTGTGCACCCAGAGGGTCGCCGGCCCCCAGCGGTCGAAGAGCGACCGGCAGAGATGCGCCATGGCCCCCTCGTCGGTGATGTCCATCGGCGCCAGCGTCGCCTCGCCGCCCTTCGCCTTGATCCGGTCGTCGAGTTCCTCGAGCCCGCCCACGGTGCGGGCGACGGCGACAACGTGGTACCCGGGCGCCAGCGCTTCGGCGAGAGCCGCGCCGAGGCCGCGCGAGGCACCGGTCACGAGGGCGATCCTGGGGGCGTCTTCTGTCATGGGCAGGCCTTGCCGCGCGGGGCGGGGAAGGTCAAGCGTCCATCAGATGCGGGCGGATGTCCTGTCCCGCGGCGGCGTAGATGTCGAGCAGCCGGTCGAAGCTGATCCCTTCTTCCTGCCATTCCGCAAGCGGGTGCCCGTCATGAACGAAGAGTTGCGGGCGTTTTTCGGGGTCGTCATCAGGAATGAGGTCGCAGGGCAGCCAGTCGTCCATGCCAACCCCGGGCAGCCGGTTCATCAGCCAGGCGAAACACCCCTCGAATTCGCCCAAGTTCTGCGTGGCGTCTGCATGGACGTAGCGGCCGAAGTTCTCCGGGTTCACGCCACCCCAGGGCCCGAAGGAGAACACCTGGTCCGAGCCCCTGATCGGGATCGGGAGCACCGCGCGGATGAAGCGGTGGTCGCCCCAGGTGCAGAGGTCCGCGGTCAGCCGGTCCTCGCCCACCTCGAGAATGCCGAGCCCGTGCTCGGCGCGGTTGCCGTGGGGCCAGGGGTCGGGGTGGTCGTAGGCGATGTCGAAAACCCCGTGAAAGATCCGGCCGCAGCAGGGGCAGGGGGTGTCGCGATCGTTGAACCGCCGCCACCTGGGGTCGCTCGAGAGGTCGTCGATCATTCCGCAGCTTTGAGCGCGAAGCCCTTCTCGATCATGTCCGCGGGCTCGATGGGGTATTCGCCCGAGAAGCAGGCGTCGCAATAGGCCGGTCGCGCCGGGTCGCGTCCCTTCGCCTCGCCGACAGCGCGGTAGAGGCCATCGAGCGAGATGAAGCGCAGGCTGTCAACGCCCAGATGCTCGCGCATCTCCTCTTCTGACATCGTCGCGGCAAGGAGCTTTTCGCGGTGGGGCGTATCGACACCGTAGAAACACGGCCAGGCGGTCGGCGGGCTCGCGATGCGGAAATGCACTTCCGCCGCGCCCGCGTCGAGGATCATTTCCTTGATCTTCCGGCTCGTCGTGCCGCGCACCACGCTGTCATCCACGAGGATGACCCGCTTGCCCTTGATGAGCGCGCGGTTGACGTTGAGCTTGAGCCTCACACCCATGTTGCGGATCTGTTCGGTGGGCTCGATGAAGGTGCGACCCATGTACTGGTTGCGGATGATCCCCATGGCGTAGGGAATGCCGCTTTCCTGGCTGTAGCCGATGGCCGCCGGCGTGCCGCTGTCGGGCACCGGGCAGACGAGATCGGCGTCGACCGGGGCTTCCTTGGCAAGCTCCATCCCGATCGCGGCGCGGGTGGTATAGACCGACTGGCCGCCCAGAATGGAGTCGGGCCGCGAGAAATAGACGTGCTCGAAGATGCAGAACCGCGACGGCGACGGCGCGAACGGGCGGTGCGACTTCAACTCGCCATGCTCGATCACCACCATTTCGCCAGGCTCGACCTCGCGGACGAATTCCGCGCCGATGATATCCAGCGCACAGGTTTCCGATGACAGCGCCCAGCCGTCGCCGACCTTTCCGAGCACCAAGGGCCGCACGCCCAAGGGGTCACGCACCCCGATGAGCTTGGTGCGGGTCATGGCGACGATGGAGAACGCCCCTTCGACCCTGCGCAACGCATCCTTCATCCGTTCGGGGACGGTCTGCTGGATCGAGCGGGCCATGAGGTGGATGATGCACTCGGTGTCCGAGCCCGACTGGAAGATCGAGCCGCGCTCGATCAGCTCGCGTCGGAGCGCCTCGGCGTTGGTGATGTTGCCGTTGTGCGAAATCGCCGCCCCGCCCATCGAGAACTCCCCGAAGAAGGGCTGCACGTCGCGGATCTGGGTCTGGCCTTTCTTGCCGGCGGTGGAGTAGCGCACGTGGCCGATGGCGAGCTCGCCCGGCAATGTCTCCATCAGCGAGGCGGAGGTGAAATTGTCGCGCACGTAACCCATGCGCCGGACAGAGTGGAAACCCTCCTGCGCGTCGTGGCTCACGATCCCGGCGGCCTCCTGGCCCCGATGCTGCAGGGCGTGCAGGCCGAGAGCCACGAAGTTCGCCGCCTCGCCCACCCCGATCACGCCGAAAACCCCGCATTCCTCGCGGAGCTTGTCGTCGTCGAACGGGTCTGTGGTGAGGGGCGCTCTGGCGGGGTTCGGCGTAGCGCACATGGGCGATCCGACTCGGTTGGTGGCAGCGCCCAACACATAAGCTGCCATGTGCCCGCTGTCACTCCCGTGTCACGAAAAGGCGAGGTGCCGGACGCCCGTTGCTTCGAAATCAGGCGTCGGTGCCCGCCGCCTCGGCTTCGCACTGGGAGATGAGTTCCTCGTAGCGCCCCACGATCCACCGCGGGGCCTCCTCGGGGATGGCCTCGTTGATCCGGTCCTGCACCTCGGCGAAGAGAAGCGCGGTGCGGCTTTCGTCGACCATGGGGATGGGATCGCCGATCACCAGCCTGTCGTAGACGACGAGGGCGACGATCACGAGCAGGAGGCCGCGCGCGACTCCGAAGAGAAACCCCAGCCCCTGATCGACGCCCGAGACGGCGGAATTCTGTACCGCCGACGAGAAGACCGGCGTGAAGAGCGACACGACGATGAGCGCGGCGGCGAACACGAGCGCGAAGGCGAGGATCATCGCAAGTTCGCAGGAGCCTGCGAGGAAGTCGCTGACGACCGGGATCTCGTTCACCAGCGGATGCACGTTGGGCGCGAAGATGAAGGCCACGACGGCGGCCGCAACCCATCCGCCGATGGCGAGGGCCTCGCGCACGAATCCGCGGGAATAGGCCAGGACCGCCGATAGTACGACGACCACGGCCACGATCCCGTCAACCAGGGTGAAACCTTCCATTTCCTGCCTCCCGGCGCCTCAACCTGCGCCGAACATGTCTCCGACGATTTGGGCGAGATCGGGGAATTTCCGTGTCCGCACGCCGGTATCGCCTGTTTTCGATCGCTCCGGCACCAAAGCCGCGTCGAAGCCGAGCTTTTCCGCTTCCTTGAGCCGCGTCTCCGTCTGCCCTGCCGGACGCAGGGCTCCTGATAGGCTGATCTCACCGAAAATGACAGTCCGGGCGGGCAGGGCCACGTCCTCGCGGGCGGACAGTAGCGCGGCGGCCACAGCGAGGTCGGCCGCCGGCTCGGTCACGCGCAGGCCGCCGGCGACGTTGAGATAGACGTCGAGCCCCGAAAACGGAATGCCGCAACGCGCCTCGAGCACGGCGAGGATCATCGCCAGCCGCCCCCCGTCCCAGCCGACGACCGACCGGCGCGCCTGCCCCGCCGGGGCCGGTGAGACGAGGGCCTGGAATTCGGACAGGAGGGGCCGCGTCCCCTCGATGCCGGCGAAGACGACCGTGCCGGGGCTCGGGCTTTCCCGGTCGCCGAGAAAGAGCGCCGAGGGGTTGGCGACTTCGGCGAGACCGTCGCCGGTCATCTCGAACACGCCGATCTCGTCGGCCGGCCCGAAGCGGTTCTTCACCGCGCGCAGGATGCGGAACTGGTGGCCCCGCTCGCCCTCGAAATAGAGCACCGTGTCGACCATGTGCTCGACGACGCGGGGGCCCGCGATCTGGCCCTCCTTCGTGACGTGCCCGACGAGAATCACCGCCGCGCCCCGCGACTTGGCGAACCGCACGAGCTCGTGCGCGGCGGCGCGCACCTGGCTGACCGAGCCCGGCGCGCTTTCGACCGTGTCGAGCCACATGGTCTGGATCGAATCGATCACGACGAGGCCCGGGGCTTCCTGTTCCAGCGTCGTGAGAATGTTGCGGAGGTTCGTCTCGGCGGCGAGTTTCACCGGGGCGTCCGAGAGCCCGAGCCGCGCGGCCCGCATCCGCACCTGTGCGGTCGCCTCCTCGCCGGAGACGTAGGCGACCTTGAGCCCCGCGGCCCCGAAAAGGGCGGCGGCCTGCAAGAGAAGTGTCGACTTGCCGATGCCGGGGTCCCCGCCCACGAGCACCGCCGAGCCGGGCACCAGACCGCCGCCGAGCACCCGGTCGAGCTCGCCGAGGCCAGCGACCGTGCGGCGCACCGGGGTTTCGGTCCCGCCGAGATCACTGAGCGCCACGGCGCGGCCGCGCTTGGCACCGAGGGCCGCCTTGCCGGGGCCGGCCGAAAGCGGCACGTCTTCCTGGATGGTGTTCCACTGCCCGCAGGCGTCGCAGCGGCCGGACCACTTGGTGTGCACCGCGCCGCAACTCGTGCAGGAAAAGGCCGCCTCTTTCGCCATGGGGCCTTCATGGCCCGCCGGGCCGGCGCCCGCAAGGCGCTCCTCGGCGGCGTTGTGAGGCTCTCGCCCCGGGGTGAGGCAGTGGTGTCCTGTCGCCCTTCCAATCCGCTTCGTCTCACTCGGAAATACCAATGAGTGGCAAGGCTTGCTTCGGCAACCGGGGGCTCGTCGCGTTCATCCGCAATCACGCGATCCCCTTTAAGCGTTGGATGATCTCGAATATCCGGGAAGCTCAGAAGCGGTTCCCTTGCGTGAGCGACACGCTTCAGCGGCCGCGAGCCTTTTCCGCCCAGGAGATCGCCAGCGACGCAAGGATCGCGCCGGTGAAGAGGTAAAGCCCCCAGGCGGTCTCGACCCGGCCGACCCCGACACCCCGGGCAACGACGATATAGAGGGCGATGAGAAAGATGTCGGCCATGGCGAGACGTCCCGCCCAGGTGATGGCGGGCAGGAGCGCGCGGGAAGCGAGGCCGAATTGCACCGCCACGAGGGCGAGCGTCTTCGCATAGGGGGCCAGGAGTGCGAAAAACGCGACGAGGGCGGCGAGAAAGGGGTCGGTCTCACGGAGCGACAGGAGGCCGGAGACCACGCTGATCTCGTCCATGCCGAAAAGCGGCAGGAGACCCGCGCGCAAGAGCGGCGCGAACCAGGCGACCGGAAACAGGACCAGCAGCGCGAGGTTGGCCGCGACAAGGAGCCGACGGAGCGTCAGGTCTGCCCGCCGGCACCCGGAACGAACGGAAGCGGGATGGCAGGGCGCCACCGCGCCGCCGCCTGCCGGGAGCCGGACGCCGGGCCCGGCCCGGCGTCTCGCGCCCCATTCGTCTCCGCCACCGTCCGCGTCACCCGCGCCGCCTCCCCGAGCAGGAGCGGTGGGGCGCCCGCCCGAGTCGCCCCTCGGTGGGTGCGCGCCGGCCCGGAACCCTCTCCGCCATCTCTCCGCCCGTATAGGACATGTCCCGGGGAGGACACCACCCAGAGGATGATCCCCCAGCCGATCGGCGCGGCGAGCGCGGCGATCACGATGAACGGGTCTTCGAACCCACCCGACAGGATCTCGCCCAGAATCCTGACAGCAAGCGTTGCGGTGACGAGGGCGATGGCGCCATAGAGGAGCCGGTTGCGGCTCCGCGACGCACAGAGGCGCTGCAGCGCCAGACCGGCGACCACCGCCGGGGCGAGCACGGTCGCGAGAGGAAAGATCAGGGGGGTGATGAGAGAAATCTCATTCATCGTGCCGGTCTCCCGAGCACCCCGTCCCCTTACGGTCCCGATCTAGAGGCAGGGAGGGCGGACTGTCAACAGAAAGTCCATTAACGCACGGAGATATAAGGTTAATTGTTCCTTAACGCCGGTGGCCACAAGGGCCCGTCAGCGCACCGCCTCGATCGGGCCGTCGGGAGAACCGGAGACAAACTGGCGGATATACGCATCGTCGGTCGCATCCATCTCCGAGACGGGCCCGGTCCACTGGATCACCCCGTCGTGGATCATCGCCACGTTGTCGGCAATGGCGCGCACGCTCGTCATGTCATGGGTGATCGTCATCGCCGTCGCCCCCATCTCGGTGACGATCTCGCGGATGAGTTCGTTGATGACGCCTGCCATGATCGGGTCGAGTCCGGTGGTCGGCTCGTCGAAGAAGATGATCTCGGGGTCGGCCGCAATGGCGCGGGCGAGACCCACGCGCTTCTGCATCCCCCCCGAAAGCTCGGCCGGAAAGAGGTCGGCGACATCCTCCTTCAGCCCCACCCTGCGCAGCTTCTTCACCGCGACCTCGCGCGCCTCGGCCTTGGGGCGCTTGAGCGAGCCCCGCAGGAGACGGAACGCGACGTTCTGCCAGACAGGCAGCGAGTCGAAGAGGGCCGCGCCCTGAAACAGCATCCCGAACCGGGCGAGAAACGCGTCGCGATCGGCGCGAGTGACGTCCTCGCCTTCGAGGAGGATCTTGCCGCTGTCGGGCCGGATGAGGCCGAGAATGCACTTAAGCATCACCGACTTTCCGGTGCCGGAGCCGCCGATCACCACCATCGACTGCGCCTTCGGAATGGTGAGGGTTACGCCCCTCAGCACCTTGTTCGACCCGAAGGCCTTGTGGACGTCGTGAAGCTCGATCATGCGGCGAAGAACAGCTCGGTGAGAAGGAAGTTGGCGGCGAGTATGAGAATGCTCGCGGCGACGACCGCCTGTTTCGTCGCCCGGCCCACGCCCTGCGCGCCCCGGCCCGACGTCATCCCGTAAAAGCAGCCCATCAGCGCGGCGATGAAGCCGAACACCGCGCCCTTGACGAGTGAGGAGAGAATGTCGAGCCATTCGAGAAAGTCGATCGTGTTGCTCATGTACGTCGCGGCGTTGAACCCCAGCCGCCTGGTGCCCACGAAGTAGCCGCCCATGATGCCGATCGTGTCGCCGATCGCCACGAGGAGGGGCATCACCAGAGTGGCGGCGAGCACCCGTGGAAGGGTGAGGTATTTCATCGGGTGGGTCGAGAGGGTGACGAGCGCATCGATCTGCTCGGTCACCTTCATCGTGGCGATCTCGGCGGCGATAGACGAGGTCACGCGCGCCGCGATCATCAGACCCACGAGGACCGGGCCGAGTTCCCGGACCATCCCGATCGCGACGATCTGTGGCACCACCGCCTCGGCGGAAAATCTCGCTCCGCCCGCGAAGATCTGCAGGGCCAGCGCCCCGCCGGTGAATATCGTCGTCAGTCCCACCACGGGAAGCGAGAAATAGCCGATCGTCAGCAGCGCATGGCCGAATTCGCGCAGATAGAACGGCGGGCGCGCGAGGTGGCTCACGGTCTCGCCGGCGAAGAGCGCGATGCGGCCCACCGTGCCCAGCATCGCCAGTACGGCAGCGCCGATGGCGGCGAGCGCGTTCAAATGCGGCGCCTTTCGTAGCGGGCGCCGAGCGAGGTCAGGATCTCGTAGCCGATGGTGCCGGCGGCCTCTGCAAGCGCGTCGACCCCCTGATGATCCCCGAGAACTTCGAGCGTCTCCGGCGTGTCCTCGAGATGGGTCACCTCGACCGTGACGAGGTCCATCGACACCCGGCCGCGCACCGGGCAGGGCGTTTCGCCCGCGAAAAGCATGGCCTTCGAGCCCATCGCGCGGATCAGCCCATCGGCATAGCCCGCCGCGACCGTGGCGAGGCGCGCGGGTGCGGGTGCCGTCCAGGCATTGCCGTATCCGACGGGTTCGCCGGGGGCGAGGTCGCGCGTCTGGATCACCGGCACGTCGAGCCGGACGACCGGGCGGGCGTCACCGAAGGGCCGGCCACCGTAAAGACCGATGCCGGGCCGGGTCATGTCGAAATGCCAGCCCGCGCCCATCAGCGTGCCCCCCGTGGCCGCCAGCGAGCGCGGCGCTGCGACCCCCTCGGTCATTTCGCGAAACGTCGCCAGCTGGGTGGCGTTCATCGCGTGGCGAGGGTCGTCGGAGCAGGCGAGATGGCTCATCACGAGAAGCGGACCCTCCGCCTCGACGCAGGCGCGCAAAGCGGCCCAGTCGGCCGGTTCGAGACCGAGCCGGTTCATGCCGGTATCGAGCTGGATGCCGAAGCCATGGCCCGGCAGCGTCTCGAAATGCCGCGCGACCTGTTCGGGGGAATTGAGAAGCGGCACCAGACCGGCACCGCTCAGAGCTCCGGCATCACCGGCCATATGGCCCGAGAAGACGAAGATTCTGGGGCCGGGACCGACCGAGGAGCGCACCGCCGCCCCTTCCTCGGCGACCGCGACGAAGAAGGTCCGCGCGCCAGCCTCGGCCAGGGCGGTCGCGGCCAGATCCGCACCAAGCCCGTAGCCGTCGGCCTTGACCACCGCCGCCGTCTCGCAGCCCGCGGCCGACATCCTGTCGAGCGCGCGCCAGTTCGCCTTCAGCGCTCCGGTGTCGATGGTGAGCGTCGCTGTCCCCATCACGCGGTTCTGACAGCGCGGGCGACAAGGTCAAGACGAAAGCAAACGCGCCATGGCCCGGCGCGGATGCGGCGAGTTTCCTGCCAGTGTTTCGCAGCATGCGGTCAGAGAGTGTCCGGAAACGTCGGATCGCCTCGGGCGCTGACGTCGTGTCACTTGGTTGCAAGCCGCCCAAGTCGAACGGCTGGCTGGCAAGAGACGCCGTCGCGGTGGCGCACATCGGGCAGGCCCCTTCATCCTGGCCGAAATACCCCGGCGACCGCCGGACACGGTCAGGGGAAGCGCCCCTCTCTCAGAACCCGTCCGGCCCGGCGTCTCGCTGTTGCCAGGGTTTGACGAGATTGCCGAACCGGGTGAACCGCGCTTCGAACGAGAGTTCGACGGTGCCGATCGGGCCATGGCGTTGCTTGCCGATAACGAGCTCGGCGCGGCCGTGGAGCTTTTCCATCTCCTCCTGCCACTTCGCCATGGCCTCGAGGTCGTGGTCGCCCGGCTTCTCGCGTTCCTTGTAATATTCCTCGCGGAAGACGAACATGACCACGTCGGCGTCCTGCTCGATGGAGCCTGATTCTCGAAGGTCGGAAAGCTGCGGCCGCTTGTCTTCACGGTTCTCGACCTGCCGGGAGAGCTGGGAGAGCGCGACCACGGGAATGTCGAGCTCCTTGGCGATGCTCTTCAATCCCTGGGTGATCTCGGAGACCTCGTTGACCCGGCTGTCCTTCGCGGTCGCCGGGCGGACGAGCTGCAGGTAGTCGACGACGAGGCAGTCCAGCCCGTGCTCGCGCTTGAGGCGCCGCGCCCGCGCGGCGAGCTGGCTGATCGGCAGCGCGGCGGTGTCGTCGATGAAGAGGGGACAGGCTTCCAGCGTCTTCGCCGCGTCGACGAAGCGGCGAAACTCGGTCTCGGTCATGTCGCCCCGGCGGATCTGCTCGGACGGTACTTCGGCGGCTTCCGAGAGCACCCGCGCTGCAAGCTGTTCGGCCGACATCTCAAGCGAGAAAAAGCCCACCACGCCGCCGCCCACGGCCCCGTCCGTGCCGTCGGGAAGCTTTCCCTTGCGGTAGGCCTTGGCGATGTTGAAGGCGATGTTCGTGGCCAGCGACGTCTTGCCCATCGACGGCCGGCCCGCGAGGATCAGAAGGTCGGACTTGTGCAGACCGCCGAGCTTCTTGTCGAGGTCGGCGAGGCCCGTGGCGATGCCGGCGAGCCCGCCTTCGCGCATGTGGGCTGCGTTGGCGACCTGCACGGCGTCGGTCACCGCGCGCAGGAACGACTGGAAACCCTGCTGCGTCCGCCCCGAATCCGACAGTTGGTAGAGCGCCTGCTCGGCTTCCACGATCTGCTCGGAGGGGTCGCTCTCGACATCGACGCGGATCGCCTTGTCGGAAATGTCGCGCCCCAGACCCATGAGCGCCCGGCGGATCGCGAAATCGTGGATCATCTGCGCGTAGTCCCGCGCCGCGTAGGACGAGATCGACGCGCCGGCGAGACGGACGAGATAGGATGGCCCGCCGAGCTCCTTCAGGCCCGCGTCATCCTCCAGGAACGCCTTCAGGGTCACCGGCGAGGCCAGCGCGTTTTTCTTCAGCCGCGCCTCGATGACCTCGTAGATCCGCGCGTGGACGGGATCGTAGAAGTGGCTCGCGTCTAGAACGTTCGCCACCCGGTCATAGAGTTCGTTGTTGTTCAGGAGAGCGCCCAGAAGCTGCTGCTCGGCCTCGACGCTATGGGGTTCGGTGTCGGCTTCGGTGTCGCCCGGCCGGATCGTTCTGATCTCGTTCATGCTGCCCTCATCCTCAGGCCCCGGATATCCGGGATCGCGCGCCTCGGTGCAATCTGGAAATCCTGTGGACAGCCTGTGATTTGTTTTGAGCCGACGACATCTTGCGGCGCAAGGGGCCTTCACGTCAAGATGGAGTAAGAGATGCCCCTCAATTCGTCATAATTCCGTAGCACAATTTTAAGGCGATTCACTGCAAAGCGCGATCTACCCAAGGGAGAAAGCCGTTATAACCCGCCACGGTCCGCGATTCATCCCCGGGACGCCTGCCATGCTTTCGGGTCGGAGAGAAACGATTCGACCTCCCCCAGCGTCTCCGCGTCGAACGCGGATCGCGCCCGCGCCTCGGCCAGGACGTGCCGCCAGGTCGTGAGGTGGTGAAGCCGCACCCCGTGCTGCCCGAGCGCCTCCTCCACACCCTCGAAGATGCCGTAGTAGAAGATCACCGCGGTGTGCCCGCACGTTGCCCCTGTCTCGCGGATGGCGTCGACGAAGGACAGTTTCGAGCCGCCGTCCGTGGTGAGATCCTCCACCAGGAGCACCCGGTCGCCCTTGCCCATGACCCCTTCGATCCGGGCGTTCCGTCCGTAGCCCTTGGGTGTCTTGCGGACGTAGGTCATGGGCAGCGCGAGCCGTTCCGCCACCAGCGCTGCGAAGGGAATGCCCGCCGTCTCGCCGCCCGCGATATTGGTGAAGGTCTCGAACCCCGCCTCGCGCATCACGGTCACGCTGAGAAAATCCATCAGCGCCGAGCGGATACGCGGGTAGGAGATGAGCTTTCGGCAATCTATGTAGACCGGAGAGGGCAGCCCGCTCGCCAGCGTGAAGGGCTCTCGCGCGTTGAAGTGCACTGCGCCGATTTCGAGAAGCATCGAGGCCGAAAGCCGCGCGATCTCCGCCTTTTCAGGATAGGAACCCGGTATCATTGCGCCCTCCGCTGCCGTGCCGCCGGTGACACGTCCGACCGACCTTCGATGGCCGCTCTAGACCACCTTCCAGTGAATGTCCCGCCCCGGCGACCAGACGGTCACCGGGCCCGCCCCGGTCTCGACCGCCGCGGGCCAGGCCACCGGGCCGCCCTTTCTGAGCGTGACCCGCGCCTCGTTGGGCGGCAGGCCGTAGAACGCGGGCCCGTTGAGTGACGTGAACGCCTCGAGTCGGTCGAGCGCGCCGGCCTCGTCGAAAAGCTCCGCAAGGCAGCCCATCGCCACGGGAGCGGTGAAGCAGCCCGCCGCGCAGCATTCGGCCTCCTTGGCATGGGTCGGATGCGGGGCGGAATCGGTGCCGAGAAACACCCGGTCGAAGCCGCTCGTCGCCAGTGCTGCCAGCGCCTCCCGATGGCTCCCGCGTTTCAGCACCGGCAGGCAGTAATTGTGCGGCCGCAGACCGCCCGCGAAGATCGCGTTGCGGTCGAGCATCAGGTGCTGGACGGTGATCGTCGCGGCGAGAGCGGCGTCGCCGGCGCGGAGATATTCTACCGCGTCCGACGTGGTGATATGCTCCATCACCACCCGAAGGCCCGGTGTCGCGGCGCGGATCGGGTCGAGCACCCGCTCGATGAAGACCGCCTCGCGGTCGAAGATGTCGATGTCGGGGTCGGTCACCTCGCCATGCACGCAGAGCGGCAGCCCGATCTCCGCCATCGTCTCGAGCACCCCCCGCACGCTGTCGAAATCCCGCACCCCCGAGGCGGAGTTCGTCGTCGCCCCGGCCGGGTAGAGTTTCACCGCCGTCACCAGCCCCGAGGCGGCGGCGGCGCGCACGTCGGCGGGGTCGGTGCGCTCGGTGAGATAAAGCGTCATGAGCGGCTCGAACGACGCGCCCACGGGCAGGGCGGCGAGAATGCGCTCGCGGTAGCCCTCGGCGTCGAGCGCCGTGACCACGGGTGGCACGAGGTTCGGCATCACGATCGCCCGCGCGAAATGCGCCGCCGTGAACGGCAGGACGCCCCGAAGCATGTCTCCGTCACGAAGGTGCAGGTGCCAGTCGTCGGGACGCCGTATGGTGACCTCATCCGCCATTTTTTCCAAATACCCCAAGCCCGGTCAGGGGGCCAGCACCGGGCGTGCCCGATTTTTGGGCAAAGGCGCGCGACGATGGCCCGGCAACCCGCGCGAGCGTTGCACTTCCCCGCACCTTCACCCAACCTCGCCTCCATCATGCTCGACGCCACGACACCCGTCCTTCAACGCACCCGCGGCCATGCCGCGATCGGCTTCGGCCCGGGCGGCACGCTTGTCCGGCTCTTCCAGCAGGGCTCTGCGAAGGCCATGCTGCCCCGCACCCACGGCCTCACCCCCGAGGCGGTGTTTCTCAACACTGCCGGCGGACTCACCGGCGGCGACCGGATGGCTTACGAGGTCACCCTCGCACCCCGAACCAACATCACCGCGACGACGCAGACCGCCGAAAGGGCCTATGCGTCCACCTCTGGGGCCGCCGGGATTGACGTCACGCTCAGGATCGGCGCGGGAGCGCGGCTCGACTGGCTGCCCCAGGAAACCATTCTCTTCGACCGCTCGGCGCTCCACCGGACGACCCGGATCGAGCTTGGCGAAGGGGCCTCCTGTCTCTTTGCCGAAATGCTCACGCTGGGGCGCTCCGCAATGGGCGAGACCGTGAGGACGCTCGACCTCGTCGACCGCCGCATCGTCACCCGCGAGGGCGCGCCGGTTCTCGTCGAGCCCTTACGGCTGGCGACCACCGATCTTTCGCGCCGCGATGCCGCGGGGCTGGCGGGGGCGACCGCGCTCGTCACCATCGCGTTCGTGGGGCCAGGGGCCGAAGACCGTCTTCCCGCCCTCCGCCGCGCCTTTCCCGGGCTCGCCGCCTCGGCCTGGGACGGCAAGCTCGTCATCCGCGCGACATCGGCGGACCCTCACGGCCTCCGCCGCAAGGTCGCGGGCGTTCTCGAACACCTCCGGGGGGGCGCGCTTCCCCGGGTCTGGCAATACTGAAAGAAACCGGAAAGACCCCATGAATCTCAGCCCCCGCGAAAAGGACAAGCTCCTCGTCTCCCTCGCCGCCATGGTGGCCCGGAGCCGCAAGCAAAGGGGGGTGAAGCTCAATCACCCCGAGGCCATCGCGCTCATCACCGACTATGTCGTCGAGGGTGCCCGCGACGGCCGGTCGGTGGCCGATCTCATGGAGGCCGGCGCCCATGTCGTCGCGAAGGCCGATTGCATGGAAGGGGTGGCCGAGATGATCCACGACGTGCAGGTCGAGGCAACCTTTCCCGACGGCACGAAGCTCGTGACCGTCCACCACCCGATCCGCTAGGCTCGGGGCACAGGAAAAGGAGGTCCCCATGCTTGCAACGCTCATTCTCGCCGCCGCCGCCGGCTGGCTGGCACCCAGGGCCGAAGACACCGTCAAGGGCGCCATCGAAAGCGTTCTGCTCACCGAAGCCCCGATCACCCCGGTCGAGTTGCGCCTCGTCTCGTTCGCCGTCTGTCTCGTCGGCGCGGCGATCCTCTCGATGATCTTCGGCGAGCCCCATGCCCTGACGCTGGCGATCGGCGCGCTTCTGGGCGCCCTTGGCCCGCGGCTCACCGAGAAATACCGCCGCTCCCGCAACCCCGACTACGACAGCTGACCCGACAAGGAGATCTTCATGAAACACCTCGCCACCCTCGCGTTCGTCCTCGCCCCTGGCCTCGCGCTCGCCCACGAAGGCGCGCACATGCACCCCCACGGTATCGAGTTCGGCATCGGAGCGCTTCTCGCGAGCTTCGTGGTGGGCGGCGCCGTGGGGGCGGCGGTCATGGCGAAGGTGCGCAAGTGATCCCCGGCGAAGTGATGACCGCGCCCGGTGAGATCAAACTCAACGAAGGCCGCGAGGCGGTGAGGGTTCTCGTGGCCAATACCGGCGACCGTCCGGTGCAGGTCGGCTCGCACTACCACTTCGCCGAGACGAATTCCGCGCTCGCCTTCGACCGCGACGCGGCCCGGGGCATGCGTCTCGACATCGCTGCCGGGACGGCGGTGCGCTTCGAGCCGGGGCAGGAGCGCGAGGTGCAGCTCGTGCCGTATGGCGGGGCACGGGTGGTCTACGGGTTCAACAAGGCGGTGATGGGGGAG
>CAZPPH010000024.1:4784-28066 GCA_964588375.1 uncultured Rhodobacterales bacterium | reverse complement strand
GGAGCTTGGCCATGGCCCCGGGGTCGCGGTGGATGACGCCGGGGTAGTTCATGAACTCCGCAAGGCCGATGCCCGAGGGGTGGCCCATGAGGGCGGCAAGGTCGTCGGCGGTGAGGGTCGCCCCCGAGGTTTCCATGTCGGTCGAGGGCACGCAGGAGGAAAGCTGCACCCGGATGTCCATGAGCGTCTCGCCGCTCGCCTCCTGGAAATACCGGATGCCGTCGGCGCCGATGACGTTGGCGATCTCGTGGGGGTCGCAGATCGCGGTGGTCACGCCGAGGGGCAGGACGCAGCGGTCGAACTCGAAGGGCGTGACGAGGGAGCTTTCGATATGAAGGTGCGTGTCGATGAAGCCCGGCACGAGGATGAGGCCGGAGACGTCGATGACCCGCAGGGCCTCGTAACTCTCGCCGACGCCGACGATGCGGTCGCCGCCGATGGCGACGTCACCCTCGATGAGCGTGCCGGTGACGAGGTCGAAGACGCGGCCGCCGCGCAGGACGAGGTCCGCCGGTTCGTCTCCCCGGGCTTGAGCGATGCGGGTTTCGAGCGTTGCCATGGAGGGCCTTCGGTTGGAGGTCTCCCGCGAGCATCCCCGATGCGGGCGCGAAGGTCGAGACCCGGCCGTGCGGCGTAGTGTGACCATGTCACCGTGGGAACGGGGCAAGTGGCGCTAATCCCGCCTTAAATATCGGGAGAATCATGATGGCACACACAAGCAACAGACCCGCCGACACCTGGTCGCCGCTCTACTTTCTCGCCTCCGTTGGCGCGGGAGGGATCGCGGTGACCTTCTTCATGTATCTCATGTTCTGGATCCCGCATCCGGGCCAGCCCGTGCCGGTGTTCGAGGACGTGACCGCCGCCATGGCCGGCGCCGGTGCACCGCTGATGGCCGCGATCTGGCTGGCGCTCGCGGGCATCGCCGTTTTCGGGGCGATGAACCTCTACCTCCTCGTCTGGAACCTCCGTCGCAGCGGCGCCTTCGCCGCTTCCGACCGGGGCGCGGCCCTCGCGGTGTCGAACGCCCAGACGCAGATGATGGCGATGCCGCTCGCGCTGGCGATGTCGGTCAACGTCGGCTTCATCCTCGGCCTCGTCTTCGTGCCGGGGCTCTGGGGGTTCGTCGAGTTTCTCTTCCCGGCCGCCCTCGTCGCCTTCGTGGCGATCGGCGCGCTGGCGTTCCGGCAGATGGGGGCGTTTCTGGCCCGCGTCATCGGCTCGGGCGGCTTCGACTGCAAGGCGAACAACTCCTTCGCCCAGCTTCTGCCGGCGTTCACGCTGGCGATGGTCGGGGTCGGTCTCGCCGCCCCCGGTGCGATGAGCGCCGCGCCGCTCACCGCCGGCATCTCGGTCATGCTGTCGACGTTCTTTCTCGTCGCAAGCGGTCTGATCGCGCTCGTCGGCATCATCCTCGGCATCCGCTCGATGCTGGAGAACGGCGTGGCGGTGGAGCAGGCGCCGACGCTTCTCATCGTCGTGCCGCTGATGACGGTGCTCGGTATTCTCCTGCTGCGCCAGGGGCACGGGTTGCATGTGCATTTCGAAAGCAACGCCAGCCCGGGCGATGGGCTCGTCCTGCTCACCCGGCTCCTGTCGATGGAGGTGCTCTTCGTGCTCTTCGGCCTGACGATCCTGCGTGCGTCGGGCTACATCGGCCGCTTCATCACCGGGTCGGAAACCTCGCCGGGCAGCTACGCGCTGATCTGCCCCGGCGTCGCGCTTTCGGTCATGGGGCATTTCTGGATCAACAAGGGCCTCGTCGGAGCCGGGCTGATCGCGCAGTTCGGCCTCGCCTACTGGGCGCTGACGGCGCTCGCGGTCGCCGCACAGGTGGCGATGATCGCGCTCCTTCTGGTCCTGAACCGGCGCCATTTCGGAAGCCGCCGGGCGCAGAGCGCCGTCGCGGCGGAGTGATCGCGGGACGCCGCTTCGGCTGAAGCCGAGCTGTTGGTGAAAGGGACACGGGCGCGACATCTCGCGCCCGTGTCGTCTTTTCGGGGGACGAGAGCCGCACCATTCTCCGCGCTCTTCCGACGCGAGATGGCTCCGGACATCCCGCATCTTCTTCACGCGGCATGCCGCTGAATGTGACCTTGTCACCGTTCCGTGACGGTATGCCAAGGTATGCGTTCGGGTGCGAACGCTTTCGATTCGCTGCGTCACCGCGGCATGCAGCCGGGAAGGCACAGACGGAAGCCTGCCGCCCCCGGTCGTCGACCGACGCTCGGGACGATCGACCGCCCGCGGTTCGCGGCAATGGAGGAGGACAGAGGGATGGACAGAAGACAGTTTCTCGCAATGACGGCGGCCGGCGCGGCGTTCGCCACGGCACGGGGCGACCGGGCGGTGGCCCAGCCCGTGGCCACGAACGCCCGGATCGTGATCATCGGGGCAGGGGCCGCGGGCACCGCGCTCGCCAACCGGCTGGTGCGGCGGCTCGAGGGGGCGGAGATCACTCTGATCGACCCGCGCCGAGCGCATCTCTACCAGCCCGGGCTCTCGCTCGTCGCCGCCGGGCTGAAGCCCGCGGGCTACGTCGTCTCCGAGACGACCGACTGGCTGCCCTCGGGCGTCAACCTCGTCGCGGAAGCCGTCGCCGCCGTCGATCCCGAGGCGAAGACGGTCTCGACCTCCGGGGGCCAGACGCTCGGGTACGACTGGCTGGTCGTGGCGCCCGGACTTGTGCTCGACAATGACGCGATCGAGGGATTTTCGCCGGACATGGTCGGCGAGAACGGTATCGGCGCGCTCTATGGCGGGCCGGACCATGCCGCGCGCACCTGGGCGGCGGCATCGAAATTCACAGAAGAAGGCGGCACGGGTCTCTTCACACGGCCCGAAACGGAAATGAAATGCGCCGGCGCGCCGCTGAAGCACACTTTCCTTCTCGACGACATCGCCGGACGGGCGGGCAACGGCGGCAAGACCAACATGGTCTACGCCGCACCCCAGGGCGCGCTCTTCGGCGTGCCGATCGTGGCCGAGAAGGTGCGCATGCTCTTCGACGAACGCGGCATCGAGACGGCGATGCAGCATACGCTGAAGTCCATCGACGCCGGTGCGAAACGCGCGACCTTCGCCACGCCCGACGGCGAGACCGAGATGGAGTACGACTACATCCACATCATCCCGCCCCAGCGGGCGCCGGACTTCGTGCGCCAGTCGGGCCTCGCCTGGGCCGACCGCTGGACCGACCAGGGCTGGGTCGAGGTCGACCCGCAGACCCTGCGGCACCGCCGCTACCCCGATATCTTCGCCCTCGGCGACGTCGCCGGTGTGCCGAAGGGCAAGACCGCCGCGAGCGTCAAATGGCAGGTGCCGGTGGTCGAGGACCATCTCGTCGCGGCCATTTCGGGCGGGTCGGGGACGGAAACCTACAACGGCTACACGTCCTGTCCGCTGATCACCCGGGTCGGCCGGGCGATGCTGATCGAGTTCGACTACAACAACGACCTCGTGCCGTCGTTTCCCGGCGTCATCGCGCCGCTCGAGGAACTCTGGATCAGCTGGCTGATGAAGGAGGTCGCGCTGAAGGCGACCTACAACGCCATGCTGCGCGGCCGCGCGTGAGAGGGAGAAGACAATGCAGGAACTCACATTCGAAACCATGATCGCCGTGTTCGAGGAAGTCTTCGGGCCGGTGCTGTTCTGGGCCATGGTGGCCGTGGCGGCGCTCGTGACGCTTGCCTATCTCTACGTGCTGATCCGCGACCGTTCGGTGAGCTGGAGGAAGTTCCTCCTCGCCCAGCTTTCGATGCCGGTCGGCGCCGTGCTCGCGGTCTGGTTCGTCATGGCGATGACGGATTCGCAGCTTTCCGACATCGGCGGGCCGGTGGACGTGATCGTCTTTCTCGGCGTCGCCGCCATGGGTGCCGTCGGCATGGGCATTCTCGTCTACACGCTGGAGGCGCTGATCGGCACGCGGCGCACGAGCGAAGGCTCCCTCGACTGACACGGCGGCCGGCCCGGCTCAGCCGAGGCCGGCCTCTTCGAGCAACGCGCGGTGGGCCTTCGCGAGGCAGCCGCCGATCGTGCGGAAGAGCGCGCCGCGCGACGTGCTGCGCCGCCATGCCAGCGCCACGCGGCGGGGCCGCGCCCCCGTGAGCACCGAGAGCGAGACGTTCTGGCCGCGCGCGGCTCCGGCCGCGACCGCGAGGTCGGGCAGGAGCGTGAGGCCAAGCCCTTCCTCGACCATGGAGACGAGCGTCGGAAGGCTCGTCGCGGCGAAGTCCTGCTCTTCGCCGAGGCCCGCTTCGGGAAAGGCCGAGAGCGCGTGGCGCTGGAGGCAATGGCCCCGCTCGAGAAGCAGGAGGGGGCGCCCTTCGAGGTCGGCGCCGGAGGTTTCCGCCTTGTTGGCCAGCGGATGATCCCGGGGCGTCGCGAGGTGATAGCCGTCCTCGAAGAGCTCGAAGGTCTCGATCTGCGCGGGCAGGTCGTGCGGGAGTGCCAGGATGACGAGGTCGAGGCGCCCGTCGGCAAGCCCCGCGACGAGGGCATCGGTCAGTTCCTCGCGGACGTAGAGCTTCATGCCGGGCAGCGCCTCGCGGATCAGCGGCAGGGCGCGGGGCATCAGGTAGGGCCCGACGGTGGGAATGGCGCCGAGCCGGAGGAGGGCGGGCCGGTCCTCGGCCTCGTCGCGCGCCATGTCCTCGATGTCCCCGACCCGGGTCAGAACCTCGCGCGCCTCGGCCGCGATGCGCTCGCCGATGGGCGTCATCAGCACCGAATGGCGGTCGCGCTCGGCGAGTTTCACGCCAAGGCGGGCTTCGAGCTCCTTCAGACCCGTCGACAGCGTGGGCTGCGTGACGTGGCAGATCTCGGCGGCCCGGGAGAAGTTGAGCGTATCCGAGAGCGCGACGAGAAAGCGGAGTTGCCTGAGGGACGTCATATTCAATTTTCCTATCACGAATTACATATAAATCAATTTCTCAAATCACAAGCGGGCCTTTAGATCGTTGGACATGAAACGGCAAATCCGGAGGATCCCATGACCGTTCAACACCAGACAGGCGATTTCCAGGCAGTGTCCATGCCGCGTCTCAACGAACCCGCGCCCGACTTCGACGCGCTGACGACCCATGGCCGGAAGTCGCTCGCCGACTACCGCGGCAAGTGGCTCATCCTGTTCTCGCACCCGGCGGACTTCACCCCGGTCTGCACGACCGAATTCATGGCCTTCGCCCGGCGCGCCGAGGACTTCGCGGCCCTCGACACCGAGCTTCTCGGCCTCTCGATCGACAGCCATTACGCCCATATCGCCTGGGTCCGCTCGATCAAGGACAGCTTCGGCGTGGACATTCCCTTCCCCATCATCGCCGACCTCGACATGAAGGTGGCGGGCGCCTACGGCATGGTGCAGCCCGGAGCCTCCGACACCCAGGCGGTGCGGGCGACCTTCGTGATCGACCCCGAGGGGCAGCTGAGGGCCATGGTCTACTACCCGATGAGCAACGGCCGCTCGGTCGACGAGATCCTGCGGCTGGTGAAGGCGCTGCACACCTCGTCGGAGCACAAGGTGGCGACGCCGGAGAACTGGCAGCCCGGCGAGGACGTCATCGTGCCGCCGCCGCAGACCACCGGGGCGGCCGAAGCCCGCATGGGCGAAGGCTACGACACGAAGGATTGGTACTTCTCAACGCGGGCGCTCTGACCACATGTTAGGGAGATGGTCGAGGCGCGGAGGCCGCGCCTCGACTGCAATCAGGGAGGGGAGACCGATGGCCGTGGAACAGACCGAGTGGATCGACCGTTTCGAGGGTCTGAAGCGCCTGCCGCCGGATTTGCGCCAGGCGCTCATCGACGGAAGCCAGGTCGTCGAGGTGCCCGCCGGAACGCAGGTCTTCGCGCCGGGACAATCGGCCGACAATCTCCTTCTCCTGCTAGACGGCACGGTGCGGGTGCAGCAGAAATCGGACACCGGCAGGGAGGTCTTTCTCTACCGGGTCAATGCCGGCGAAAGCTGCGTTCTGACGACAGCCTGCATGCTCGCGTTCGAGGATTATTCCGCCGACGGCATCGCCGAGACGGATGTGCGCGCGGTGGCCATTCCCCGGGCGACGTTCGACGAGCTCGCCGCGCGCTCGCCGGTGTTCCGCGACTTCATCTTCAAGGCCTATTCCCGGCGCATCACCGACCTCTTCACCCTGATCGACGACATCGTCTTCCAGCGGATGGACGTGCGCCTTGCGGCGCGTCTTCTGGAACTGGCGGGCGAAGGTGGCGTCGTCCACGCGACGCACCAGGTGCTCGCCAACGAGCTTGGCACCGCGCGGGAGGTGATCTCGCGCACGCTTTCGGAGTTTCACCGGCGCGGCTGGGTCGAACAATCGCGCGGCGAGGTCCGCCTCGTGGGCCGCTCGGGTCTCGAACGACTGGCGAGGTCCGCCGGGGAACGGTGACGAAGTCACAAACGTTGTGTGCTGCAGCATGCAAAGGTCGCTGCGACCGATTCCAGCACAATTTGAGGAGGAGACCATGACAAAGAATATGGGAAGCATCGACAGAGGCATCCGGATCGCCGTGGCGGTCGTTCTGCTGGTGCTGGCGTTCACCACCGAAATCGCGGCCGCGGGCGTCCTGTTCTGGCTCTTCATCGCCATTGCGGCCGTCTTCCTGTTGACCTCGGTGGTCGGCACTTGCCCGCTTTACAGCCTGATCGGCGTCAAGACCTGCCGGACCTGAAGGAGAGAGACATGAAGGATACCCCGACCACGACCTACTCCGTGAACATGGAGATCAAACCCGAGGTCTCGGCCCATTTCGACGAGGCCACCAACACGATCAGCTACATCGTGAAGGACCCCGCGAGCGATCATTGCGCGATCGTCGACAGCGTCATGGACATCGACTACGCCGCGGGCCGGATCACCTACGACCACGCCGATGCGCTCATCGCCGAGATCGAGGAGCGCGGTCTGAAGCTCGACTGGATCATCGAGACCCATGTGCACGCCGACCATCTCTCGGCGGCGCCCTACATCCAGGAAAAGCTCGGCGGCAAGATCGGCGTCGGCGACAAGATCATGGTGGTGCAGGACACCTTCGGAAAGGTCTTCAACGAAGGCACCGAGTTCCAGCGCGACGGCTCGCAGTTCGACGCGCTGTTCGAGGACGGCGACACCTACAAGATCGGCGAGATGGAGGTCTTCACCATCTACACGCCCGGCCACACCCCGGCCTGCATGGTGCATGTCATGGGCGATGCGGCCTTCGTGGGCGACACGCTCTTCATGCCCGACGGTGGGTCGGCGCGCGCCGACTTTCCCGGCGGTGACGCGGGCACGCTCTACGACAGCATCCAGAAGGTGCTCGCCCTGCCCGACGAGATGCGCCTCTTCATGTGCCACGACTACGGTCCGAACGGCCGCGACATTCAGTGGGAAACCACCGTGGCCGAGGAGAAGGCGAACAACATTCACGTCGGCGGCGGCAAGTCGCGCGAGGACTTCATCAAGTTCCGCACCGAGCGCGACGCAACTCTCGCCATGCCGAAGCTCATCATTCCGTCGCTTCAGGTAAACATGCGCGCTGGCGAGGTTCCGACGGACAACGATGGAAACCCGATGCTCAAGGTCCCCGTCAACAAGCTTTGAGCCACAACCGAACGACCCGTCGTCAGGAGGACACGTCCCATGGACATACGCAGGATCACTGAAGGGCTGTCGGTCGGCCCGCAGATAACGCCCGACGACATCCCCGGCCTGAAAGAGGCCGGCTTCCGGTCGATCATCGACAACCGGCCGGATGCCGAGGGGCCCGATCAACCGGGCCACGAGGAGATGCGGGTGGCTGCGGAAAAGGCTGGAATGGAGTTCCGTTACCTGCCTGTGACCCCGGGCAAGGTGACTGACGAGACCGCCGAGGCGTTTGGCAATGCCCTGACCGAACTGCCTGGGCCGGTGATGGCGTATTGCCGGACCGGAACGCGCTCGGCGACGTTGTGGTCGCTGGCCGAGGCCGACCGGCGGCCGTTGCCGGAGATCCTCGGGGCGACGAAAGCGGCGGGCTACGACATGAACGGCGTGGCCCGTCGCATCGCCAACGGCGGCAAGACGCCGACCGATACCGGAGACGCGGAGTTCGACGTGGTCATCGTGGGCGCCGGGGCAGGGGGCATTGCGGTCGCCGCCAGCCTGAAGTCGCGCAAGCCCGGTCTCGAAATCGCGCTGATCGACCCCGCCGACATTCATTATTACCAGCCCGGCTGGACGATGGTGGGGGGCGGCATATTCGATGCGCAATCGACCGCGAAGACCATGGGCAGCCTGATCCCCAGGGGCGTGCACTGGATCAAGTCCGCCGTCGCGGCCTTCGAGCCGAAGGACAACGCGGTGGTGCTCGATGGCTGCCGGGTGGTGAAATACGACCGGCTCGTCGTGTGCCCCGGTCTCAAGCTCGACTGGGCCAGGGTCGAGGGCCTCGAGGAGACGCTGGGGCGCAACGGCGTTACCTCGAACTATCGCTACGATCTCGCACCCTACACCTGGGAGCTTGTGCAGGGCATGCGCGAAGGCCGGGCGCTGTTCACCCAGCCGCCGATGCCGATCAAGTGCGCGGGCGCGCCGCAGAAGGCGCTTTATCTCTCGGGCGACGCATGGTTCCGGCGCGGGGTGCTCAAGAACATCGACATTCACTTCATGAACGCCGGCGGCGTGCTCTTCGGCGTGAAGGACTACGTGCCCGCCCTCGAACGCTACATAAAGAAATACGGGGCCACCGTCGATTTCTTCCACAACCTCGTGGCGGTCGACGGGCCCGCGAAAAAGGCGACCTTCGAGGTGAAGGAGCCCGATGCCGAGCCGCGCCGGGTCGAGGTCGAGTTCGACATGATCCATGTCACTCCGCCGCAGACGGCGCCCGACTTCATCCGCGTCTCGCCGCTGGCAGACGCCGCCGGATGGGTCGATGTCGACCAGGCGACGCTGCGCCACAAGACCTACGAAAACGTCTGGAGCCTTGGCGACGTGATGAACGCGCCGAACGCCAAGACCGCGGCGGCCGCGCGCAAGCAGGCGCCGGTGGTGGCCGACAACATCGTCGCCGACATGCGCGGCCGGTCGGCAGTGGCGCAATACGACGGCTACGGCTCCTGCCCGCTCACCGTGGAGCGCGGCAAGATCGTGCTGGCCGAATTCGGCTACGGCGGGGCGCTGAAACCCTCGTTCCCGAGCTGGCTCATCGACGGGACGAAGCCCTCCCGCGCGGCCTGGCTTCTCAAGGAGAAGTTCCTGCCGCCGATCTACTGGCAGGCGATGCTGCGCGGCAGGGAATGGATGGCAAAGCCCGAGAAACTGTCCGCCGCCGCCGAATAGGGTCCGTCGGCCCACCCTTCTCATCCCCTGGGGTGTGCCGATACCTGCGGGCGAGCCGAGATCCGGTTTCGCCCGCCTTCTTCCCGGGGAACCGAGACAAGCATGAAACGATTCGTGAAATACCTGCCTATCCTCGACTGGGGCCGAAGCTACAACCGGACGGCGCTGTCGAGCGACCTCATCGCGGCGGTGATCGTGACGATCATGCTGATCCCGCAATCCCTGGCCTATGCGCTGCTCGCGGGCCTGCCGCCCGAAGCGGGCATCTACGCCTCGATCGTGCCGATCCTGCTCTACGCCGTCTTCGGAACCTCGCGGGCGCTGGCGGTCGGCCCGGTCGCGGTCGTGTCGCTGATGACGGCCGCCGCCATCGGGCAGGTGGCCGAGCAGGGCACGATGGGCTATGCGCTCGCCGCCCTCACGCTCGCGTTGCTCTCGGGCGCGATGCTGCTGGCGATGGGCCTCTTCCGGCTCGGGTTTCTCGCGCATTTCCTGAGCCACCCGGTGATCGCCGGCTTCATCACCGCCTCGGGCCTTCTGATCGCGGCGAGCCAGCTCAAGCACATCCTCGGTATCCCGGCCCAAGGACACACCCTGATCGAGATCGTCGGCTCGCTCTTTGAGAACCTGTCGGAGGTGCATCTCGCGACGCTCGCGCTCGGGGCTGCGGCAACGGCTTTCCTTTTCTGGGTGCGCAAGGGGCTGAAACCGTTCCTGATACGGCTCGGCGCGCCAAATGGACTCGCGGACGTGGCCACAAAGGCCGGTCCGGTGGCGGCCGTCGCCGTCACGACGGGGCTCGTCTGGGCGCTCGACCTCGGCGAGAAGGGCGTCGCCATCGTCGGCGAAGTGCCCCAGAGCCTGCCGCCGCTGACGATGCCGTCGTTCTCGCCGGACCTTATCGGCGCGCTCCTGCTGCCCGCATTGCTCATTTCGGTCATCGGCTTCGTGGAATCGATCTCCGTGGCGCAAACGCTCGCCGCGAAGAAGCGCCAGCGGATCGATCCCGACCAGGAGCTCATCGGCCTCGGGGCCGCGAACATCGGCGCGGCCTTTTCGGGCGGTTACCCCGTGACCGGCGGTTTTTCCCGCTCGGTCGTCAATTTCGACGCGGGTGCGGAGACGCCGGCGGCCGGTGCCTTCACCGCAGCTGGCCTCGCGATCGCCGCCGTGGCGCTCACGCCGCTCGTCTACTTCCTGCCGAATGCGACACTTGCCGCGACGATCATCGTCGCGGTCCTCAGCCTCGTGGACTTCTCGATCCTGAAGCGGACCTGGACCTATGCGAAGGCCGATTTCGCCGCCGTCGCGGCGACGATCGTTCTCACCCTCGGCTTCGGGGTCGAGGCGGGGGTCTCGACGGGGGTGATCCTGTCGCTGCTCCTTCATGTCTACAAGACGTCGCGCCCTCATGTCGCCGAGGTCGGTCTCGTCCCGGGCACCCAGCATTTCCGCAATATCCGCCGCCACACTGTCGAGACACGGCCCGGCCTCCTGACGCTCAGGATCGACGAGAGCCTCTATTTCGTGAACGCGCGCTTTCTCGAGGATCTCGTTCTCGACCGGCTGGCGAACGACAACGACCTGCGCCATGTCGTCCTGATGTGCTCGGCGGTGAACGAGATCGACTATTCCGCGCTCGAGAACCTCGAGGAGATCAACAAGCGGCTGACCGAACAGGGCATCGGTCTGCACCTCTCCGAGGTCAAGGGACCGGTCATGGACCGGCTCGAAGCGACCCATTTCATGGCCGAGCTCAATGGAAAGATCTTCCTGTCCCAGTTCGATGCCTGGCGCGAGCTTGCCGGCGAGCCGCCGGGACCGGCGGCGGGGGATGGCCCGGATCATGCGGACAAGGAGGCAGACGCCCGGACGCCGTTGCCCGTGGAAGGCTAGCCTTTCGCGCGAGGGCCTACCGGCCTGTTTCGCCGGATCTCAGGTAGCCGCGCCTCTCGACCTCGGGAAACGTGTCGCCGCTGCGGACGTAGCCCGTGTTCTGGATGAGCGCTCCGGGCACGAAATCCCAGGGCTGCACCCGTCCCTCCCGAAGGGCTGCATTCACGATCGATCTGGCGGTCTGGCTCGCCCTTTTCTCTTCGGCAAGCGCGTCAAGATCCCAGATTTCCCCGGCGCGCGCCGTCAGCCTTTCGAGATGGATCCTCGCGGGGGGCTCGCCCGCGAGGTCGGAGAGTTCGAGCGGATCGGCCCCGAGATCGTGCAGCATGGGCGGGTAGGCCCGTGAAAGCACCAGCTTGAGGTCGCCGTCCCGAAGCATCACGCGGGGCGCGTCGGTGCCGCCGTCGAGATGCTCGGCGAGGACGGGGCCGTGGCGGGCGCCGCCGCGCAGGAGCGGTGCCAGGCTTTCGCCGTCGAGCGGCGTGCGGATGGCGTCGGACCCAGCGCCGGAGAGGTCCAGAAGAGTCGGGAAGAGGTCGAGAAGCGAGACGGGTGTGGTGATCCGCCCCCGGGGAACGCCGGGGCCGCGCATGATGAGCGGCACCCTGATCGCGGGTTCGAACAGGGTTTTCTTGAACCACATGCCCCGCTCGCCGATCATGTCGCCGTGGTCGGAGGCGAATATGACGACGGTGTTCTCTGCCATCCCCGCCTCCGAGAGTGCATCGAGCAACCGGCCGAACATCGCGTCGATGTGCGAGATCATCCCGTAATAGGCCCGGCGCGCGCGGGCGGTCGCCTCGGCGTCTATCGCGATGCGGTCCTGTCCGTAGTGGGCATGAAGCATCCGTGAATGCGGGTCGCGCGCGTCGAGCGGGATCGGGTCGACCACCGGCGGGTCGATGTCGATGCCCTCGTAGAGGTCCCACCATTCGCGGGTGGTCACGTAGGGGTCGTGGGGCTGGGTCAGCGAGACGGTCATCATGAACGGCCGGGTGTCCGCGCTCCGGGCCCGGACGTAGACCTCGCGGACGGCGTGGTGGATGACGTCCTCGTCGTAGTCGATCTGCATGGTCCGGGCCATCGGGCCGGCATCGAGGATCGTCTCGACCGAGGAGACCCCGGCACCGAACCTGTTCTCCGCATCGCGTTCCTCCGGCGCGGGCGTCCAGGAAAAATCGGCGGGGTAGATCTCGGTGGTCAGCCGTTCCTCGAAACCGTGCAACTGGTCCGGCCCGATGAAATGCATCTTGCCGGAGATGCAGGTGTAGTAGCCACGCAAGCGCAGGTAGTGCGCGAAAGTCGGCACCGAGGCGGGGAATTCCGACCCGTTGTCCCAGGCGCCGATGCGCGAGGCGAGACGGCCCGACATCATCGCGAAGCGCGAGGGCGCACAGAGCGGGTAGGGGCAATAGGCCTGTTCGAAAACCGTGCCGCCCCGTGTGAGCCGGTCGAGATTGGGGGTCTTGCAGACCTTGCCGCCATAGGCCGAAAGCACAGAGGCGGTGAGCTGGTCGGTCATGAACAGAACGATATTCGGCATGCCGGGGGAAGCTTGCAACTTTCTGGCCTCGCTTCTTGGGGCGGTGTTGTCGACACCGTGTCGACGATAGCGTAGCGTTGTGTTTCAGAATCGGCAAACCGACGCAAACCGACAGTGAGAGAATGAGAGAGCTGCCGGACATCGCGACCGCAGACACGCTGCCCGACGAGGCGGCCGCTCCACGGCACGGCGGTCGCGCGGCTCTCGTGTACGAAACCCTGCAGCGCGAGATCCTGACGCTCGATCTCGCGCCGGGCGCGGCGCTCGACGAAACCCAGATAGCCCGGCGCTTCTCCAGTTCCCGCTCTCCGGTCCGCGAGGCGCTGAGCCGGCTCGCCGCCCAGAACCTCGTCGTCATGCTGCCCAACCGGTCGACGGTCGTGGCCCCGCTGCAGCTCGCGGACTTTCCGCGATACATCGAGGCGCTCGATCTTTCGCAGCGGGTCTGCACCCGCCTGGCCGCAGAGCGGCGGACCGAGGAGCAATTGTCGGCCATGCGCGTCGCGGCTTCCGCCTTCGACCACACCCTCCTGCCGCACGATCACCTCGAGATGCTCGCGGCGAACAAGGCGTTTCATGTGGCGGTCGCGGCCGCGTCGCAGAACCGCTTTCTCGCCGCGCAATACGATGCCCTGCTTGACGAGGGGCGGCGCTTCATGCGGCTCTATTTCCTTCATCTGGACGCCGCCGCCTACCCCAACCCGCTGGCCGAGGACCATCACGTCATGGTCGAGGCCATAGCGGCGCAGGATGCCGACGAGGCCGAGCGCCTCGCGCTGATACATACCGCGGGGTTCCGCGACCGGCTGCTGTCGTTTCTCGGACGCAACGGAACCACGGGTATCAGCGTTGCTGCCGAAACCGACCCGGACGCGGCCTCTGGCGGCGTCCGCAAGAAGAGCCGCCCGTGACGCGGCGAAAGTCCCTTCCCAACAGGAGATCCGACATGATTCAGAAAACACTCAACCTTATCGGCGCATCGGCGCTGGCCGGTGCGATGGCGCTGCCCTCGGGCGCGCTGGCCCAGGCCGACCCCGGCCCGACGGTGACGATGATCCAGGAGCGCGGAAGCCTTCTCTGCACCGGCCACAACGGCAGCTACCTCGGCTTCGCGGAAGTCGACGACCAGGGCGAATGGTCGGGCTTCGACATCGAGATGTGCAAGGCGCTCGCCACCGCGATCCTGGGCAGCCCGGACGCGCTTCAGATCATCCCCGTAAGCTGGGCGCAGCGTTTCCCGGCGCTTCAGTCGGGCGATATCGACGTCATCATCAAGGTCACCGGCTGGACGATGAGCCGCGACACCGAGCTCGGCCTGCAGTACTCGCGGCCCTACTTCATCGGGCCGACGAACATTCTCGCGCGGACCGACATCGGGGCGACCTCGCCCGCCGACCTCGAGGGCGGCGTGTTCTGCATCAACGCCGGCACCTCGATCGAGCGCATCGTGGCCGACTACATGGGCGCGCGCGGCATCTCCTACGAGCCCCTGAACTTCGACAACCCCGAGGAACTGCGCTCGGCCCTCTATGCCGGGCGTTGCGACGCGCTGGCGGGCTTCGGACCGTTCCTCGCGGCAACGCGGTTCAACGCGCCGAACCCCGAGGACTTCACCATCCTCGACGCCGTGCTCGCCCTCGAACCCGAAGGCATCGCCGCCCGTGAAGGCGACGACGGCTTCATCGACGTGATCAACTGGATGATGTCGGCGCTTCTCATGGCCGAAGAGGCGGGGATCACGCAGGCGAACGTGGATGAGGTGCGCGCGGACCCGCCGTCGGCCTCGATCGAGCGGCTGCTGGGCGTCAGCCCTGGCGTGGGCACCCGTCTCGGCCTCAGCGACGATTGGGTCTACACCATGATCAAGGCGGTCGGGAACTACGGCGAGATCTACGACCGCACGGTCGGTGACGATTCCGTCTACAGGCTGCCGCGCGGGCAGAACCATCTCTGGACGAACGGCGGGCTTCTCTACCCGCTCGTGCTCGACTGAGGCAAGGCGCGGGGCCGGGCGCTGACCCGGCCCCGTGCAAGCTACCGAAAACCTCATGCTCAAAGCCATCCGCAACCGCCGGGTCAGGGGCATCCTGATCCAGATCGGCGTTCTCGCCGTCGCAGTGCTTCTGACGCTGACTTTCGTGCTGACGGCGCGGGAGAACCTCGTCTCGCAGGGCATCGCGACGGGGTTCGGGTTTCTCGAACGCTCGACCGGCTGGCCGATCAATTTCGCGCTCTTCGAGGTCTCCGACCGGTCGACCTACGCGCGGATGCTGCTAGCGGGCTTCGTGAACACCATTTTCGTCGGGCTCTTCGGGCTCGCGGGGGCGACGCTGGTCGGCCTCACGGTGGGCCTCATGCGGGTCTCCTCGAACCTCATCCTGAACATCCTCGGCACGGTTTTCGTCGAAACATTCCGGAACGTGCCGCTGATCCTGCAGGTCATCTTCTGGTACGCGATCCTCACGCACCTGCCTTCGCCGCGAGGAGCGATCGATCTCGCCGGGGTCGGATTTCTCTCGAACCGCGGGCTGATGCTGCCCGCGCCGGCCTGGTCGGGTACGGATTTGCTGCTGATCGCGCTCGCCGTGGCCTTCGCCGTCTTCGTCGCGCGGAAGTTCGGGCAGGAGCGACCCCTGATGAATTGGGTTGTTGCCCCCCTGACCATCGTCGCGCTCGCCGTGGCGCTGCTCTTTCTCGGCCACGACCCCGAAATGCCGCTCGTCAGCCTGCCCGAACTGCAGGGTCTGCGTTTCGTGGGCGGGGTGACGATGAAGCCGGAGTTCGCCGCGCTCTTCATCGGCATCACGGCCTTCGGCGGTGCCTATATCGGCGAGATCGTGCGCGGCGGATTTCTTTCCGTCGACAAGGGGCGGCTCGAGGCGGCCCGGGCGCTTGGCCTGTCGGGTTGGCACGTGAACCGCTTCGTGCGCATTCCCCTTGCGGTGCGCGCCATGCTGCCCGCGCTGACCAACCAGTATGTCTGGCTGATGAAGGCCACGACCCTCGGCGTCGCCATCGGCTATCCCGATTATTTCATGGTGGTCTCGACCTCGATCAACCAGGCCGGCCAGGCGATCGAGCTTCTGCTGCTGCTGATGGGAGGGTTTCTTCTCATCAACTACACGATCAGCGGCACGATGAACTGGATCAACGCGCGCCTCGCGATCAAGGGGCGGAGCTGACATGGCGGTGATCGACAGCCCGCTCGCCCCGCCGCCGACCGAGACCGGCCTCGCCTGGCTCAGGAAACGGCTGTTCTCGACCTGGTTCGACGGCATCGTGACGGTTCTCGCCGGCTCGGCTCTCGTCTGGCTCGTCGTCACCATCGCGGACTGGGCCTTTCTCAACGCGATCTGGGGCGAGGCCGAACCCGATCGCTGCCGGGAGGTGACGGGGGCCTGCTGGGCCGTGATCGAGGCGCGCGGACGGCTCATTCTCTTCGGGCTCTACCCGTTCGAGGAACACTGGCGCTCGACCCTCGCCTGCCTCGCGATCGTGGCGACGATGGTTCTTTCCTGCGTGCCCGCGCTCTGGGGCCTCAAGCGCCTGGCCACCGTCTGGCTCACGGGGTTCGGCACATTCGTTCTGCTGATGTACGGCGGCGTCTTCGGTCTGCAGGTCGTGACCACCGAGCAATGGGGCGGGCTGTCGCTCACCGTGTTCATCTTCGCCTCGGTGGTGGTGCTGGGCATGCCCATGGCCGTGGGTCTCGCGTTGGCGCGTCGCTCGAGGCTGCCGGTCATCAGCTGGCTGGCGGCGATCTTCATCGACACGGTGCGCTCGCTGCCGCTCCTGACCATTCTCTTCGCCGCCGCGGTCGTCGTGCCGTTCGTGTTGCCGGACTGGGCGCAGGGCAGCAAGCTCGGCCGGGTGATCTTCGCCTTCTCGCTCTTCTATGCCGCCTACCAGGCCGAGATCATCCGCGCCGGCATCCAGTCGATCCCGTCCGGCCAGGAAGAGGCGGCCCAGGCGCTCGGGATGGGCTACCGCTCGACCGTCTTCGACATCATCCTGCCGCAGGCGTTCCGCAACACGCTGCCCTCGACGATCAACCAGGTGGTCATCACCTTCAAGGAAACCTCCATCGTCACGATCATCGGATTCTTCGAGGTCACCGCCTCGGGGTCTGCCGCCGTCGGCCGGGGGGAGTGGGGAGCCTATTACATCGAGGTCTACGTCTTCGTGGCACTCGTCTATTTCGTCTTCGTCTTCGGCCTGTCGCGCTACGGCGCCTATCTCGAACGGCGCACGAGGCTCGACCGTGGCTGACGTGGCGATCCACATGCAGGGGGTGACCAAGCGGTTCGGGAATTTCGACGCGCTGAGCGAGGTCGACCTCGATGTCGCCGAGGGCGAGCGGGTGGTCATCTGCGGCCCCTCGGGCTCGGGGAAGTCGACGCTCATCCGCTGCATCAACCGCCTCGAGGTGCATGACGCGGGGACCATCGAGGTCGAGGGGGTCGAACTCAGCGACGACGATGCCGCGATCCGCGACGTGCGCCGCGAGGTCGGGATGGTGTTTCAGAACTTCAACCTCTTCGAGCATCTGACCGCGCTGGAAAACTGCGCCTTGCCGCGGATCCGTGTGCGCGGCACGCCGCGCGCCGAGGCCGAGGCGCTCGCCCGCGAGGAGCTCGCCCGCATGCGCATCGGCGAGCAGGCCGAGAAGTACCCCGACGAGCTTTCGGGCGGCCAGAAGCAACGCGTCGCCATCGCCCGCGCGCTCTGCATGCAGCCCCGCATCATGCTCTTCGACGAGCCGACATCCGCCCTCGACCCGGAGATGGTGGGCGAGGTGCTCGACGCCATGGTCTCCCTCGCTGATGAGGGGATGACGATGATCTGCGTGACCCACGAAATGGGGTTTGCCCGGCGGGTCTCGGACCGGATCGTCTTCATGGCCGAGGGCCGGATCATCGAGCAAGGTCCCCCCGACAGCTTCTTCGACGCGCCCCGGGAGCCCGAGACCCGGCGGTTCCTCGACCAGATTCTCGGCACCTGAGCGATGCGCAGCAGCCGCACGATCCATGTCGTCAGCGCCCATGCCGGGGGCGAGGTCGGTGATGTGATCGTTGGCGGTGTCGTGCCGCCGCCCGGGGATACGCTCTGGGCGCAGCGCGACTTCATTGCCCGCGACGGGACGTTGCGAGATTTTGTCCTGAACGAGCCGCGCGGCGGCGTCTTCCGGCACGTGAACCTTCTCGTGCCGCCGAAGGACCCCGCCGCCGACATGGGGTTCATCGTCATGGAGCCCGCCGACACCCCGCCGATGTCGGGGTCGAACACGATCTGCGTCGCCACGGTGCTGCTCGAAACCGGAATCCTCCCGATGGAGGAGCCCGAAACGCGGCTCGTTCTCGAAGCCCCGGGCGGTCTGGTGGAGGTGGTGGCGGATTGCCGGAACGGCGTGGTTGAGGCGGTCACGCTCACCAATCTGCCTTCCTTCGCACACAGGCTTGCCGTACCGCTCGAAGTGCCCGGTTTCGGCACGTTGACGGTCGACACGGGCTTCGGAGGCGACAGTTTCGTGATCGTCGATGCCGAGGAGACCGGTCTCGGGATCGAGGTCGGCGCCGCGCGCGAGCTTGCCGACCTCGGGACCAGGATCACCGCTGCGGCAGACGCGCAGATCGGTTTCGAACACCCGGTTCTTTCCGACTGGACCCACTACTCATTCTGCCTCTTCGCGGGGCCGCTGGTTCGCGAGGCCAGCAGACTGACGACCACCCATGCCGTCGCCATTCGCCCCGGCAAGATCGACCGGTCGCCGACCGGCACCGCCGTTTCCGCCCGCATGGCGGTGCTCGCGGCGAAGGGCGAGATGAACGCGGAAGACATGCTCGTCGCCCGCTCGATCATCGGCTCGGAATTCATCGGAAGGATCCGTGACACCGCGAAGCTTGGCGCCGTCAACGCCATCGTGCCCACAGTCACCGGCCGCGCCTGGATCACCGGCACCCACCAGCTCATGCTCGACCCCACCGACCCCTGGCCCGGGGGGTATCGCGTCAGCGATACCTGGCCCGGCGCCTGACCGAAGAGGAACCCGAATGCCCGATCAGACCGACCGCCACACGACTCACGACGCCGAGGACGACCCGAGAAACCGCGACATCCTCATCTACGTCGACGGCAAGCTGAAGCCTCGCGCCGAGGCGACGGTGTCGGTCTATGATTCCGGCTTCATGCTGGGCGACGGCATGTGGGAGGGGATGCGGCTCTACGACGGAACATGGGCTTTTTTCGACGAGCACATGGACCGGCTCTTCGACAGCTGCAAGGCGGTCTCGCTCGACATCGGGATGGACCGCCAGGGAGTTCTCGACGCGCTGACGATGACCGCCGAGGCCAATGGGATGACGACCGACGTTCACTGCCGCCTCATGATCACGAGGGGGGTGAAGGTGAAGCCCTTCCAGCACCCCTCGCTGAGCCGGTCGGGGCCGACGATCGTCATCATCATGGAGCATTCCAAGCCCGTCGATGCGCTGCAATCGCGTGGCATAAGACTTGCCACCGTGCCCCAGGTCCGGGGTCTTCCCATGAGCCAGGACCCGAAATTCAACAGCCATTCGAAGCTCAACTGCGTGATCGCCTGCCTTCAGGCCGAGGAGGCCGGGGCGGACGAGGGGCTGATGCTGGATCCCCACGGCTTCGTGAACACCACCAACGCCTGCAACTTCTTCATCGTTCGCAAGGGCGAGGTGTGGACCTCCTCCGGCGACTACTGCATGAACGGGGTGACCCGCCAGAAGGTCATAGACCTCTGCCGCGAGAACGGCATTCCCGTCTTCGAGAAGAACTACTCGCTCTACGAGGCCTACGGGGCCGACGAGGCGTTTCTGACAGGGACTTTCGGTGCGCAGACCCCCGTCGCGGAAATCGACGGAAAGAGTATCGGAACAGGCGAGCGGCCCGTCACCGTGCGCATTCGCGAACTCTACAAGGAGCTCGTTGCGCGCGAGACGGCCTGAGGCTCAACCTGAAAGCCAGGCGGGCTCGGCCTCGGGCGCGCGGCCGGTAACGGCGGCCTCCACGCAATCTGCGAGACTTCCGAGCCGGGCATGCACCCCCGAAAGACCGTGGGAATAGTGAGCGTATTTTCCGGAATTGGTCATCAGGCTCCTGGTGCCGGCCGGAAACACAGGCTCCGTGATCGAGCACCAGCAGAGGTCGGGGATAACCCGGACGCCGGCACCCTCGAGCCGGTCGAGGATGCCCTCCGATCTGCACTGGCGCAGAACATCCCGGCCGATGGTGACGATCATCCCTGTCGACGGTCCGCATCGACGGTCCCCGAACAGCTCCGCGATGAGCCGGGCCTCGCGGACCGAGACATGAGGGCTGCCGACGGCGACGAGATCGATCTCGGTGCCGCCGCGGTTGAGTTCGCGCCAGGCCGCCGCGAGGTCCCCCGGACCCGCGCCAATCCTTTCGGCGCCCGGGGCGGGCGCGAAATGGGCCTCGGGCGTGTGGCCCGAGATATGAAGCATCGGGGCCCCCGACATCGTGCCGAACGCGGCACAGAGCCCCTTGAGATCGTCCGTCGTCGGGTTCAGGTGTTCGAGGCCCGTCACGAGCGGGACAAGGTCGGGTGACAGCTTTCCCGCCAGCCAGCCGAGAAGCGGCCAGAAGGCATCGTCGACTTCCGGGGGGGCGTCGATCGCGAGAATGCGGAACGGACGGCGGCCCTCGGCGGTATAGACGCCGGCCTTGGGAGCGCGTCCGGTCATGGCGATGAAGAGGTCGAGATAGTCGGGATGTTTCGGCGTGCGCGCGCCGAGAACGGTGTTGGCGAAGATGACCGCGTTCGATTCCGACCAGCCGAGGCTTTCGCCCCGCGCCGGCGGGTCGGCGAGGAGGTAGGGGGCGCAGGTGAACGACGCGCGCGCGCCCATCCTGACATAGGCATCCGCCAGTCTGCTGGCCCGATCCCCGAACTCTCCCGGCACACCCTGGGCGCGCCAGTTCTCCCGGTCGACGGAAATCGCGTTGATCGTCGTCGGCACGGCGACCCTGGCACCGAGGCCTGCCAGCTTTTCCGCGAAGATGAGGTTCGCCTCGTGGGCGAGAATGCAACCGTCGATATGCCCCCGCGTGACCTCGGTCAGCTCCTCGGTGCCGTAGGCGGCCGCCATCGAGCAGATGACCTCCATGGCCAGCTGCGTCGCCGCGCCGCCTTCCCCCTCGAGGAGGGCGCGGTCATTCCCCGACAGCCTCAGCCGCTCGGGATGCGTGGGCGCAAGTGCGATGTCGAGATCGCCGGCCACAAGCCGGGTTTCCGAGATCGTCGCGCTCTGCGCCTGTGCCAGACGGTCGTAATGCGCCCGGGGAAGTCTCAGCGTCGGCAGCGACCGGCCGAAGATCCGGTCCGATACCAATGCGCCGAGGGTCAGAACTTCCTCGTCTTCGCAGAACACGAGGGCGGCCGGGGCATGCCCGCTCAGCGACAACTGAAGCAGAACGCCGCTACCACTGCACGAACCCCGAGAGGTCGGCATCAGCAGCACTTTCCGGGAGACCGAGCGCCCGTGGTCGGGATGGTGCACGTCGATGATCCGCCCCGTCGACGGATCGACCCCGCCCCAGAAACTGAGACCTTCGGCGCAGACGAGGACCTCGCCTTGCGCCTTGCCCGGCACCAGAATGCGGGCCTCGGTATCGCCGTGTCGAGAAAACATCTGCAAGGCGCTTCCCCCGTGCCGCCGATGCTTGCGTACGACAACCTGTCGAGGAGTGCCAGATATCGCGAAGAACGCGGAAGCCGGCCTCGCCGCGGTCAGCCCCTTCCGCGATGCCGGGCGACCGGGAGCTTGTGATCACCGTCCTGCATGTCGAGGACGGTCTCCCCGGCAGGAAAGAGCGGCGGCGCATCTGTCCGCGACGCCGGGACGATGAGAATGCCGCCGAACCCGGCCTGAACCGGCGGAATGTCCACCGTAAGCTCTCTCCGTCGCGGCACTCCATTTCTCATTGCAAAGTCGCCGCGCGGACCGCCGGGAAAGCCGAAGAACTCCAGGTTGTGAATTGTGCGTGACGGAATGCCCGCTGCGCCGGAACTGGCGACGACACGGTGCCCGTCTGCGGGAGCGGATTGCGGTTGCAGCTACCTACCGGAATATCGCCCGGGCCCGCATGCTACGCCAGCCACCGCACGAGCAGGGGTACGATGAGGCTTGTCAGCAAAGCGTTCAGTGCCATGGCGATACCGGCATAGGCTCCCGCGAGCTTGTTCACCTGAAAAGCGCGGGCCGTCCCGATACCATGGGCGGCCACGCCTGCGGCGAAGCCGCGCGCGCGCCAGTCCCGGATTTGCAGAAGGTTCATCAGGGGCGTCACGGTAACCGCTCCGATAATGCCGGTCAGGATCACCAGCACCGCCGTCAGACTGGGAATGCCCCCTACCGCCTCGGAGACCCCGAGCGCCACGGGGGCTGTCGTGGACTTCGGGGCGAGCGAAAGGATCACCTCGGTCGGCAGGCCGAAGGCGCGGGCAAGCAGTATGGCCGAGGCCGACGCCACGACCGAGCCGGCCAGCAGGGCCAGAAGTATCGGCGCGATCGAGCGACGGATCGTTTCGCGGTTGTCCCAGAGCGGCAGGCCCAGCGCCACCGTGGCCGGACCCAGGAGGAAATGGATGAACTGCGCACCCTCGAAATAGGTGGCGTAGTCGGTCTGCGTCAGCCAGAGAACCGGCGCGATCAGAAGGACCGACATGAGAACCGGGTTGGCCCAGGGCGGGTTTTCAAGCCGTCGTGCCACTCCATCCGCCGCGAGATAGGCGAGTATCGTCGCGGTCAGCCATAGAAGCGGCGTGGCGGAAAGATAGCTCCAAAGGCTCGCCACCTCGGTCATGACGTCCGTCCTTCTGTCAGACGCCGCACGCCGATGAAGGTGCCGACGGCGGCCAGCATCGCCAGCAACGTGGAAATCACGAGGATCACGAGAAGCGCGAGCCAGTCCTCCGATAGCACGTTCAGGTTGCCGACCACGCCCACGCCCGCAGGCACGAACATGAGCGAGAGGTTCGCGAGAATGACACCCACGGTCGGCCGCAGGGCTTCGGTGAGGGCGGGACGGGCCCACAGGACGAGAACGAACAGCGCAAGGCCGAGGACAGGGCCCGGGATCGGCAGGCCCGGACCGCGCACGGCGATTTCCCCGATGAGCTGGCAGCCGAGAAGGAGCCCGAGTGTTGCAAGCATCGTCGGTCATACCTTTCAATTGGTCTCGCGGATCATTCCCACACTATGATCGTTCCGTGCGAGAGCCCATGTCGAACTGGCGCGACGGCGGCGCGTGGGCAGCTTGACCCGTGGCCGCCGCACCGCTTTTCGCCGGACACTTCGCGCAGGATGCGCCGGCCTGAACAAGCGGCTGACGAGCGCTTCCGGCAGGGCGAACGTCCAACACCCAAGACGCCGGGCAGCGTTCGTGACGGCAGGCACATTCGCGACGACCCAAGCTCCCCCTCAGGTCCGCGTAATCTCTCCATCCGCGCGTTTCTTGCCACGGGCGAGGGCCGGGGC
>CAZPPH010000024.1:3361-4684 GCA_964588375.1 uncultured Rhodobacterales bacterium | reverse complement strand
AGGTCCGCGTAATCTCTCCATCCGCGCGTTTCTTGCCACGGGCGAGGGCCGGGGCCGCGCATCATGCTCGCCCCGGCGGAACAACCTGACCGGACGCCCGTTCTCCCCCGGAAGAGTCACGCGATGGGATTGATCCGGGGTGAACAGATTGACGGAACCATTGCTCACGCTGACGCCGAACCCGGCGCTCGATCTCTGGATGACGACGCCGAGATTCGAGCCGGGCGCGAAGCTGCGCTGTTCGAAGCCGAAGGTCGATCCCGGCGGTGGCGGGATCAACGTCTCAAGGGTCGTGAATCGCCTCGGTGGCCGCACGCTCGCGCTCTACGCAGCGGGTGGTCGGACCGGCACCGACCTCGCCGATGCGCTGGAGCGCGAGGGGGTGCCCGCGGAACGTTGCACGATCGAAGAAGATACACGTGAGGATATCGCCGTCCGGGAGACGGAGACGGGTCAGGTCCTGCGTTTCGTCACGCCGGGGCCTGACCTGAGCGTCCGCGAGCGGGAAGACCTGCTTTCTCTCCTGGCGCACCATGTGTCGGGCGACGCGCTCGTCATCGGCAGCGGCAGTCTGCCCGGTGGCGTCGGCCAGGATTTCTGGGCCGATGTGGCCGTTCGGTGCCGGGAGGCGGGCGCACGGTTCGTCCTCGACTCGCACGATGCCGTCGGTCCTGCGCTCGATGCGGGCGTTTACTGCTTTCGCGAAAATCGCGACGCCATTGCCGAGATCGCGGGTCGCGACGTCGGCTGGCCGGAGGATGTCGCCGACTGGGCCGGGGAGCAGGTCCGCTCGGGTGTCGCGGAGATCGTGGTCGTCACGGAAGGCGCCGAGGGCGCGGTTCTGGTGACGAAGGACATGCGGATTCTCCAGCGGCCCCCACAGGTCGAACCGCAAAGCGCTGTCGGTGCGGGCGACAGCTTCGTCGCGGGGTTCTGCCTCGCAATGTCGCAGAACAGCGATCCCGAAGAAGCCCTCCGCCGAGCCGTGGCGACCGCGGCCGCGACCCTGCTGAGCGAGGGCACGGAGCTTTGCCGGGCAGACGATGTGGAGCGCCTCGTCGCGGAACTGGGCGATTCCCGAAACATCTGAACCTTGGCACCGAAGGTATTCGAGATGGACCTGCCGGATATCCGAAAGGCGGTCGGGACGGCACGGCGCCTGATGGAAAACGCTAGAGATGCGCGGCGGACCACATGTTGCCCGTCGATGTCGTCGTGGCCGGGGAAATCGCTGAAGACGCCCGGACCGGATTTGTCGGTGTCGACCACGTGGGTGGGGACCGGATGATCCTCGACGTCGGACCGGAAACTGCCCGCCGCTTC
>CAZPPH010000024.1:0-3261 GCA_964588375.1 uncultured Rhodobacterales bacterium | reverse complement strand
CGGCGGAATTCGAACCGTTCCAAAAAAGGGCACTCGCTTTCTCGCCGCAGCGATCGGCCGGACGTCCGTTCGGGTCCTTTCGAAGCGGGACTGACATGCAGGTGTCGCCGGAACGCGAAGTGCCGGTGAGGCGTTCGGATGATGGATTATCGCCAGCGACTGAACCCGCCGGAAAGGGAAAGACGATGCCGAGAGAGAACGCGACGCTGGCCATTTCAGTCATGCTGACGCGATTCTCATGCGGGTTCCGCTCGCCGCACGGCAGAAAGCCGGTGCGGATGCGGCGGAAGAGGTGGGCACGGCGTCAGGCCACCGCTTCGCGGAGGATTAAAGGGATCTTCAGGTCGTCAACGCTGTCGGCGAGGAGGTCGGCAAAATTTCCCGCCTCATCATTCGCGGCGACCTGGTCACACACGCGGTCGTGTCCATCGGCGGCGTTGTCGGGCTCGGCGGCTCGGATCTGGTGCTGCCGTTCGACGAGTTCCGGTTCGAGGGCGACCGCACGACGTTCGACACGCTCGCCTAGGCCGACCAGATCGAGAAACTCACCTGTTCGACCCCACGGCATTCGGCCTGTCCGAGTGAATTCGGTCTTTGGAACATTCTGCGATCAAAGGAGCCTTGAATGACTACACGCATCGCCATCAACGGACTTGGCCGTATCGGACGGGCAACCCTCAAGATCGTTCACGAGACGCCTGAACTCGAACTGGTGGCCGTCAATGACATCGCTCCGGCCGACAACCTCGCTTACCTCCTCAGGAACGACTCGGTCTACGGCCATTACGGCGAGCAGATCGGTCATGACGGCGATCACCTCATCGTCGGCGACAGGCGCTACCGCGTCCTGGGCGAGAAGGACCCCGCGGCTCTGCCATGGGCCGAGATGGAGGTCGACCTCGTGCTGGAATGCACGGGTGTCTTCACCACAAAGCCCGGTCTCCAGAAGCATCTCGACGCGGGGGCGAAGCGCGTGATCCTTTCCGCACCCGCGAAGGGGGAGGAGGAGGTTCCCTTCGTCGTGCACGGCGTCAACGAAGCCGGTGACGCGAACATCATCTCGACCGCCAGTTGCACCACGAACTGCATCGCCCCGGTGATCGAGGTCGCCGGCCGCCGCATCGGCATCGAAAAGGCGATGATGACGACGGTGCACGCCTACACGGCTTCGCAGGAAGTCGTTGACGGGCCGGCCGGCAAATGGCGCCGCGGACGTGCCGCGGCGGTCAATTTCGTGCCGACCTCCACCGGTGCCGCGAAGGCGACCACGAAGGCCCTGCCGGAGTACGAGGGCCGGTTCGACGGCGTCGCCATTCGCGGGCCGGTTCCGGCGGGGTCCATCGTCGACATCACTCTCGTAACGAGCCGCGAAACGAGCATCGGGGAAGTGAACCGGATTTTCGAGGAGGAAGCGAACGGCGACCGATATCGGGGTATCATGGGCGTGACCGACGAGCCGATCGTTTCGTCCGACATCATTCGCGATCCGCGCGCCTCCGTGGTCGATCTCACCATGACCAACGTCGTCGGAGGCGATCTCGTGAAGGTGATGGCCTGGTACGACAACGAATGGGGCTATGCCGCGCAGATGGTGCGCGAGGCAGCGCGCGTGTCCTCGGCGTGACTTTGCGCCCCTTGGTGGTCAGCCGGGGCCGGGCGATGCCAGCCGGCAGAGCATGTGCGAGACGGAGCCTTTCGGTATGCGTGGAAATGTACGGACAGGCGCGGGCGGGCTGGTCGGGGCGACCGGGCGGATGCTGCCGTCCCTGCTCTCCGGTCGGGCGGGAATCTGCCCGCCGTGACCGACGCCGGGTTCCCCGACCGCCACGACCCTGCCGAACGTCTGTGGCACGCGGTGCGCCCGCCGATTTCGCAGAGGAGGCATGGCACGCCGAGTTCGCCGAGACGGCCGAGAGGGTCGTCTCCCGCGGGAAATCGGGCGAGGGGCCAGCCAACAAGCAGGACAAGGAGTAGAGACCATGAGCAGCGATGCTGTCTACATTCGCGACTTCGCCGACCTCGGCCGGCGTGACGGTGCGCTCGTCGGCGGCAAGAACGCCTCGCTTGGCGAGATGATCCGCAGTCTGCACGAGGTGGGTGTCCGGGTGCCTTCGGGCTTCGCCACGACCGCGGACGCCTATTGGCGGTTCATCGACGACAATGACCTCCGGCAGGCGATCTCTGACGATCTCGACAAGCTGAAGGGCGACCGCAGCAACCTCTCGAAAGTGGGCGAGGCGGTGCGCAAGCGCATTCTCGGCGGCGAGATGCCAGGGCCGGTGGCCGAAACGATCCGACAGGCATATCGCGATCTCGCCGCCCGGCTGGAGCGTGACGACCTCGACGTCGCCGTGCGCAGCTCCGCCACCGCCGAGGACCTGCCGGAGGCGAGCTTCGCGGGCCAGCTCGAGACCTTTCTCAACATCCGGGGCGAGGAGGCGCTGATCGACGCGGTGAAGCGCTGCTTCGCCTCGCTCTTCACCGACCGCGCCATCGCCTACCGCGAGGAAAACAACTTCGACCACATGGGCATCGCGCTTTCGGCGGGCGTGCAGCAGATGGCGCGCTCCGATCTCGCCGGGTCGGGGGTGATGTTCTCCATCGACACCGAGACCGGATTTCCCCGCTCTGTCCTGATCACGGGGGCATGGGGCCTCGGAGAGACGGTCGTGCAGGGCATGGTCGACCCCGACGAGTACCATGTCTTCAAGCCGCTGCTCGGAGTTCCCGGCGCTCGCCCCATCGTGTCGAAGACACTCGGCGGCAAGGAGCGCAAGCTGATCTACGGCGGCGGCAAGTCGCAGACGAAGTTGGTGGACACCGAGGCCGATGAGCGATCCTCCTACCTGCTGACCGACGACGAGGTGCTGCAACTCGCGCGCTGGGCCGCAGCGATCGAGGCGCATTACGGGCAGGCAATGGACATGGAGTGGGCCAAGGACGGCGAGACGGAGGAGCTCTTCATCGTGCAGGCGCGCCCCGAGACGGTCCAGTCCCAGAAGGAGGCGGGTACGCTGAAGGCCTACCGGCTCAAGGAGACCGGCAAGAAGCTCGCCGGAGGGCTTGCCATCGGCGATACCATTTCGGCCGGCAAGGTCCTTCGTCTGGAAAGTCCCGACGAGATCGACCGGTTCGAGGAAGGTGCGGTGCTCGTCACCGGCATGACCGACCCCGACTGGGTGCCGATCATGAAGAAGGCCTCGGCGATCGTCACCGACCACGGCGGGCGCACGAGCCATGCCGCCATCGTCAGCCGCGAGA
>CAZPPH010000023.1:11033-28478 GCA_964588375.1 uncultured Rhodobacterales bacterium | reverse complement strand
GACACGAGGATTTTCAATCCACTGCTCTACCCCTGAGCTACCCGGGCACGGGTGACGGCGGACCGTCGGGTCGGGGCGTTTTAGACGGGGGGCCGGGGGGTGTCTAGGGGGTATCGGGAGCGTAGAGACCCGTCTGCGAAGCAGATCGCCGTCACCCGGCAGACCTCTTGTTTGATCAGTGCCGCGATGGGCCCCCATCACCCTCCTGCTCGTCGGACCCGGCCGGCTCGGCGGGTTCGCCTGGCACCGCATAGGCCCCGGTCATCCAGCGACCGAGGTCGATGTCGGCGCAGCGTTTCGAGCAGAACGGCCGCCAGTCGGCGACGGTCGGCTTTTTGCAGACTGGGCAACGGGACATGGGTCTAGAGAAGCTCCGTGAGCGGCCATCGTTCGCGTTTCCTCTGTATCTCGAAAAGTCCGAGCGACGTCCAGCCGACGAGGCTGGTCTCTACGGGATCGGCGCGGAATGCCTTGCCGAGAGCCTCCTCGAGTTGGCGGCGTTGTGGCTTCGGCATGGGGGCGAAATCGACCAGGACCTTGCCGCCGAGGCCGCGCAATCGAAGCTGACGTGGCAGATCGCGGGCGACGGCGAGGTTCATCTTCAAGCCGGCGGCGGGCGAGAAGTCCGCACCGGTGTCGACATCGACGGCGACAAGCGCACGGGTCGCTTCGAAGCTCGCCCTGCCCTCGCCGATGACGGCCTCGACCGTGGCGAGCGCTTCGAGCGCCTCCCAGACCCCCGCGGCGGTGAAAGCGTCATCCTCGGCGTGCAATGCGCCGATCGAAGCCTCGTCGGCGAATAGCCGGGCGGGGTCCGCCATCCACCTGCGGGCGAGACCGGCCGGGGCGAGAAGAATGTCCGGCGCCGGACAAAGCCAGTCGCGCAGCGACGCCGCCAGCGGGTCTTCGGCGGCGCCGGCGAGGAGGGCGGCGATTTCACGGGTGAGCGTGGCCTCTGCGGCCCCTTTCGCCGAAGTGCGCACGATCGCCCCGAGATCGTCGGTCTCGCCTGCAATGGCGCGGGCGGCAGCGGCGGCAAGCCGTTCGCGCTCGGCGGGGTTGCCGATCTTCTTCGAAACGTTGATGCCCGGCGCGCCCGGGGTCAGGATCACGCGGGGGCCCTTGGCGAGCCGCCGGAGGGTGAGAGTGACCGCCTTGCCCGGTTCGGGAAGGCTTTGCACCTGAGCGGTGATCTTCTCGCCCTGCTCGACCGCGCGGGCATCGCGAAGAAAGCCCTCGCCACCCCCCTCCAGTTCACAGAATGCGCCCGATTTCGGCAGCTTGCGGGCCACCCTTGCAGTGACGGTCTGGCCGGCCGAAAGGCGCTGCGTACCTTGCCTCGGGGCCAGGACGAGATCTTCGAGCCGGCCATCGACGAGAAGCGCCGCGGCGAACGGCCGGTCAGCGGGGGTGGCGACGGCGATCATCCGGCCCTTCATCGAAGCACCCTGATGCCGGCCGTGGTCAGGAGCGTGGCCGTTTCGGAGAGCGGCAGGCCCATGACACCGGAATAGCTGCCCTGGATCCAGGGCACGAAGGCCGCAGCCGGTCCCTGAATCGCGTAGCCTCCCGCCTTTCCGTCCCAGTCTCCGGTGGCAAGGTAACCCGAGATCTCGGCCTCCGAGAGGGGTTTCAGGCGCACCGCGGTGACACTGTCACGCGTCCAGCTCCGCTCCGGGGTGCGCACGCAGATCGCGGAGACGACCCTGTGGCGGCGTCCCGAGAGCTTTTCGAGGAAGGAGCGAGCCTCCGCCGCGTTTGCGGGCTTGCCGAGGATACGGCGACCGAGTGCAACGGTTGTGTCGGCCGTCAAGAGCACCTCCCCGGGGACGACATCGAAGGCATCGGCCTTCTCTGTCGCCATGCGCCTGGCATAGGGGCGCGGCAGTTCGCCTGCACGCGGCGTCTCATCGATTTCCGGCGAGACGATCCGGTCGGGCGTGAGGCCCAGTTGCGCGAGAAGCTCGCGGCGGCGTGGCGAGCCCGAGCCCAGAACGAGGCGGAGGGTCATCGACGACACGCCCGATACGCGCAGCGCGACCGTCGAGTCCCCGGTCCGGCCGCCCGACCGGCCATGCCAGGACGCCCGAGACCCCGGCGCACGCGGCGGGGAGGAGTTTCCGAAGGAGACGGTCCCCACACGGCGAGACACGACACCGACCTGAACCGGGATCCACGCCTCGCTGCAAAGATGCCATGGCGCGACCTCGTGCCGGTGCCATCCACCGGCTCGCGGTGCAAATCGATGTGGCCGCAGCTCGCGTCGAGCAGACGGCGACCGCCGCCGGGTTCTCCCTGACGCGTGTTCCCCGCTATGAGAAACAAGGCTCCCGAGCTACTTGAAGCGATAGTTGATGCGGCCCTTGGTGAGGTCGTAAGGCGTCATCTCGACCTGCACCTTGTCGCCGGCCAGAACACGAATGCGGTTCTTGCGCATCTTTCCTGCCGTGTGCGCGATGATCTCATGGCCGTTCTCGAGTTCGACCCGGAATGTCGCGTTCGGCAGCAGTTCCTTCACGACGCCGGGGAATTCGAGAAGTTCTTCCTTGGCCATGTGATCTCCTGTCTGCATACCCGCAAAGGCACGGGCGCCTCTAAATGCGCCCCCCCGACGTTCTTTTCAAGTCCAAACAGCCATGAGGCGCCCGCAAGGCAAGCCCGCCCGATCAGGGACGAGGACCTCCTCGAACATCCGCCCCGTGCGACGGGACCTTCTTGTTCGGCAGCGCCGTGCGGCGAAGCTTCCCGCTTGTCCGGTTGGCCGGACCCAAACGCGAGCCTCGACTGGTGTCCAAGGCCCCTGCGACGGCGCCCGCCGCAGTCGCGGTGGCCCCAAAGAGGCGGCCGGCCGCGGGACAGGCCCGCCGCGCCAGCCGCCCCTGACGCCCGCGAAAAACCTTCGGAACGCCGGGGCTCTCCTCTCGTTGTTCAAGTGTTGACATCGAACCAAGAGGAGAACGGATATGACACCTACCATTCGTACCCTGCTGCTGTCGACGGCCCTGACGGTGCCGGCGGCGAGCGCGGTAATGGCGCAGGAAAGCGGCATGAACGCCTGCGGCACGCTCCAGGAGATGATGCAGTCGGATCAGCTTCAGGGCATGGACCTCGACGAGACGGCAGTCGATACCGCGATAGCGGAAGGCGATACGGAGACTTGCCAGACCTGGGTCGCGGAGCTTCGAGACCAGGGCGTCCGAATCGACGGGAGCCAGGCGTCGGAAGAGGGCCGGGTTGCCGAAACCGACCGCACCACCGTGACCTTGCAGGAGGAGGCCGTCGTCGAAGGCACCGTTTATCTCGAGCGCACCCCGCCCAACGTGAATATCGAGGGTGGTGACGCGGAGGTTAACGTGACCGAGGCCGAGCCGGAGGTGACCGTGCGCGAGGGCCAGCCCCAGATCGTCGTGCGCCAGGCATCGCCCAGCATCACCGTGGACATGCCCAGGCCCACCATTCGCATCGAGCAGCCCGCCCCGGAAATCATCGTGACGATGCCCGACCCCGAAGTTGACGTGGCCTCCGCACGGCCGCAGGTCGAGGTACGCCAGGGCGAGCCGAACATCACCGTGACGCAGTCGCAGCCGCGGGTCGATCTCGAGTTGCGCCGCGTCGAGGAAGGCGAGGAAAGCGGCGGATTTCAGGTCTCCGACTCGGCGACCGGCGAGACATACGAGGCCGGTCAACCCGGTGGGGAACGCCAGGTCACCGACGCCCAGATCAACATGGCAGCCAACCAGCCGACGGTGAACTACTCCCGCGAAGAGGGCCAGCAGCAGCAGGCAAGTATCAGCATCGAGAGGTCCGATCCGAGTGTCCGGTTCGAAACCGCCGAGCCGAATGTCGAGATCTCTTCGGCCGGAGAACCGCAGGTCGAATGGATCCAGAGCGGAGAGCCGCAGGTGACCTACCAGGACGCCGCTGCGGGCGATGCTGCCACGCAAGGCCAGGAGAGTGAGCAGACCGACCGGGCGAGCGCTGGTGAGGCGATGAGCCAGGAGGGCAGTGAGGAAACCGCGCAGGCCGGCGGTGGCACAACCTCGGACCAGGGCTCCGAAGGCGCGCTGGACCAGGCGGTCGAGGAAAGCGTCCAGGCGGCCGAAAATGCGGCCGAACAGGCTGGTCAGGCTGCCGAAGCCGCCGGTGAGGCGGTTGAAGAAACAATGGCCGAGGTCGGCCGCGAGGCCGAACAAGGCGCCGAAGAGACCGCGCAGATGGCCCGGGAGACCACCGACGGGAGCGCTGCCCCGGCAGAGAGCGCCAGCGAAACCAGCCAGATGGCGTCGGGCGCACAGGACGCGTTCGCGAACGGTCCCGACGTTTCGCTCGCTGGCTACAACACTGCGACCCTCGAAACGCTCCGGGCCGACCGACTGACCGACCAGTCGATCTTCGGACTCGATGGCTCGCAGATCGGCGGTGTCGGTGACATCGTTCTGACCGACGAGGGCGAGATCCGGTCGCTCGTGGTCGAGATCGGCGGATTCCTCGGGCTTGGCCGGAAACAGGTCGCGGTGCCCCTGTCGGACGTGACGATCCTGCAGTCCACCGAAACCGACGACATCCGGGTCTACACCAGCTACGACGAGCAGGATCTCGAAGCGATGGAAGACATCAACTAGGCGACCGAACCGTCCTGGTTGCAGCAAGCGGAAAAGGCCGCCCGGGAGGCGGCCTTTTTCAGGTCTCCGTCGGAGGGCCGAACCGGTCGATCATCCGCTCGACGATCTGGTCGCGGGCCTGCCGGTAGCTCCTGAGCTTGTCTTCACGCCCCTCGCCGAGGCCCGTGGGGTCGAGGATCGGCCAGTAGACCACGTCGAGATGATGATAGCGGGTCAGTTCGAGCGCCTTGCGCTGCGCGGCCGGCGACAGGGCAACGACGAGGTCGAACGACGAAAGGTCGTCACCCCATTGCTCCATCTGGTCGAAGCTGCGCGACCGGTGGCGTGCCAGTTCGATGCCGAGTTCGGCGCAGACGGCGATTGAGAAGCCGTCGATCTCCATGTCGCCCTTCACCCCCGCGGACTGCACGTAGGAGTGCTGGCCGTAAAACTTCTTCATCAACCCCTCGGCCATGGGTGAGCGCACCGCGTTGTGGTCGCAGCAGAACAGCACCGAGGAGGGAACGCTCCCGCTCAAATCACCCCCCGAAATGCAGCACGCAGATGAGGGTGAAGAGCCGCCGCGCGGTGTGGTTATCGACCTCCACCTTGCCCGTGAGCCGCTCCTGGACCACCCGCGCGCCCTCGTTGTGGATGCCGCGGCGGGCCATGTCGATCGCCTCGATCTGGGAGGGCGGCATGGTCTTGACCGCGTCGAAATAGCTTTCGCAGATCTGGAAATAGTCCTTCACCACCTGCCGGAACGGCCCCAGCGCGAGCTGGAACTCGGCCACCGGGGTTTCCTCGTCCGTACGGATATCGAACACGAGGCGACGGTCGCGGATCGCCAGCTTGAGACCGAAGGGGCCTTCGGGGCGCGCCTCGCCCTCGCGGGGGACGAGCACGAAGCTGTTGTCTTCGAGAAGATCGAAGATCGCCACCCGCCGCTCCTGCTCGATCTCGGGTGTGGGCGCGGGCAGGCCGCTGTCATCGATCTCGATTCTGACGATCTTTGCCATGTGCCGAGCCTTAGGCGGCGAGGTTTCGGAGGACAAGACCGCCTGCCCTGCGCCTCACGAGTTCAGCGCGTCGAGCCGTGCGCGCACCGAGGCGCCGTGGGCGCCGAGGCTTTCGCTCCGCGCCAGCGTCTCGGCGGCCGGCCCGATGGCCCGGACCGCCGTCGGGGTCATTTGCGTGATGGTGGTGCGCTTCAGAAAGTCCAGCACGCTGAGGCCGCTCGAGAACCGGGCCGACCGCGCGGTGGGCAGGACATGGTTCGGCCCGCCCACGTAATCGCCGATCGCCTCGGGGGTCCAGGCGCCGAGAAACACGGCGCCCGCATTGCGGATGTTCGCCAGAAGCGCCTCGGGGTTTTCGACGGCGAGCTCCAGATGTTCCGGCGCGATCCGGTCGCAGAGCGCTGCCGCCTCGCCGAGGTCGGCCACGGTGATGACCGCTCCGAAGTCGCGCCATGAGGCGCCGGCGATCTCGGCGCGGTCGAGCACGGTGATCTGGGCCTCGACCGCCCGGGCGACCGCACGGCCGAACTCGGCTTCGGTGGTGATGAGGATCGCCTGGGCCGAGGGGTCGTGCTCGGCCTGTGACAGAAGATCGATGGCGATCCAGTCGGGGTCGTTCGCACCATCCGCGATGATGAGTATCTCGGACGGCCCCGCGATCATGTCGATCCCGACCTGCCCGAAGACCTGGGCCTTGGCCGCGGCGACATAGGCGTTGCCGGGGCCGGTGACGACGTCGACCGGCCGGATCGTCTCGGTGCCCCAGGCAAGGGCCGCGATGGCCTGCGCGCCGCCCACGCGGTAGATCTCGTCGACCCCGGAGATGCGGGCGGCGTAGAGCACCAGGGGGTTGATTTCGCCGCCGGGGGTCGGGACGGTGACGACAAGCCGCTCGACGCCGGCAACCCGGGCGGGGACCGCGTTCATCAGGACCGAAGAGGGGTAGCTCGCGAGCCCGCCGGGCACATAGAGGCCGGCGGCGGCCACCGGCGTCCAGCGCCAGCCGAGCACCGCGCCGGTCTTCTCGGTCCAGCGCCGGTCATCGGGCATCTGGCGGGCGTGGTAGCTGCGGATGCGCTCTGCGGCGAGGTCGAGGGCGGCGCGCTCTTCGGCCGGGACCCCGGCGACGGCGGCGTCGACCTCGGCCCTGGTGATCGCAAGCGTTTCGGGAGTGAGCGTGATCCGGTCGAAGCGTTCGGTCAGCTCGACGACAGCGGCGTCGCCCCGCGCGCGGACATCGGCGATGATGCCGGCGACGGCGGCATGGACGTCGGGCGCGTCCTCGCGCTTCTGGTCGAGAAGCGCGACGAAGCGCGCCTCGAAATCGGCATCGGCGGTGGAGAGGAACTGGGGCATGTCGGCGTCGCGTCCTGTGGGCTCGGGCCTGTCTAGTCGCTTTTGGCCGGCGGGGGAACAGGACGCGGCGAGGCGACAAGGTGTCCTCGAGTTGACGGCCGTCAAAGCGAAGGCGACGGAATGCGGCTAGCTTCGAGTCGCGCCCCTGGCGCAGGACCGGAGCTTCATCGGGAGGAGATCACATGATTGGCTCGAAAATCGCACTGAAACCGGCAACCATGCTGGCGGCGTTCACCATCGGCTTCGCAGCCTCCGCCGCTGTGGCCGAAGAAGCCGGTGAGGCGGAATACCTCTCGGCCTGCGCCTCCTGCCACGGCGTCGCCGGAGAGGGCGGCGGACCGATGAACGACGTTCTGACGATAGCGGTTCCCAGCCTCAGGGGGCTCGCGGCCGAGAACGACGGTGTCTTCCCGATGCTCGAGGTCATCCAGATCATCGACGGGCGCACCGGGGTTCGAGGACATGGCGGCGAGGACATGCCGGTCTGGGGCGCGGTCTACAAGGCGCCGCTGGCCGGAGAGATCGGTGATTACGCGGCCGAAACGATCATAAGGGGGCGGATCCTTTCGCTCGCACTCTATCTCGAATCGATCCAGGAGTAGATCGCCGCAGGCGTCTCGGGATCTTTCGCCGGGTATCGTTTCGTTGAAGGGGCTGGTGTGTGCCCGGAGGTGGCAGGCAACCCCCTGCTCCGCCGGCCGACCGTCGCGGCGCTAGTCGGGGTGGGCGGGCCGCCTTTGCGACGGCGCGACGTAGGGCCGCGTGACATCGCGCAGGAGTACCTCGAGCGCCTCGACCTCGAGCCCGATCGCCCCGTCGCCCGAGAGCGTGAGCACGATCCGGCCCGACCCGTCGTCCCGGGGTTCGAAGGCCACCGACAGAAGCGACAGCACGGTGGCCTTGTCGCGCGGATCGATGCCCTGGCTCGCCACGCCGGTGACATCCTCGATGGAGAGCACCGACCGGACGCGCTCGGCCTCGCGCGACGGCCGCTCCCAGCGGAACCGGTTGAGAAGGAGCGCGAAGCGCCGCTGCCGGCGGTCCCATGTCATCTCGGCGGCGGGAAAGACAGCGTCCTGCACCAGCCCCGAGATCACCCCCAGATCGTCCGCATCGAGGGCGCGCAGGCGCAGGGGAGCCTCGTCGGCGTCGGAGAACCGCGCGTCGTCGGTCACGCCGCGACCCGCTCGATCGCGGCGCCGCAGGCCTTCAGTTTCTCCTCGACGCGTTCGTATCCCCGGTCGAGGTGATAGACCCGCGCGACGGCGGTCTCGCCCTCCGCGGCGAGACCGGCGAGAATGAGCGAGACGCTCGCGCGCAGGTCCGTCGCCATGACCGGCGCGCCCTTGAGACGCTCGACGCCGGTAACCGTGGCCACCCCGCCCAGAACGTCGATGTGGGCGCCCATCCTGGTGAGTTCGGGGGCATGCATGAAGCGGTTCTCGAAGATCGTCTCCTCGAGCCGGCTCACGCCGTCGGCGAGGGTCAGAAGCGCCATCATCTGCGCCTGAAGGTCGGTCGGGAAACCCGGGAACGGTGCTGTCGACACGTCCACCGGACCGATCCGGTTGCCCTGCCGCGCGACGCGCAGGCCGCGCGCAGTCTCTTCGACGGTGATGCCGGTGGCCTGGAGACGCTCGGCGAAGCTCCGGACGAGCGACAACTCGCCCCCGAGGCAGGTGACCTCGCCGCCGGCGATGGCCGGGGCCAGCATGTAGGTGCCGAGCTCGATCCGGTCGGTCACGACGCGGTGGGTCGCTCCGTGAAGCGTCTCGACCCCCTCGACGGTGATCGTCGCCGTCCCCTCGCCCTCGATATGGGCGCCCATCGAGCGCAGGCAGCGGGCGAGATCGACGATCTCGGGTTCGCGGGCGGCGTTCTCGATCAATGTGGTGCCCTTCGCGAGGGTGGCCGCCATCAGCACGTTCTCGGTGGCGCCAACGGAGACGAACGGGAAGGTGACGCGCCCGCCCCTGAGCCCGCCGGGCGCGGCGGCATGGACATATCCCTCCCTCAGTTCGAGTTCGGCGCCGAGCGCCTCGAGGGCGGTGAGATGCAGGTCCACGGGCCGCGCGCCGATGGCGCAGCCGCCCGGAAGCGACACGATCGCCCGGCCGGTGCGCGCGAGCATCGGCCCGAGAACGAGGATCGAGGCGCGCATCTTGCGCACGAGGTCGTAATGCGCGGTATCTGAGGTCAGGTCATGGGAGGACAGGGCCAGCACCTTGCCATCCTGCAAGCTCTGCACCTCCGCGCCGAGTGACTGGAGAAGCGTGGTCATCGTAGCGATGTCCGATAGCCTTGGCGCGTTGGTGAGCGTCAGCGGCCCGTCGGTCAGAAGTGTCGCCGGCATGAGGGCGAGACAGGCGTTCTTCGCGCCCGCGATCGGGATGTCGCCATGCAGTGGCACACCGCCCCTGATCAGAATACTGTCCATCACTCCGCCCCTTTGCTCGATTGCGTCTTCCGGACCCGGGACTGCGCCTTGCGCTTCTGCAGATTTGCCTTCAGCGCCGCCTTCAGGCGGTCTTCGCGCGTGGCCTTCCCCTGCCCCGGTTTGCCGGTCTTGCCTGCCATGCCGCCTTCCTAGCGGACCCCGCCCGCCCGGTCCAGATTGGCCTTGCCATATAGGTCTTGTCAGCGCAGGGCTTTGCCAGTATCCCCGCCCACGCTCCGGACGGGGCACGCGCGCCGCAGTAGCTCAGTGGTAGAGCGCACCCTTGGTAAGGGTGAGGTCGGGAGTTCAATCCTCCCCTGCGGCACCAGTTCCCTCCAATCTGCCGATTTCTCGTCGAGAACGTCACAGGGCGGACCGCCCCGGGTGCTTCGCCCTCCCGGTCCGGCCGTATCCCGGCGTCACCGGGACAGAAATCGTCGCAGCAGGATTTGGCGCGCGAACCGGAATCGTGGTCCTCAGGCAGGAAACGCGACGAGCGCCTCCGGCTCCCAGCCGAGGCTGACCGGAGCACCGATGTCATGGACCTCGCGGCGCGCGCGGTTCTTCATCGTCACGCCGACCACCGTGTCCGAACCGTCGAGTGCGACCCGGTAGAAGGTCATGTCACCGTAATACGCCCGGTCGACGACCGATCCGGGCACCCTGTGCTCGGCCCCCTCGCCCGGGGCGAGAAGCGTCAGGCTCTCGGGCCGCATACCGACCACCACGCGCCCCTCGGGCACGCCCGGCAGGGGCGCGCGGCCGAACCCGTTGATCTCCACTTCACCGGACGCGCCGTAGCCGTCGACGAAGCTCATCAAGCCGATGAATTCCGCGACCTCGCGGGAGCCCGGCCGGCGGTAGAGCGCCTCCGGCGTGTCGAGCTGGGCGATGCGGCCCTCGAACATCACCGCGATGCGGTCCGACATCGTCAGCGCCTCTTCCTGGTCGTGGGTGACGAGGACAAAGGTGATGCCGACCTGCCGCTGGAGACGCCTGAGCTCGCCCTGCATCTGCTCGCGCATCTTCTTGTCGAGCGCCGAAAGCGGCTCGTCGAGCAACAGCACCTTCGGCTCGAGAATGAGCGCCCGCGCAAGGGCAACCCGCTGGCGCTGGCCGCCGGAAAGCGCATGGGCCCGCCGTCCGCCGAAGCCCGAGAGCCCAACCATCTCGAGCGCGGCCCCGACCTTGCGCCCCTTCTCCTCCCGCGAGAGCCCCGCACGTCGCAGCCCGAAGGCGACGTTCTCGGCTACCGAGAGATGCGGAAAGATCGCGTAGGACTGGAACACCATGTTCGTGGGCCGCCGGTTCGCCGGAACCCCCTTCATGTCCGCCCCCGCGATCCGCACCCCACCCGAAGTCACCTCCTCGAAGCCCGCGATCACCCGCAGAAGCGTGGTCTTGCCGCAGCCCGACGGACCGAGAAGGGAGAAGAACTCGCCGGCGGCGATCTCGACCGAGACGTCGCGAAGCGCGTGGTAGTCGCCATAGTACTTCTCGATTCCGCCGAGGCTCACGATGCTCACAGAAAGCCCCCCTTGTCCCTGAGGCCGGCCCGCGCCACGCCCCGCCGGCGCATGATCTCGGCGAAGGTCAGCAGAAGGATCGAGGCGATCACCAGAAGCGTGCCGAGCGCCATGACCACCGGCAACCGCGCGGGAAACCGCAGGAGACCCCAGATGTAGACCGGCAGGGTCGGCTCGGCACCGGAGAGAAAGAACGCGATGATGAACTCGTCGAGCGAGATGGTGAAACCGACGAGCAGCGAGGCGACGATCCCGGGCGCGATGAGCGGCACCGTCACGAGGCGGAACGCCGACCAGCGGCCCTCCCCGAGATCCACCGCCGCCTCCTCGAGGGCGGCGTCGAGGTTGCGGAACGCCCCGTTCAGGATCGCGATGGAGAACGGGATGCAGATGAGCGTGTGCGCCGCGACGATCGTCCAGCGCGAGAGCGGCCAGCCGAGCACCTGGATCACCACGACGAGCAGAGAGACCGCCACGATGATCTCGGGCAGGATCAGCGGCAGCATGATCATCCCCATGATCCCCTGCTTGCCCGGAAACCGGTATTTCGCCGCCGCCCGCGCCGCCGCAAGCCCCAGAAGCGTGGCAAGAAGAGTGGAAACGACCGCGATGACGAGGGAATTCCACAAAGCCGCATGAAGCGCCTCCACCGTCCAGAGTTCGGCGAACCACTTCGTCGTGAAGTCGTCGAGCGGAAAGGCGATGACGGTCGAGTCGTTGAACGCGAAAAGCGGCAGAAGCGCGATCGGCGCGTAGAGGAACACGAGGTAGGCAATGACATAGGCCCGCAGCGTCATTCCGTGCGCCCCCAACGCCGGGTCAGCAGCACGAAACCGATCGCGATGAGCCCCACCGTCACCATCGAGACCACCGCGAGCGTGGCCCCGAGGGGGGCGTTGTTCAGCCTCAGGAACTGGGTCTGGATCATGTTCGCGATCATCAGGCCGTCCGGCCCTCCCACGAGCCGCGGCGTGACGTAGTCTCCGATCGTCGGGATGAAGACGATCAGCACCGCCGCCGTGACCCCCGGTATCGCCAGCGGCAGGGTGACCCGGAAGAAGGTCGTCAGCCTCGTCTCGCCGAGGTCACGGGCGGCCTCGAGAAGCGACCGGTCGATGCGCTCGAGGGAGACGAAGATTGGCAGGATCGCGAAGGGAGCGAAGGCATGGGCCAGCGTGATGACGACGGCATTCGCATTGTAGAGAAGGAACGACAGGGGTTCCTCAATGATTCCAAGCCCCAGCAGGGAGGAGTTGAAAACTCCGTTGAACCCGAGGATCACCTTCCAGAGAAACACCCGGATGAGATAGCTCGTCCAGAACGGGATGGTGATGAGAAAGAGCCAGAGCGACTTTCGCGACTGCTCGACATGGAAGCTCACGTAGTAGGCCACCGGGAACGCGAGGAGCACCGTCGCCAATGTCACCGCACCTGCGATCATCACCGAGCGCAACAAGAGCTGCTGATAGAGCGGTTCGGAGACCGCCTCGGCGTAGTTCGCCAGCGTCGGCGTCCAGTCGATGGTCAGGAAATCCTGCGTGGCGAATGAAATCGCCAGCACCGCCGAAAGCGGCATCGCGAGCAGCGCGATTGCATAAAGCGCTGTCGGTGAGATCAGCAGCAGACCGCGCCGCGCCTCGTCGTCCATCTCGCCCCCGGGGTCGGTTCGTCGTCCAGTTGAGCCGGAAACATCGCCGGTCACAAGATCGAAACCGCGCCGCCGTCCCGCTGCCGCCGCAACCCTGGCGCCGCTTTGACCTCCGTCGCGCCCCGTGCCAGTCTTCCGGGAAACGGGGAGCTCATGGAGCCGACCACACCGCCCGATCTCGAGCGCCGCATCGCGGAGTTTCTCGAGGCATTCTTCACCTGGGGCACCGGGACGCTCGATGCGCTGCTGCGCCCGTGGGTGGCCTACCAGTTCGGCATCGCCCTTGCGCTGTTTCTCGCGGCGCATCTTCTGCGCCGCGCCATCGCTCCCCGCATTCACGCCTGGATGCGCTCCCGAACGGGCTGGCCGGCGTGGCGCATGCGCATTCTCGTCGCGTTCCACCGCCGCCTGCGGGGGATCTTCTTCGTCCTCCTCATCGGCCTCACCGTGGCGGTCATGCGCGAGATCACCTGGCCCTCGCGCAGCTACATACTCGGTATCATCGGCAACCTGGCGCTCGCCTGGCTGATCGTGGCGCTGGCCTCGCGTCTCATCCGCAACGCCACCCTGCGGAGCGCCGTCAAATATGGCGCCTGGACGTGGGTGACACTCCGGATTCTCGGTCTCACCGAAGACGCGGTGGCACTTCTCGACGGCATCGCCTTCTCCTTGGGCGAGATGCGCATCTCGGTCTGGATCATCCTGCAGGCCGCCCTCACCCTCGCCTTGCTGTTCTTTCTCGCAAGTCTCGCGTCCCGCACCGCCTCCAACCGCATAGAGACCAGCGAAGACTTGTCGCCGTCGATGCGTGTCCTACTCGTAAAGGTCCTGCAGGTCGGCTTTTTCGGCGCAGCCATCGTGATCGGCCTGCGTGCCTCCGGCATCGACCTTACCGGCCTCGCGGTCCTTTCGGGCGCCATCGGCGTGGGCCTCGGCTTCGGGCTGCAGAAGGTCGTCTCGAATATCGTGTCGGGCTTCATCATCCTCGTCGACAAGTCGATCAAGCCCGGCGACGTGATCTCGCTCGGAGACACCTTCGGCTGGATCAACTCGCTCGGGGCGCGCTACGTCTCGATCACCACGCGCGACGGCAAGGAATACCTCATTCCGAACGAGGACCTGATCACCAACCAGGTGGTGAACTGGTCGCATTCGAACGAACTCGTGCGGCTCGACATCCACTTCGGCACCGCCTACGCCAGCGATCCCCATGTTGTGCGCCGCATCGCCGTCGAGGCGGCGAAATCCGTCGACCGGGTGCTACCGGACCGCCCGCCGGTCTGCCACATAACCGCCTTCGGCGACAGCTCTGTCGACTACATCCTGAGGTTCTGGATCCGCGACCCGACGGGCGGGCTGACCAACATTCGCGGCAACGTCTATCTCGCGCTCTGGGACGCCTTCAAGGAGCAGGGCATAGCCATCCCCTTCCCGCAGCGCGAAGTGAAGCTTCTGAACGCGGCGGACCTGCAACGTCCCGAAGCCGGGCCGGGCTGACCGTCGTTCGCCTTCCCGGAGCTGCGTCGGAAGAACGCCCGGCGGGGCACCGGGGGCGGAACCCTCTCCGGCTTCGCGACCCCGCGGCGAAAACGAAACGGGCGCGAGCCGAAGCCCGCGCCCATCCCTCGTCCCGCTGCGTCTTCTGCGTCAACGCTTGGAGAACTGGAAACTCTTTCTCGCCTTGGCGCGGCCGTACTTCTTGCGTTCCACGACCCGGCTGTCACGGGTGAGAAAGCCCGCCGCCTTCAGGGCTGGGCGCAGGCTCGGCTCGTAGAACTGGAGCGCCTTGGAGATACCGTGCTTCACCGCGCCCGCCTGGCCCGAAAGGCCGCCGCCCTTGACCGTGGCCTGCACGTCGAACTGACCTTCGACACCGGCCACCTGGAATGGCTGGCGCAGGATCATCTGCAGAACGGGCCGAGCGAAATAGGTGTCGATATGCTTGCCATTGACGGTCACCTTGCCCGAGCCGGGCTTGATCCAGACCCGCGCCACGGCGTCCTTGCGCTTGCCGGTGGCGTAGGAGCGGCCGAGCGCGTCCCGGACGGGCTCTTGCGGCGCGACCGGCTCGGCGACCGGGGTCGCCTCTGCGACCGACCCCAGCTCTTGGAGGGAATTGAGTTCGTCGGCCATCACTGAGCGCCCCTCGTGTTTTTCTTGTTCATCGACTTCACGTCCAGCACATCCGGGCTCTGCGCCTCGTGCGGATGCTCGGCACCCGCATAGACGCGCAGATTGGTCATCTGCTGGCGCGACAGCCGGTTGCCGGGAAGCATGCGCTTGACCGCCTGCATCACGACCCGCTCGGGGTGCTTGCCTTCGAGGATCTGCCCCGTGGTGCGGCTCTTGATCCCGCCGGGGAAGCCGGTGTGCCAGTAGTTCGGCTTCTCGCGCTTGTTGCCCGTGAGCTGGATCTTGTCGGCATTGATGACGATGACGTTGTCGCCCATGTCCATGTGCGGCGTGAACGTCGGTTTGTGCTTGCCGCGAAGGCGGTTCGCGACGATCGACGCGAGCCGGCCCAGAACGACGCCCTCGGCGTCGATCAGGATCCATTTCTTGTCGATCTCCGCAGGCGTTGCGGTGAAGGTTTTCATATGTCTTTGACCTGATGTCGAAGGGTGACCGGATGGCGTGGTTCTAAGCATTTCCCACTCCCCGTCAAGATCGCGTTATGGCCAAAACCCCATATGGATCAATGGCTTAAAAATAAGGTACTATAATACCTCACTTTTCGGGCCCACGGAGGACGAAATTTTTCGCTCCGTTCCCGAATTTCCTTGCACCGAATCCGCCCCACCCCTATCTGCCGTTTCGCGAGCGAGGTACCGATCCCAACCCGGGGGTTACATCCCCGGGGGGCGCTAAGGGCCTCTGGACATGACATCTACTGGATTAGAAGGGGCGTGCCATGCATGACGGCGCCAACCTCTTCCAACTGGGGATCGGTCTGGAGACAGGCGCCCATGCGGAAGATCTCCGCAGCCGCGAGGCTGCGTACGACATCACAGACACGACCCGCGATGTTCTCGACGAGGACCGCGAGGACCATTTCATCCGTCGCGACGGACGGATCTTCGCGGGCACCCATCTGATCATCGAGGTGGTCGACGGCCACGGCCTCGACGACGAGGCGCGCATCCAGCAGGCGTTCCGCGACTGCGTGGTGGACTGCGGCGCGACGCTCCTGCACATCCATACCCACAAGTTCAGCCCCCAGGGGGTCTCGGGCGTGGCGGTGCTGGCGGAGTCCCACATCTCGGTCCACACATGGCCCGAGATCGGCTACGGCGCCTTTGACGTCTTCATGTGCGGCGACGCCGACCCCCATGCGGCCGTACCGGTTCTGAAGCGCGCCTTCGGCACCGAGGACGTTCGGGTCAAGGAGCTCTTGCGCGGCGACGGGCTCGTAACCGAAAGCGCGGCCGCCTGACAGCGGGCGGGGCGCACGACGCCCCGCCATACCGCGTCGCAAAACTGCCTTCCCGGCCGCCTCCTGATCGCATTGTCCCGCAGTCTCATCTCGGCGCGGCGCCAGTCGGTGCGCCCCTTGGAGCTTTTCGTACCGTGACGGACATCCTGTTTCTGCTTGTCGGCTTCGCCGGACTTCTCGTCGGTGGCGAACAGCTCGTACGCGGCGCGGTGGCGCTGGCTGGCCGCCTCGGCGTCTCGCCGCTCGTCATCGGTCTCACCGTGGTGGGCTTCGGCACCTCCGCGCCCGAACTCGTCACCTCTTTGCAGGCCGCATTCCGGGGTTCGCCCGGCATCGCCATCGGCAATGTCGTCGGCTCGAACATCGGCAACATCCTCCTGATCCTCGGCATCGCCGCCCTTCTCAGGCCGATCTCGGTCGACCCCGCTGCCTTCCGGCGCGACGGCACCGTCCTCGTCCTCGCCACGGCGCTCGCCATCCTCGCGATGAGCCGCGGCAATCTCGGCGCTCTCGAAGGCACGGTCTTTCTCGCCGGTCTCGCGGGCTTTCTCCTCCTCGCCTTCCGGCAGGAGGCCGGCGACGGCACCCCCGCCGCCGCGGTCTACGCCGCCGAGGCCGAGACCGTCGCCCCCGAACGGTCCGAACGCCTCGCCGTCTCGCTCCTGCGCGCCGTCGGCGGCCTCGCGCTCACGATCTTCGCCGCGCGCCTTCTGGTGGCGAGTGCGATCGACATCGCCCGCCTCGCGGGACTGTCCGAAACGGTCATCGGCCTGACGATCGTCGCCATCGGCACGTCGATGCCCGAACTCGTCACCTCGATCGTCGCGGCGCGGCGGGGGCAGGGCGACGTCGCCTTCGGCAACATCGTCGGCTCGAACATCTTCAACCTTCTGGGGATCCTCGGCGTGACCGCCCTCGTCAGCCCCCTGCCCGTGCCCGACAGCGTCATCGGCTTCGACCTCTGGGTCATGGCGGCGGCCACCCTCGCGCTCGTCGTCTTCGCCGTCACCGGCTGGCGCGTGGGCCGGCGGGAGGGAGCGACGCTGCTGCTGGCCTACCTCGCCTATCTCACCGCCCTGCTCCTTTTCGTCTGAGGTCTGTCGCTGGAATGAATAGAGCGACCGCGCGCAACCGGGAGAAGGTTGCGGCAGCGAGGTCACACGTCCCGTCTCCTGCCCGATGCACGGCCGTTCACGACAAATCCTGACAAAGTGAAACCGCGTGTATGCCATGGCATGCCACGCTTCCCTTGCCCGCCCGTAAGCCGGGCCGGCCTTCAAAGGGAGTCAGCGCATCATGACAAATTCGAGAAAGATGACACTCGCCACCGTCGCCGCAGCGGCCCTGACGGCGCAAAGCCACGGCCTCGCCGCCCAGGGGGTCGACACCCTCGAAACCCGCGTCCAGGCGCTCGAAGCAGAGGCC
>CAZPPH010000023.1:0-10933 GCA_964588375.1 uncultured Rhodobacterales bacterium | reverse complement strand
AATTTCGAGATCTACGGCTACGTCAAGGGCGACCTGATCTTCGACTTCGACAGCGACCTCGGCAACACCATCTTCGGCCTCGGCTCACTCACCCCGGGCGGCGCCACCGGATCGAATTTCCGCGGACATGCCTTCCAGTCACGCCTCGGCTTCCGCTCGACGACGCCGACCTCCTACGGCGACCTCACCATCCGGCTCGAAGGCGATCTCTTCGGAGACGGGGGCGGCACGTTCCGGCTGCGCCACGCCTACGGGGCACTCGGAAACGTGCTCGTCGGCCAGACCTGGACCAACTTCATGCCGATCGAGAGCTACCCGGCCACGGTGGATTTCCAGGGCCCCGCCGGCATTCCCTTCGCCCGGCTCATGCAGGCACGCTACACCCTGCCGTTCGGCGACGACTTCTCGGCCTCGGTCTCCATCGAGGACCCCGCCGGCACGTCGAGCGACCCCGCCTATACAGCGGCCCTCAGCTATACCGGCGACCGGTTCTTCCTGAAGGCCGCCGCGATCTACACCCAGGTCGATTTCAACGGCGCCTCCTTCGACGGCTATGGCATCAATCTCTCGGGCAACGCCCAGCTCTGGGAGGGCGGCAGCGTCCAGGCGCAATACACGACGGGCGAGGCGATCTCGTCCTACATGGTGTTCGGCGGCGACGACGTGGCGACCATCGGCGGCACCGACACGGCCATCGACACCAGCGGCTACACCTTCGGCCTCAGCCAGGATTTCGGCGAACAATGGCGCGCGGGCGTCGTCTACGGCAAGCGCGAGAACGACCAGGGCAACGCGGGAGACACAAGAAGCCTCGAGACCGTCCACCTGAACCTGTCATTCATGCCGACCGAGCGCGCCACCTTCGCGGTGGAATACATCGACGGCACCCGCGAGATCTTCGGCGGCGGCAGCGCGAATGCAAGCCGGTTGCAGACCTCGGCGCAGTTCAACTTCTGAGGCGGCCGGCCACCATCCGGTGGCGGGCGTTGCGGCGAGCCGGACGGCTCGCCGCTTTTCCTTCTCCCGATCACGCCGGGCGCTTTCGGCGGTTCTCATTTTCCGCCGAGAGCGCTAAGCACGACCACGATCCGTCCTGCACAGCGAGGCCCGAACCATGCGTATTCTCTTCACCGGCGGCTCCGGCAAGGCCGGCCGCCACGCCGTTCCATGGCTCGCCAAGCGCGGCTACGACATTCTCAACGCCGACCTCGTTCCCCTCGAGGGAGCCGACAACCGCATCGTCGATCTCACGGACGCCGGACAGGTCCACGACGTGATGCAGAGCTATGCCAACCTTGGCGAACTCGAGCCGGGCACCGGACTGCCCGGCTTCGACGCCGTGGTGCATTTCGCCGCCGTGCCGCGCATTCTCATCAAGCCCGACAACGAGACCTTTCGCACCAACACGCTCTCGACCTACAACGTCATCGACGCCGCGCTGAAGGCGGGCATCCGCAAGATCGTCTTCGCGTCGTCGGAGACGACCTACGGCATCTGCTTCTGGGACGGCGAGAAGCGCCCGGATTACGTGCCGGTCGACGAGGACCACCCGACCGTGCCGCCCGACAGTTATGCGATGTCGAAGGTCTGCAACGAGGCCACCGCGCGCAGCTTCCAGGCCCGTTCAGGGGCCGACATCTACGGCCTTCGCATCAACAACGTCATAGAACCCCATGAATACGAAGAGCAATTCCCGGCCTACATCACCGACCCGGCGCTTCGCCGCCGCAACATCTTCGCCTATATCGACGCCCGTGACCTCGCCCACGCCGTGGACCGGTGCCTGAAGACCGACGGTCTCGGATACCAGGTGTTCAACATCGCCAACGCCGACAGCTCGGTCGCGATCACGACCCAGGAAATCCGCGACCGGTTCTACCCCGGCGTACCGCTGAAACGCGAGATGTCCGAACACGAAACGTTCTATTCGATCGATCGCGCCCGCGAGCTTCTGGGCTTCGACCCAGAGCATGGCTGGCGCGGCAATCTCGGAACGGCGATATGACCGACTGGATCCGCGAGCCGCTCCACCCCGCCTGGGCGCAGTCGCTTCGCGTCGACCGTCTGCTCTACGACAGCGAGACCGAGCACCAGCGCATCCGGGTTTTCGAGAACGAGACCTTCGGGCGCGTGCTCACCCTCGACGACGTCGTGCAGACCACGGAGGCCGACAACCACATCTACCACGAGATGATGGCCCATGTGCCGATCCTCGCGCACGGAACCTGTTCGGAGGTGCTGATCATCGGCGGCGGAGACGGCGGCATGGCCCGCGAGGTTCTCAAGCACCCGGTCGACCGTGTGACCATGGTCGAGATCGACGCGGGCGTGGTGGAATTCTCGAAGGAATACCTCCCGAGCCTCTCGGACGGCGCCTTCGACGACCCCCGCCTGAACCTCGTCATCGCCGACGGGGCGGATTACGTGTCGGGCTCCGACCGGCGGTTCGACGTCATCATCGTCGATTCGACCGACCCCGTGGGTCCCGGCGAAGTTCTCTTCGGCGAGACCTTCTACGGTCGCGCGAAACGCTGCCTCGCGGAAGGCGGGATCATCGTCACCCAGAACGGCGTGCCGTTTCTTCAGGGCGGGGAACTCACCAACACGATGCGCGCCTTCCGCGCCCTCTTCACCGACGCGACCTGTTACATGGCCACGATTCCCACCTACGCCGGCGGCCCGATGGCTTTCGGCTGGGGCACCGACGGCCAAGCGCGTGGAGCAGACCTCGCAACGCTGGAAGAACGCTTCCGCACGGCCGCCTTGACGACGCGCTACTACACGCCCGAGGTCCACAAGGCGGCCTTCGCGCTTCCAGGATACGTGCTCGACCTGATGCCGGCCTGAGCAAGGGGGCTTTCCGCCCCCTCTTGCGCCCTTACACGGGCCCAATTCACCCCCGAGGATGCTTTTCGGCCGATGCCGGCAGGCGCGGCACCGCCTCGGCAGATGATCGGGCCGGGGGGGCAACGCCCCACCGTTCAGCCTGCCTCGGCCTTCCCGGCGAGCGTGAGCCATTCCTCCTCCGACGCCGCGAGTTTCTCTTGACGCTCGACCAGCGCCTTTGTCGCGGTGTCGAACTTCTTCGGCTCGCGGGCATAGAGACCGGGATCGGCCAGCAGAGTCTCGAGCTTGCCGATCTCCGCCTCCAGCCTGTCGATTTCGCGCGGGAGGGTCTCGAGGCGGTGCTTCTCGGTGAAAGTGAGGGCGGCGCGCCCGGCCCTGGATTTCTCGGCGGCTGCCCCGGCCTTCGCGGCGGGTTTCGGCTTCGGGCCGTCGTCGGGCATGGCCCAGTCCGCCTGTACCTGCTGCCAGCCGCCGGCATAGACCGCGACCTTGCCGTCGCCTTCGAGAGCGACGGTCTGGGTCGCCACCCGGTCGATGAAGTCGCGGTCGTGGGAGACGAGAAGCACCGTGCCGGAATAATCGTCGAGAAGCTCCTGCAGGAGATCGAGGGTCTCGATGTCGAGGTCGTTGGTCGGCTCGTCGAGCACCAGCAGATTCGCCTCGCGCGCCATCAGCTTCGCCAGCAGAAGCCGTGCGCGCTCGCCGCCCGAGAGCGAGCGGACCGGTGCGCGCGCCTGCGCCTCGTCGAAGAGGAAATCCTTGAGATAGCCCACGACGTGGCGCGGCACCCCCCGCACCATCACCTGATCGGCGCGGCCGGAGACGCGCATTTCGCGGTCTCCGGTGAGCGCGTCCCAGAGCGTGGCGTCCGGGTCGAGCGCGGCGCGGGCCTGATCGAACACCGCGAGTTCGAGGTTCGTGCCGAGCTGCACCTCGCCCTCGTCGGGGGCGATCTCGCCGGTGAGCGTCTTCAGAAGCGTCGTCTTGCCCGCCCCGTTGGGGCCGACGAAGGCCACCCGGTCGCCGCGCGCGATCTTGAGATCGAGCCCGGAAAACAGTGTTCTTTCCCCGAGGCTCTTCGATATCCCCCGGGCCTCGATCACCCGCTTGCCCGAACGCGGGGCCTCGGCGAACTCCATCGCCGCGGTGCCCTGCCGGCGGGTCTCGGCGGCGCGGGCCGCGCGCAACTCGCCGAGGGCGCGCACCCGGCCCATGTTGCGCTTGCGCCGCGCCGAGATGCCTTCGACCGCCCAGCGGGCCTCGGCCTTGATCTTCCGGTCGAGCTTGTGGCGCGCGAGGTCTTCTTCCTCCCAGACCTTGTCGCGCCATGCCTCGAACTCGGCGAACCCCCGGTCCTGCCGGCGCACCGTGCCCCGGTCGAGCCAGAGGGTGCCCCGGCTGAGGCGGCTCAGAAAGGCGCGGTCGTGGGAGATCAGCACGAAGGCGGATCGGGTCCCCGCCAGCCAGTTCTCCAGCCAGAGAATCGCGCGGATATCGAGATGGTTGGTCGGCTCGTCGAGCAGGAGAAGGGTGGCGTCGGAAGCCACCAGACCCGCCAGCGCAGCCCGCCGTCGCTCACCGCCCGAGGCGCGCGAGGGGTCGAGAGCGAGGTCGATGCCGATGCCCTCGGCGGCGGCCTCCACCCGCCAGCCCTCGGAGACGTCGAGGGCACGCGAGGCGAAGTCGCCCAGCGTCGAGAACCCCGACATGTCGGGCTCCTGGGGAAGCGCGGCGACGGTGGTGCCGGGCGAGAGCACCCGAACGCCCGCGTCGGGCTCGAGTTCGCCTGCCATGACCTTCAGAAGCGTCGACTTGCCCGAACCGTTCCGGCCCACCAGTGCCAGCCGGTCACCGGGCTGAATGACGAGGTCCAGCCCGGCGAATACCGGGTCGCCGCCCCAGGTCAGGGCGATGTCGCTGAGTTGAAGAAGAGGCGCAGCCATGTCACTGCCGAGCTAGGCGAAGCCGGACGGGATGGCAACCGCACCACATCCATGGCCGCAGCTTTTGCCGACCGGCAGCGCCGGCCTCAGGTGCCGGCGAGAATCGACCGGCGGCGGGCGGGGGGGATCGCGCCCACCTCCACCCCGGTGAAGACATGGAGCGTGCCGAGGTCGCGGTCGACCACCGCGTGGTCGCTGACCCAGCCGCCCATGGCCAGATAGGTCTTCAGAAGCGGCGGCATCGCCCGCATGGCGGCCTTGGGGTCAGCGGTGCGCTTCAGACGTCGCGCGAATTCGAACACCCGTGGCGCCTTGATGCGCGGGAGCAAGCGGGGCGGGGCGATATGGCGGTCGCGCAGCATCGCGAAGGCGTCTTGATAGCGTTGCGCGTCGGTGCCCTCGAAGGACGAACAGCCGAAGAGCAGCCCCGCCCCCCGCGCCTCGACGATCCGCGCCATCGCACCCCAGGCCACGCGGAGAACATCGGCGTCCCGCACCCCGGGATCGACGCAGAACCGGCCCATCTCGATCATCGGGGCCGCGAAGTCCCGCAGCCCCGGGAGTTCGTAGAACTGCGCCGAGTAGGTCCGGTCGACCGCCGCCCCGCGCTCGAGGCTCATGAAGCGGAAGCAGGCCACCACGCGGCCGTCGGAGACCCGCTCGATCGCCATGTGCTCGCAGACCTCGTCGAACCGGTCGCGGTCCGACACCCCGGCCGCACCGCGGAAAACCGCGCTGCGCAGGGCAAGGCATGCATCGACCCGCTCCGCGGTGTCGGCGAGCGCCGCAAGATATTTCGGTGCCATCGTCAACCGATCTGCCCTCATGCCTTTTTGCGCGCCGCATGAAACCTAGTTATGTGCTTAACGCGAGTTAGTCACAACATGTGTCGCCTGCGCGACATGGAGGAGCGAATGGAAAAGGTGAACAAATCCGATTCGGAGTGGAAAGAGGAGCTTTCCCCGCTCGCCTACAAGGTCACCCGCAAGCATGGCACCGAGCGTGCCGGAACCCATGAGGATTTTCCCAAGGACCCCGGCACCTACCGCTGCGTCTGCTGCGGCGCGCCGCTTTTCGACCAGGACGCGAAATTCGAAAGCGGCACCGGCTGGCCGTCGTTCTACGAGCCTCTCGACCCCGAGATGGTCGGCGAGACCGAAGACCGGTCGCTCTTCATGCGGCGCACCGAGGTGCACTGCAATCGGTGCGAAGCGCATCTCGGGCATGTCTTCCCCGACGGGCCGCAGCCGACGGGATTGCGCTATTGCATCAACGGCGTGGCGCTGACCTTCGAGCCGGAAGAGGGTTAGGCCTCACTCTTCCACGAAATCCTGCAGACGGAAGTTCCCGACGTTGCCCAGAAGCTGGCGCAGGAAGCTTATTCCGCTGACGTTGCTGTCCGTGACCCGCCGTGACAGAGCGATGATCCGGCCCTCTTCGAGACCGAACCGCTCGATGTTGGCCACGGTCCCGGTGTCGGAATAGAGAATCGCAACGACCTCGCGGTTCACCTCGTCGGGCTCGCGGAACAGGAAGGTCTCGTAGTCCGACTTGACGTAGTACCAGCCGTTCGCGCTGCGCAGCGACGACAGGCTCGGCCGGCCGACGATGACGGAGACGGTTTCCCGCGTGTCGCGGCCCACCTCGATATTGGCGAGTTCGTTGTCGGTCGGCACGTAGCCGTGGCTGCGCTCGATCCGGGTGCAGCCCGTCACGAGAAGAGCGACCGCCAGAACCGCCGCGATTGTCTTCGCCCCCATGTCCATCCCCTTGAACCTCGGCCACCCGACCCGTACGTCGCATTACAGAACCCCACTCCCGGGATCAAGAACGCCGCCCGATGACCGATCGACCTCCCCTTGCCGGCCCCCTGATAGATCTCGCCCGCCTGCCGCGCGGCGAGGACACGGCGTTTTCGTGCATTCCAGACGAAGCGCGAAGGGGACGGATCGCCGCCGATCTGGGGCTGCGAGCGCTCCGAAAGGCGCGGCTGGAAGGCCGGCTGAGGCCGCAGGGACAGGATGACTGGGTCCTCGAAGCGACGCTCGGGGCGACGGCGGTTCAGGACTGCGTGGTCACGCTCGATCCGGTCACCACCCGGGTCGACACGCCCGTCGCGCGGCGCTACCTCGCCGACTTCGCCCCGCCGCCAGAAGGCGAAACCGAAATGCCCGAGGACGACAGCGCCGAGCCGCTGCCGCGGCAGGTGGATCTTGCCGCGGTTCTCGGCGAGGCGCTGGCGCTGGCGCTGCCCGACCATCCGAGGGCCGAGGGCGCGGAACTCGGCGCGCAGAGCTTCACCGAGCCCGGCACGACACCCATGACCGACGAGGACGTCCGACCCTTCGCCGCGCTGAAAGCCCTTCGCGGCGACGGACCCGATGGAAGCGGAAGCTGAACTGGTCCCCCGAAAAACCCCTTGCGCCCTAGTCGAAAGACAGTATGTTCCCGGCCTCGCCCGACGGAGCGCGGAGCGGCCCCTAACGGCCGTCCCGCTGAGGGCTTCAAACCGACCCCGGGCGCGAAGCCCAGAACACGAGGAAACGACATGGCTGTCCCTCAGAACAAAGTCACACCCTCGCGCCGGAACATGCGTCGGGCCCACGACGGGCTTGCCGCGGCCAACCCGGGGGAATGTCCGAACTGCGGCGAGCTCAGGCGTCCGCACCACGTCTGTCCCTCCTGCGGGCACTACAATGACCGCGAGATTGTGGCCCAGGCCGACGAGATCGATCTGGACGACGAAGACGCGGCGTAAGTCGGGCCCTTGGCCCACGCTGAAGTCCTTTCCGAAGCCCTGACCGGGGCAGCGACGCCCAAGAACGACGGGCTCTTCGTGATATCGGTCGATGCCATGGGCGGGGACCGCGGTCCGGCCGCAGTCGTCTCCGGCATCCAGCGTTCCGCGCGAAAGAACCACGAGATCGCGTTCATCCTCCACGGGCCGAAAGACCAGCTTCTGCCACTGGTGCGCAAGCGGCGTCTCGAGGACCGGGTTACGATCAATGACGTCGCCGGTGTCGTGAAGATGGACGACAAGCCGTCCCACGTGATGCGCAATGGTCAGGGCACCTCGATGTGGGCGGCGATCGAATGCGTCCGTGCCGGCGATGCGGAGGTCGCGGTGTCCTGTGGCAACACCGGGGCCCTGATGCTGCTGTCCGTGGTCCGTCTTCGCAAGCTTCCCGGCATCAACCGGCCCGCCATCGCCTGTCTGTGGCCGTCGGAGAACCCTTCGGGCTTCAACGTGATGCTCGACGTGGGCGCGGACGTGAAGGCTGATGCGACGGACCTGTTCCAGTACGCGTTGATGGGCATGTCCTACGCGCGCAACGGTCTCGGCATCGAGCGACCCCGGATAGGTCTTCTCAACGTCGGCACCGAAGAGACGAAGGGGCGCGCCGAGATCAGGGAGGCCGGCGACCTCATCGCCGGGGCCGCCGAGGAAGCGGGATACAGCTATGTCGGCTTCATCGAGGGCGGCGATATCCCGAAGTCGACTGTCGACGTGATCGTCACCGACGGATTCACCGGGAACGTCGCGCTGAAGACCGGCGAGGGCACTGCGCGGCTGATCCGCTCGTTTCTCGGCGACGCCTTCCGCGCGACCCCGTTGTCGCGCATCGCGGCCCTTCTCGCCCTGACCTCGCTGCGCCGCCTGCAGAAGCGGATCGACCCGCGCCGCGTGAACGGCGGCGTCTTCCTGGGCCTCAACGGAACGGTGGTGAAATCCCACGGATCGGCGGATGCCACGGGCGTCTCCGCGGCGATCAAACTCGCCTTTCGCCTCGCCCAATCGGGCTTCAACGAGCGGCTGGCGGCCCGGGTTGCATCTATGGGAGCCAGAGGTCAGACTGCGCATCAAGGGGCTGGGGAAGAGAGCGAGCAGGGCGAATGACGACACGCGCGGTGGTCCGGGGCGTCGGGCACTACCTGCCCGACCGCGTGGTCCCGAACACCTGGTTCAAGGACACGCTCGGTCTCGACACATCGGACGAATGGATCGTCAGCCGCACAGGCATCGAGCGCCGTCACTTCGCCGCGGAAGGCGAGACGACCTCGGATCTTGCCGTGAAGGCCGCGACCGCCGCGCTGGCCGACGCGGGCCTCTCCGCGGCGGATCTCGACGCACTGATCGTGGCCACCTCGACGGCCGATCTCACCTTTCCCTCGGCCGCGACCATGGTCCAGGGCGCATTGGGGATGGAAAGCGGCTTCGCCTTCGACGTCCAGGCGGTCTGCGCGGGGTTCGTCTACGGGCTCGCCAACGCCAACGCCCTCATCTCCTCCGGGCAGGCGCGCCGCGTGATGGTGATAGGGGCGGAGACGTTCAGCCGGATCCTCGACTTTCAGGACCGCACGACCTGCGTGCTTTTCGGCGACGGAGCCGGCGCGATGATTCTCGAGGCAGCGGAGGGCGCCGGAACCTCCGCCGACCGGGGGGTGCTGTCGGTCGACCTGCATTCCGACGGACGCTACCGCGACATTCTCTACGTCGACGGCGGGGTCTCGACCGACAACACCGGGCACCTGCGCATGGAAGGCCGCGAGGTCTTCCGCCATGCCGTTGAGAAACTTGCGAAAACCGCCGAAACCGCGCTCGAGAAAGCCGGGCTTGAAAGCGCGGACGTTGACTGGATCGTCCCCCATCAGGCGAACCTCCGCATCATCAAGTCGACCGCGTCAAAGATGGGCCTCGGCATGGACCGGGTCGTCGTCACCGTTCAGGACCACGGCAATACCTCGGCCGCCTCGATACCTCTTGCCCTCTCCGTCGGCCGCGCCCGCGGGCAGATCAGCGAGGGCGATGTCGTGGTCACCGAGGCGATCGGTGGCGGGCTGGCCTGGGGGGCCGTGGTGCTGCGCTGGTAATCGCCGTCAAGCGCCCTTCGCAAACCCTTGATATTGACTCGGAAAATCCCCGCGCTCATGGTGACTTGAAAGTTAACGACGGGGACAGGCATGGGCGAAAAAACACTGACACGAATGGATCTCAGTGAAGCCGTCTTCCGCGAAGTCGGGCTGAGCCGCAACGAAAGCGCCCAACTCGTCGAAAGCGTCCTGCAGCACATGTCCGACAGCCTCGTGCGTGGCGAGACGGTCAAGATCTCGTCCTTCGGCACTTTCAGCGTACGCGAGAAGGCCGCCCGGATCGGGCGCAACCCCAAGACCGGCGAGGAAGTGCCGATCCATCCCCGCCGGGTACTCACCTTCCGGCCTTCGCACCTCATGAAGGATCGTGTGGCGGCCGGCAACAAGGGCGCGTAACCGCACATGGAGAAGTCTCCCGAGGCGTTCCGGACGATCTCCGAAGTCGCCGACTGGCTTGGCGTGCCGACCCACGTGCTGCGGTTCTGGGAGAGCCGCTTCGTACAGATCAAGCCGGTGAAACGCGCCGGCGGGAGGCGCTATTATCGCCCGAGCGACATGGCGCTCATCGGCGGCATAAAGCGGCTCTTGCACGACGACGGAATGACGATCCGCGGCGCGCAGAAGCTCCTGCGGGAAAAGGGCGTGAAGCACGTGGCCGCGCTGTCGAAGCCGCTCGACGGAATGGCGGCGGAAGACGAATGGTCCGAAGAAGACGTGATCGAGGCGACGGCGGTCGAGGTTTCCGAGCAAGGCCCAGAGGCCGTGGCGCCGGCCGCCGATACCGCACCGCCCGCGCCCCCGGCCGAAGCGGTTTCCCCCGAGCCGCCGGCCTCTTCGCCCGAGCCGGCCGCGCCGGCACCCGCCGGGCCGCAGACTCCAGCGGAGGAGCCGGCCGGGCAGGAAGCTCCCCTGCCCGCTTCGGAACCGGCAGCCGAGGCTCCCGGCGAGCCGGCCCCGGCGATTCCGGAAACCCCCGACGTACCCGAAACCGATCCCGAAGACGACGATACCGCCTATCCCGGCGTGCCCGGCATCGCCGCGCGGGTTCGGATCGCCGACCGGGAATATCTCGCGCGCAACCGCGGCGCTCTCGCGCTTCTGAAAGACAAGCTCCCGGCCCGGGCGTCGGCCTGAAGCGCCGTGGTTTTCCGCCCTTGCCCCTGCCCCGGAATTCGGTCAGAACCCCGTCCGTCGGGCTATGGCGCAGCCTGGTTAGCGCGTCCGTCTGGGGGACGGAAGGTCGCAGGTTCGAATCCTGCTAGCCCGACCAT